>JBPOIX010000153.1:0-4482 GCA_052034175.1 Actinomycetota bacterium
TGGCACTCTCGCCCACGACGGTGCCGTCGCCCGCGCCGACCACAGCGGCCGCCCCGTCCACGCCGGCCACCCTGTCGCTGCCGGCAGACCCCGTGCAGTCAACGCCTTCCTCCTCGGCCGAGGGTCAGCCCGGTACTCCCGCAGCCGAGGACACGATCACCTTTCCTTTCGCCACGGGCCTCCCCGAACTGGCACTGCCGGCGGGCCTCGAGTTCCTCCCCTACGGAATCCTCGACGACGCGTATGTCGGAGCAGTGCAAAGCGGGCTCCCGCAGGGCACTGGGTTCTCGGCACTCCTCACCGGTGGGGTCGGTGGGCAGTCGGCCGGCGGCGAGGTAGCCCGCCTCTGGCTTGGTGTTGCCACAGCAGACGAAATGGCGGAAGAGTGGCTCTCTGCGTGGTGCTTCGACCTGTCCGGCACGGTGCAGCCTGCAGTGCCAGCCACCTCGCCAGGTGGGGTGAACGGGGCAGCCTGCCCCGGCGGTCGTGATGATGTGTTCGCTGTCATCAACGAGAACTTCGGCTACATCGTGTACTGGACGGGTGACTCGTCGTACACCGCGGCGAGCTTCTTCGATGCCCTGGTGCAGGCCAATCCCTGATCGCGGTTCTCCGGCCGGTGGCGCGCCGCCGCTCGGGGCGACGCCACGCCCGCGCGTGTCACGACAGGCAGAGCGCCACCAACTGGGTGCGGCTCGCCACACCGAGCTTGCGATAGATGGCCTGCAGGTGAGCCTCCACCGTCTTGGTGCTGATGAACAGGTCGCGCGCCGCTTCCTTGTTCGATCGACCGGCCGCCACCGTGAGGGCCACCGTGCGCTCGCGGTCCGAGAGCGACGCCAGCGCGTCGGCGGTGGCCGGCGGCGACACGACTCCTTCATCCGCGAGCAGGGCGCGGGCCTGCTCGGCCCACGTGACGGCGCCGTGCCGGGAGAACAGCTCGTGCGCCGAACGCGCCTCGGCCGCGCGTTCAGGCCCGGTGGACGAACGGGCCCACGCCAGGTGGGTGCGGGCCTGCTCCCACGGCGAAGCAGCGAGTAGCTCGAGCGAGCGGGCGAACGCCCCGGCCTCGCCGACCATGCCGCGGATGCGGCTGGCGAGGCCCATCGTCCAGGCCGAGCTGAAGCCCTCCACCTCGAGCTCGGCGATCACCCGGCGGGCGGTGGCGAGGTCCCCCCGGCGCACCGCCACCTCGGCGATGTCGCCGCGGGCGTAGGCGAACCCGGGGTGCAGGAATCCGTGGTCGCGCATCAGCTGGTCGCAGCGATCCAGGTGGATGGCCGCGTCGTCCAGCCGGTCGTCCGCGAGCGCCACTGTCCCCAGTGCGTGCTCGGCATCGATGACGAAGTTCGTGATCCCGTGACGCTGCCCGATTGCCAGGCACCGTTCGGCCCACTCCGTGGCCCGCGACGACCCGACGACCGCCCCCGCATAGGCGGCGGAGGCGAGAAGGCTGCCGTCGTCCGGCACGATGTCGACCGTGGCGAGTGCGTTGCCGTACGCCCCTTTGGCGTCGCCGCGGAACGTCGTGGCCATCACCAGGCGGGAGACCGCCGGGCCGAGCGAAGCGAGTGCACCGATGCGGCGAGTGGAGGCCACCTCCTCCTGTGCCTCGGCGGCAGCGGCTTCCCACTCGCCGTTCATCAAGAGGGCTTCGATCCGCATGCCCAGCGGAACCCTGAACATGTCCGTCGCCGTGTCCAGCGGCCCGGGGCGCTCCGGCAAGGTCGGTGCGATGCTGTGGTCGAGCGAGAACAGGGCGGCGATGATGCGATCGTCGTCCATGGCCGGGTGCTGGGGCGCCCGCCGTGCCGCCGCCACGGAGGCGTGCATGTCGGTGATGCCGTAGAGGGCGATGAGGGAGGCCCAGGCGCGGGCGATCTGCTCGGGCATCTCCACGTCGGCGGGTGGGAGTTGGTCGAGCAGGCGCGCCAGTTCGTTGGCCGCCGACATCGCGGTGGTTCCGGCCCACATGTCCGCCCAGGACTTGGTGCGCTGCACGATGCACCGCCACTCCAGGGTCGGCGCGGCTGCCAGTGCCTTCTCCAGCCACGGCACGGCCGCGGTGTATCGCGCCGCGGAACCCTCGAACAGGCCCGCCAGGCGGTAGCACTCGCACACCAGTGCAGGGTCGCGGTGGTGGCCGGCCGCGGCGACCATCACGCTGACCGCGTCGGCGGTTCGCCCCTCGGTGGCCGCGTCGTGGGCCAACGCCTCCGCCTGCAGCAGCGCCTCGGTCTCCAGCGTGGCCGTGCCCTGGCTGCGATGCACGAACGACCTCAGTGGGTCCTGCCCGGCCGTTGCGTCGGCGAGCACGTCGTGGGCGTGTCGTGTGGCGGGGTGGTCGGTGGCGAGCAGCACGCGCACGAGCGGGGCGGTGACCCGTCCGTCCATGTCGAGCAGCCCGGCGTCGACAGCTTCGCGGAGATGCTCCGCAGTGGCGCCGGCCGCGGCGATGGCGGCGGCTGCGTCGCCTGCGCCACTGCCCGCCAGCGCCGTGATGGCGACGGCAAGCTGTGCCTGCGGCGACACCTGCTCGAACACCGTTCGGGCGTCGGCCTCCGCGCGCGCCGGCGTGGAGCCGCCCGGCAAGGTGCCATCCGCGGGGAGCACACGGAGTGGCACCACGCTCGTCGGTGTCCAGCGGGTTCCGTCCGGCGGCTGCAGCGACGTGACGACAAGGGTGAGCGGTTCGGCGCCGACTCGCCGGGCCACCAGCGCCACCGCCTCGCGGCTGGCGTCGTCCATCCAGTGGGCGTCGTCGATGGTGACGACGAGTGGCGCGGGCCCCGCCGCCACGCTGAGCAGTTCCAGGAGTGCGTACTCCACATGCTGCGCCACCCCGTCGAAACGACCGACCCGCACCGCGTTGAGGGGCGCGGCCAGGTCGTCGGGCAGGTCGGAGAGATGGCTGTGAAGGTGCTGCACCACCTGATGGACGGCGGAGAAGTCCCGATGCTGGTCCGCCGGGTGGCAGGCGACAGCGACGACGCGCGCGCCGCCGGCGACCCTGGCCGCCCAGCCCAGCAGGGAGCTCTTGCCGCTGCCCAACGGCCCATGGATCCAGGCGGTGACGCCCGAGTGTCGCCCGCGGCCCAACACCTCCAGCAGCGCCCGCTGCTCCAGTTCACGCCCGACGAGTTCCGCCATCAGGCTCAGGACTTTACCGAGCGCGGACCTACCCGATCGGGCAGGATTCGGGGGAATCCCCGATGGCGTGCCACGTCCCCGTCGGCCACGATGTCACCATGGGGATCTTCGATGCACTTGTGGAGGCGCACCAATGAGCAGTTCACGACTCCGACGCCCACTGGCGGTGGCCATCTCGTTGGCGACCCTGGCCGCCTGCAGCGACGGCGGGGGTGCTGTGCTTCCTCCCGTCTCGACGCAGGTGGCCAGCACGTCCGTCGTGCCGCTGGAGAGCACCACGACGGCGCCGGTTCCGGCGAACGTGGCCGCATGGACCGTGATCGTCTACCTCGCTGCGGACAACAACCTCGAGCAGGCATCGTTGTTCGACGCGGTGGAGATGACCGAAGCGGCCGGAGCACCGATGAACCTGATCGTCGTGCACGACCGCTCTCCGCTGGACGAGGTGCAGGGTGGGCCGGACTTCAGCTCCCAGGCGCTCGGGGCAATGGGCGATTGGTCCGGCACCCGTGCCTACCGTGTGGCACCGGAAGGCTTCGTCGACCTCGGCATCGCCTCCGATGCGGACATGACCAGCCCTGCGGTCTACGAGGCGCTCACCGCACAGATCCTGCAGCAGTTCCCCTCCGAGCACCAGGCGTTGTTCTTCTGGTCGCACGGCGGCGCCTGGCAGGGGGCGATGATGGACGACACCTCGAACCCGCGGGCCATCCTCAAGACCGACGACCTCGCCGATGCCGTCGGCAGGGCGTTGACCTCCGTGGGCGACGACCGTGTCGACATGGTGATCTACGACAGCTGCCTGATGGGCGAGCTGTCCGCTGCCTCCGCCTTCTCGGATGTGGCCTCCTACCTGCTGGCGTCGGAGGAATCGGTGCCCAGCCACAGCCTCAACTACGCCGACCTTGCCGCTGCAGCCCAGGCCCCGACCCCGGCGGAGTTCGGCTCCACACTGCTCGCCGGGTTCATGGCCCACGCCACCGACAACGACACGGTGGACACGGTGACGATGTCGCTGATGGACCTCGCCGGAGTGGCCGAGCTGGACGCCGCGCTGGGCGATCTGGCAGCCGCGTCGGCCACATTGTCCGGTACCGACGCGATCACGATGATGCGTGCTGTGAAGAGCACGCTCAGCTTCGGCGGCGGTGACTTCTTCATGGCCGACCTTGGGCAGTACACCCAGCTGGCCACCACCTCGGACCCCGTGGTCAACGCCGCCCTGCAGCGCGTCGCCGCCGCGGTGGACGCAATGGTGATCAGCCACGACGAGGGCATCGCCTACGAGGGGGCCACTGGGTTGGCGGCGTACATGCCACCGACGATCAACGA
>JBPOIX010000233.1:0-29565 GCA_052034175.1 Actinomycetota bacterium
ATCCTTTCTGCTTCGTAATGACTCCGGTATGAGGAGCGCCATGGTCACATCTCCAGGTTGAGTAGACGTCGGGCGGAGGCACGAACTCCGTCGCCGTGAAGAACTGCGGTGGGCAGGCCCGCTTGATTCGCGCCAACGACGACCCCCCTGCCAGTGGCCACAGCGACGGGCAATGGCGAGATGGGCATGAGGCGCAAGGTGAACCCACCGCCTTCGAGTTGCTGGGCGATCTCGATGGGAGCATGCACGGTGAGGCTGGGCACCAGACGATGTAAGGAGCGAAGCCGATTCACCCCGTTCTCGCTCAAGGGAGTGGACGACGGAAGGCCAATTGTGAGGTGTGGTGAGCTTCCGACGGTGCACATCTCCTCGACCGAGTCCCACCAGTCGGCAGTCCACGTGACGCTTCCCTCGCCGGGCTCCTGCGCCAGAGAAGCGGCGTCCACCTCAGCAGCGCCCAATTCGCGGAACGCGTCGATGAACTGCAAGGTGGGCGCCGTGCGGCGGAGGGCTGACTGGAAGAAGCCGAAGTCGCCCAACACGATGAGCTTTCCTCGGGCGCGGGAGATGCCCACGTTGAGGAGCCGCAGAGTGAGGTCTTCGTTCTTGCCGGTGAGTTGGCTCGGCCCGCGCAGTGGTGGTGCATCGACGAGGTCAAGCACCACGGCGTCGCGTTCCGAGCCTTGGAAGCGGTGCATTGTGGCCGCCGCGACATTTCGCATACTTCGCGTCAGCGCGTGGACGAAGGAAACCTGTGCGCGATACGGCGAGATCACTGCGACAGTGCGGCCGGTTGCCCCGAGCTGTCCGGCGAGGCTCGCGGCGAGTGCGCCAGTCCGCAGGTTGAATCGCGAGAACAACTGCACGTCGCTCTCCGTTTGTGCCAGAGCGCCGAGTGAGGCGGTGTCGACCAGAACTACTTCGCGACCGTCTTCCGGTGCGATCTCGCAGATCTGGCGAGCACGTTCGACTGCGTCCACGTGCGTGGACAGCAAGGAGAAGTAGGCCACGCGGCTGACCGCCTCGGCAATTGTCTCACCCATCCGATACTGGGTTCGCAGAATGGCAAGACGTGGATCGTCGTCGCCGGCTTCGATGCGCTCGATGACACCTGCCACCTCGAACACGTCGCGACCGAACCAGGCCTGTGCTGCCGCCGACCGGGACACAGCAACGGGGGGAAGCTGCCGGAAGTCGCCGAAGCAGGCGACGGTGGTCGGCGGTTCGGTCACAAGCGCCATCAGGTAGGGGAGCGCCGCCATGCTCGCCTCATCGACGATCAGCGCATCCTTGGGCCAACTCCACAATGTTCCATCGAGGATGGCCTTCGCCAGCGTGCAGCCCACGACTTGCGCACCCCTCACCAACTCGTCCTCCTCTTCGGAGAGGCGGCCGTTCAGTACAAGGAGCTGACGGCGGACATCCGCCAGGCTCTGGAGCACCGGCTCCTTGCTCGGGGCAGTGAGGAGGAGAGCGCTGAGACGAGCTCGCTCGTCCTGTAGGCGGTGGATGCTGTCGGCCAGTTCTGGGTACTTCTGCAGCGTGATTTCGGAGGGAAGGATCTCCGGGTGGCCGTACATCTCGGTGAGGTGAGGTGTACCGACCCTCAGCACCTTGGATTCATAGATCAGCGGCGAGTTGGTGAGCATCTCCGCAACTCGCACCATTGCCACGTCGACCGCCACGTTGGAGTGCGCAACCACCATGGTCTTACGGCCGGCCCAGGCGAGTGCGCTCACGGTTGCCGCAAGTGTCGCGGTCTTGCCGGTTCCTGGAGGTCCCCAGACGAAACGCAGCCCTTCCCGGGTCGCGTGTTCGGAGGCGATTGCCTGCTCAGCACTCAGCCCCTCGGGCAGGGGCACGGAGCATTCGTTCGGTTCGATCGGATCGGTGTCGTCGGTGGGTTGGTTGGGCGGGTGTTGCGGCGCGACTTCGGGTAGGTCGACCAGGTCGAGCAACTGCTCGAGCATCGTGCTGTCGAGCAATTGCCCGTTCGCTCCCGAGAGCCGCATCTTCAGCTCGCGCAGAATGAAGAGAGGTTGAGCGACGAAGTCCGCTGTCGCAGCTGACTCCACCAACTCGGTGCTCATCACGGCAAGGAGAAGCTCCAAGTCGCCGACGGAGACCACGGTCGCGGCGACGGGTTCTGCGCCGTCGATGTGGAGTTCCCCTGATGACTCGGGCGCAAGTGCGATGTCGCCGTCGAACGACCACGACCACAGCGACGCCCGCACCGACCTGCCAACGCAGCGGCCGTCGTACAGGCGGTACCTGCTGGAGGGCTGGCTCTGGGCCGCGCGCAGCTCATCCTCGACCGCCTCGGTCGCGCTCGTCAGCGTGTCTCGCACCAGCGGCAGGTTCGCCGACAACTTCCACCTCGCTTCACACTCATCGCAGAGAGTAGGCGAGCGGCTGCGCTGGGAAGCGCCCACCGGAGCGAACCGACGATTCTGCTCCGGGCGTCCGCGGGCGCGTCACGCCCAACTGGGGCCAGTGGCGAACTCGAACTCCTTGTCGTGGAGCCACAGTGGCGTGCGGGCGGCGAGGTGGAGGTACGTGCTCTGCGCGAGTGCGGCACTTCGTTGTGACGACGTTGTCCAACTGCAGCGGCGAGCGATGTCGGTGAGGTCGCGGTCCTGGTCCGCGAGGCGCGCTCGCCGGACTATGTCGTACAGGTTCGACACTCCGTGCTGGAGACGTTCGACGGCCCGACACTCCAGCACGCCATCAAGGAAATGCACGGTGAGCACCTTCGGCAGCTCCCGCACTCCCGCGCCGAGAAGCCCGATCGCGACTTACTGGCGGAGCGATTCGAGACCTTCCGGCACGCGTCCTGAAGCCCGCCGAGGGGCCCTGCACCCCGGGGACTTGTCGCAGCGTGACCACGAAGCCTCCTGGTAGGCGTGCGACAGGTCCGGCGGGTTCGAGGGCTGGCCCCGTTCCACCAGCCTGCCGGCCCAGCCCGCCGGCCCGGCCCGCCGGCCCCGCACCCGTAGGCCGCACGACCCCCTCCACCGGGCCGCAGGTCCCTAGCCCCCACGCGTCCACAAGCGCACAATCCAGGTACGAATCCAGTGCGATACCCCGATCCGGCGTCTCCGATGCCCGACTCTCTGGAGGTGCTGCCGTGACGACAGTCAGCCGTAAGCCGCCGCCTTTCCTCTTACCCGAGTACTGCAAGGGCTGCGGCAGGTGCATCGCCGCCTGCTCGAAGGACTGCATCTCCCTCGGCACGGAGATCAACCCCACCACCGGGCTCGTGCCGGTGCATCTCGACCTCACCGACTGCAACCACTGCGAGCTGTGCATCGAGGCCTGCCCGGAGCCGTTCGGGTTGCGGCCGGAGGGGGAGGAAGAGGCGTTCGAGATCGTCGACCCCGCCCACCTCAACGGCCCCCGCCCGTACGACGCACCGACACCCGTCCCGCAGCCCGACACCACGGTCGCCCTGCTGGAGCAGGCGCCGATGGTCATGAAGGGCACGTACGCCTCGGCGGTGGGCGCCATCCTCGCCGGGTGCCGGCACGTGTTCGGCTACCCGATCACCCCGTCCACCGAGGGTGCGGAGCTGATGGCCAAGGTGCAGCCCAACCTCGGCGGCGTGTTCGTGCAGGCCGTCAGCGAGGTGGCCACCGTCAACATGATGTACGGCGCCGGCGGCGCGGGCATGCGCTGCATGACGTTCACCAGCTCGCCCGGCTTCAGCCTGATGCTCGAGGGCGTGTCGTACCTGATCGGCGCCGAGGTGCCGACGGTGTTCGTCAACATCATGCGCGGCGGCCCCGGCCTGGGGAACATCGCCCCCGCGCAGGCGGACATCAAGCTCGCCTGCCGCGGCCTGGGCCACGGCAACACCCACGCCATCGTGCTCGCCCCCTCCACACCGCAGGAGATGCTCGACCTGACCATGCTCTCCTTCGAGCTGGCCTTCCAGTACCGCAACCCGGTGGTGCTCCTCGGCGACGGCTACCTCGGCCAGATGACCGGCAAGGTGCGCCTGCCCGACCACATGGTGGTGCCAGGCATCCCCGAGTGGGCCGTGTGGGGCGACCGCTCGCACCGCGGCAACCTGATCTGCTCGATCGAGCTGCGCGAGGTGGACCTCGAGCGCCACAACCTCGACCTCGACGCCAAGTACGCGCGCATGACCGCCGCCGAACAGCGAGCCGACCTACACCAGTGCGCCGACGCGGACATCGTGATCGTCGCCTGCAACACCCCCGCCCAACTGGCCAAGGGTGCGGTGAAGGAACTGCGCGACCGCGGCCTGAAGGTGGGCCTGTTCCGCCCGATCACCCTGTGGCCGTTCCCCATCGATGCCCTGCGCGGCGTGCTCGCCAGCGACTGCAGCGACGGCAGCGCCGGAAGCGAGGGTGGCGCCGGTGACGGCGGGGCGAAGCGGCTCGTGGTGGTGGAGGCCAGCGAAGGCCAGTTGGAGGACGAACTGCGCCTGGCGCTCAGCCACGCCGACCTGCACGGCCCGCCGATCTCCCACGTCCGCCGCCAGGGCGGGATCCTCCCGTCGCAGCAGGAGATCGTCGACCACGTCCTCGGCCTTGAACCGGCCAAGAACACGAAGGGCGGTGTGTGATGCCGATGTCCGTCTTCTACCGCCAGTTCGAACGGCACGACCACGCCACTGGCATCAAGGCCCACTCCACCACCTACTGCCCCGGCTGCGGGCACGGCGTGGCGCAGAAGTTCCTCGCCGAAGCCATCGACGAGCTCGGCGTGCAGGACCGCACCGTGCTCGTGTCGCCGGTCGGCTGCTCGGTGTTCAGCTACTACTACTTCGACGTCGGCAACACCCAGGCCGCGCACGGGCGGGCGCCGGCGGTGGCCATCGGCCACAAGACCGCTAACCCGGACTCCATCGTCATCTGCTACCAGGGCGACGGCGACCTCGCCTCGATCGGCCTTGCGGAGATCATCAGCGCCGCCCAGCTGGGCCTGCCGCTGACGATCATCTTCGTCAACAACGCCATCTACGGGATGACCGGCGGCCAGATGGCGCCGACCACCCTGATGGGCCAGCCGACCACGACCTCCCCCGACGGGCGCACCGCGTTCTCCGGCCAGCCGCTGAAGGTGGCTGAGCTGATCGCCGGCCTCGACGGCCCCGTGTTCGTGGAGCGGGTGGCGCTGTACGACAACAAGCACCGCATCCACGCCCAGCGGTCGATCAAGAAGGCCCTGGAGATGCAGGTAAACGGCACCGGCTTCGCGTTCATCGAAGTGCTGGCCGAGTGCCCCACCCATCTCAAGCTCGAACCCGAAGCGGCGGAGGCCTGGGTGCGGGACTCGATGGAGCCCGTCTTCCCGCTCGGCGTGAAGAAGGACATCACCGACACCGCCCACTTCCCCGAGTTCCCCACGCCCTCCTTCGAACCCGAGCGCGTGCTGTGGGCGTTGGGCACCACCACCCAGCTGGCGTCGCGCCATGCCACCGAGTTCCCCGCCCACCTCGACGCCGACGACATCAGCCTGAAGTTCGCCGGCGCCGGCGGCGACGGCGCGCAGACCGCGGCCCTGCTCGTCACCAAAGCGGCGATCAACGAAGGCTTCGATTCCACGGTCATCCCCAGCTACGGCCCCGAATCCCGCGGCGGCACCTCCTACGCCGACGTGCACGTGGCGGCCACCGAGGTGCTGGCACCCGCGGCACCGGCCCCGCACGTGCTGGTGGCGTTCAACGCACCCAGCCTCGCCAAGTTCGGCCCCACCGTGCGCGCCCGCGGCACCATCGTCTACGACAGCTCCGTGGTGACGGACGTGCCGGCCGGCCTAGCCGACGGGGTGCGTGTCATCGGCGTGCCGTTCACCGAGGTGGCGAAGGGGCTGGGCTCGGTGCAGGTGAAGAACGTGGTGGCCCTCGGCGCGTTGCAAGGCGCCACCGGCATATTCCCCGCGGACACCTTCCTCGACGTCATCCGCTCCTCCCTCGGCGGCAAGCGCGCCCTGGTGGAGCTGAACGAACACGCCTTCGCCCGCGGCGCCGAACTCGCCGGGGCGTCCGCTGAGACGTGAGGCTCAACGCGCCTGGCTGAACCGGCCGGTCATCTGCCGGCGCCGGGCTACGGTGGCCGGATGTCCGAAGAACGAGTTGCCGCCACCCGCCGTATCGCCGCCTCCGCGGACGCCATCTACGCCATCGTCAGCGACCCCGCCGGCCATGTGCGCATCGACGGGTCGGGCATGCTCGAAGCCGCGCCGGATGCCCGCCCCGTCACCGCGGTGGGCGACACGTTCGACATGGCGATGGACCGTGCCCCGCTGAACGACATCCCCGGCCTGGGCAAGTACACGGTGCGCAACACGGTCACCCAGCTGGTGCCGGGCCGCCTGGTGGAGTGGACGATCGGTGCGGTGGACCAGCCGCCGCTCGGCCATGTCTACGGCTGGCAGCTCGACCCCGTGGACGACGGCCACACCGACGTCACGAACTACTGCGACTGGAGCAACATCGTCGAGGCCCTGCGCGCCGCCGGCCGCACCTGGCCGATCGTGCCCGTGGAGATGCTGGAGCAGAGCGTCGCCAACCTGGAGCGCGTCGCCACCACCGGCTGAAGTGGGGGCGCCGGCGCCCGTCAGAGGAAGGCCCGCACCTCGACGCGGCGGTTGCACGCTTGGGAACCCTCCGCCGCCAGTGCCAGCGCGGTGGCGCGGTCCGGCGCGTCGACGACCCAGAAGCCGCCGACGTACTCCTTGGTCTCCACGAACGGTCCGTCCGTCACGAGCGCCGCACCGCTCCGGTTGTCGATGACCGTGGCGGTGGCAGGGGCGGCCAAGCCGCCGGCCAGGACCCAATGCCCATCGGCCATGAGCCTGTCGTTGAAGGCGTCGATCCGCTCCATCTCACCGGGCGTGGCGGAGTAGGTGCGGTCGTCGAGCACCGACATCATGTACTTCACTTCGGTTCACTCCTGTGGTCGTGGCGTTGTCCGCCGTCGATGACACCTCTACGACGAACGGCACCGCCCGTCTTCGACATCTGCGCGTCCATCTCTCGCCGCCGCCGGGTGGTCAGTCCCAGAGGGTCGGCGTGTAGGACACCGGCTGCTCCATCACGGGGCCCGGGAGCGGCGGCCCACAGAGGCGCTCCACCAGGCTCGGCCAGTCGAACGAGTCCGTCACCTCGGACGCCCACAGCTCCACCAGCCGGTCGGCGGGCACGTACTTGGGGATGATCACGTCGAGGATCTTCTCGATCTCGTTGCGGAACTTCTCGTTCGTGCTGCGCACTCCGTCCGCCAACAGCGGAGTGTCCGGCCGCAGGCGTACGTACAGGTCGTAGGTGGTGGACCAGCGGGCGACCAACGGGGTGACGTCGAACGGGTCCTGCCCCTTGGTGACCCGCAGGAAGTAGGCGAAGTTGTCGATCAGCGCGCGGTCTAGCACCAATACTTCGGCCCGGCTGCGCAGCTCCAGCTCCTCGCGGATCTGGGCCATGATCACCCACAGCTGGGCCTCCGGGGTGGCCCGCTCGTTCATCCCCATCGGGCTGAAACGCACCACTTCCCGCCCCACTTCCACGCTGCGCCCGCTGCGCCCGACCGCCCCGGCGAAGGAGTGCACGGCATTCGTCTTGCGCACCGAATGCGACCCGATGAAGGCGATCTTGCGGGCGGGCGGCATCGAGCCGAACCTATCGCACCGCCCCGTCCGCCCAACGACGAGCCGCGGGCCCGAACCCGGCCGTCCTTCCGCACCCATCCCTCCTTCCGCCCGCTACTTGTGCAGTAGGTAGGTTCCAGCGCTACCTTCTGCACAAGTAGACGCCCGGGGAACCGCGTCACACCTCTCTGGGAGAGTGCTCTCTCATGCAGGGCCGAAGATCCTCCGCAACCATCGACGCCGTGCTGCGCACGATCGCGGGCCCGCAGCTGGGCCTGGTATCCGTCGCTCAGGCGGCGCAGCACGGAGTCGACAGGTTCGCGCTCGAGCACAGGAGGAACACCGGTGCGCTCGTTCCCATGTTCCCTGGCGTCATGCGGCTGGCGGTGGTCGAGCCTTCACCCGAGCAGACCATCCTCGCGGCCACCCTCGCGGTGCGGGGCTCCACGATTGCCGCGACCTCGGCCGCGGTCATCCATCAGTTGCCGGTCGGCCCCGTCGCCGGTCGGCCCGTCCTGTCGGTCGGCCCCACCACATCCGTCCGCACGCCTGGCATCGTCGCCATCCGTCAAAGCTTCCGCATGCCCGCTCGGTGGTGGCACGGGGCGCGCCTGGCCACCCCGGCCTCGACCCTGCTGCTCTTGCCGCGCTTCGTCGAAGCACCGGTCGTCGAACGCTGCCTCGACCACAGCCTCGCTCATCGGCTCACCACCGTGGCGGTCGTCGGCGACCTCCTGGAGCAACTCCCGAGCCGGGCGATCGTGGGC
This sequence comes from Actinomycetota bacterium, assembly GCA_052034175.1. Taxonomy (GTDB): domain Bacteria; phylum Actinomycetota; class Acidimicrobiia; order Acidimicrobiales; family Ilumatobacteraceae; genus UBA668. The sequence continues at coordinate 8,382 of JBPOIX010000233.1, forward strand.
CGTCAGCTGCTGCGCGAGCTTCTGGCGCAACGGGCCGCCGGGCTGAAGCACCGCAGCGACCTCGAGCAGCAGGTGGCTCGATGGCTGGTGGCGGCCGGCCTGCGCGACTGGACGGCGAACTACCCCGTCCCGGTCGCGGTGGGCGACCCCGTCGAGGTCGATTTCGCGTGGCCACACGCCAAGGTTGCCCTCGAGGTCAGCCCGTTCTTCACCCACGGTTCTCGGGCCGCGCAGGATCGCGACGTCGTGCGGCGGCGCCTGCTGGTGGCGCAGGGCTGGCGCATCGTCGAGGCCACCGACCCCGACCTGGAGAGCCAGCACGCGTTCGGGGAGACGATCGTCAGCCTCACGGACCTCCTCACCCACTCCTACTCGTGCAGCGCGTAGCTCCCGGCGCTACCTACTGCACAACTTGGCCCCGGGGACCGGCGGTGGCGCTCCATCGGGTGCAGCGGGTGCAGCGGGTTGCGGCGGGCGCAGCGGGTTGCGGCGGTGGCGCTCCATCGGGCGCAGCGGGTGCAGCGGGCGCATCGGTTGCATCGGGCGCAGCGGGCGCAGCGGATGCATGGCCCCGGCCGCCTCCGCCCGCTCGTCCGCGCCGGCCTGCACCGTGTACACCTGCGCCATGCCCGCTGCGCACGCCGACCCCGCCGACGAACTCTTCCACCCGGTTGGCGACCACGCCGCCTGGAGCGAGAGCTACTACTTCAACTTCGTCGACCCCACCACCGGCCTCGGCGCCTTCACCCGCATGGGCTTCCGCCCCAACGACGGCTGGGCCGACGCGCTCCACGCCGTGTACCTCCCCGATGGCCGCGTGGCGTTCACCTACGGCCGGCGCACCGACCTCACCCCCGCGGTCGTGGAGACGCTCGGCCCGGTGGACCCCGCGGTCGGCAACCTCACGCTCCGCCGCGGCGAGGCCTTCCGCCGGTGGGACATCGTCTACTCCGGCGAGTCCCAGCTGATGGCCGACCCGACCGTGATGCTGGCCGCCACCAAGGACCGGCCCGAGGGCTGGAGCACCGCGGCCCACCTGGAGATGGACGTCGCCTTCCACGCCACCACCGACCCGCACTACGCCGTCGGCGGCGCGCAGGGGCACTTCGAGCAGACCGGACGCGTCCGCGGCACCGTGCGCGTCGGCGCAGAGGAGTGGCAGGTGGACGGGTTCGGAGTGCGCGACAAGTCGTGGGGGCCGCGCACCTGGCAGGCGCCCAGCGGTTCGGCCGCCAAGGAGGCCGGCCCCGCGGCGGTGGAGCACGGGTGCTTCCTCAACTGGTTCTCGATGAACTTTGGCGCCGACCTGGCATTGGGTGGAGCGTGCGGTCGGACGGCCGACGGCTCGTTCCGCGGCAAGGGGTGGATCCAGCGCGGCGCCGAGACGCTCGACCTCGACGACGTGACGATCACCACGGTCTTCGACCCCACCAACCCCTTGCTGCACCAGACCGTGCAGTTGCACGCCGTGGACAGCCGCGGCGAGGCGATCGTGGTGGACGGCACGGTGCTCAGCATCTGCCCCACGAAGATCCCCCGCCGCGACGGGGTGACGTTCGTCAACGAAGGCCTCGCCCGCTTCGAGACGGGTGGTCGCGTCGGCTTCGGCATCGCCGAGCACTGGCACGCCGTCCCCCGCTGACGTCAGCGCGTCCGTCAGACAGGACACCCCCCGCTGACGGCGGCGCGTCCGTCAGATCGAGAAGTCGTCGCCCGACCACACCCCGTCGGCGGACGGGCGCAAGGCGGAGGCCGACGGTTGCCCGACGAGCGTGGTCTCCAGGCAGTCCACCCGCTCGCGCAACGACTGCAGGCTGGCGCCCACCAGGTCGGGCAGGACGGTGTCTTCCAGGTCGGGTTCGGGCACGTTGGCCACGGCCCGGCTCCTGGACACGATCTGCCCGGGCACGCCGACCACCACGGCGTTCGCCGGCACCGGGCGCACCACCACGGCGTTGGCGCCGATGCGGCTGTCGTGCGCCACGTCGATGGCCCCGAGGATCTTGGCGCCCGCACCGATGGTGACCCGGTCGCCGATGGTGGGGTGACGCTTGCCCTTGTCGCTGGTGGTGCCGCCGAGGGTGACCCCGTGGTACATCGTGACGTCCTCACCGATGACGGCTGTCTCGCCGATGACCACACCCATGCCGTGGTCGATGAACAGCCCCTCGCCGATGGTGGCGCCCGGGTGGATCTCGATGCCCGTGAACTTGCGCGCCATCTGCGACAGCGCCCTCCCGGCGAAACGGAACCCGCGCCCCCAGAGCCAGTGCGCGGCACGATGCGCCCAGATGGCGTGCACGCCCGGGTAGAGCAGGGCGATCTCCAGGGCGGAACGCGCCGCGGGGTCGCGGTCGCGGGCGGCTTGCAGGTCGCGGCGCCAGCCGCGCACGTCAGTCCGCGAGGTCGGCATACAGGGCTGTGCTGAGATAGCGCTCGCCGAACGAGGGGATGATCACGACGATCCGCTTGCCGGCGTTCTCCGGCCGCTGGGCCACCTGCACCGCGGCCCACACAGCGGCGCCGGAGGAGATGCCCACGAGGATGCCTTCCTCGCGGCCCATGCGCCGCGCGGTGGCGAAGGCGTCGTCGTTGGCCACCTGGACGATCTCGTCGTAGATCCCGGTGTCGAGGATCGGGGGCACGAAGCCGGCGCCGATGCCCTGGATCGGGTGCGGCCCCTTCGGCCCCCCGGACAGCACCGGCGACGCTGCCGGCTCCACCGCCACGATGCGGATGGCCGGGTTGCGCTCCTTCAAGGCCTGGCCGACGCCGGTGATGGTGCCGCCCGTGCCCACCCCGGACACCACGATGTCCACCTGACCGTCCGTGTCGGCCCAGATCTCCTCGGCCGTGGTGACCTTGTGGATTGCGGGGTTCGCCGGGTTCTCGAACTGCTGTGGCATGAAGTACTTCGGGTCGCTGGCAGCCAGCTCGGTGGCCTTGGCGATGGCGCCACCCATGCCCTCCGGGCCGGGGGTGAGGATCAGCTCGGCGCCGTACGCCCGCAGCAGCTGGCGGCGTTCCTTGCTCATCGTCTCCGGCATGGTGAGCACGATCTTGTACCCGCGGGCAGCGGCCACCATCGCCAGCGCGATACCGGTGTTGCCGCTGGTTGGCTCGACGATGATGGTGTCCGGCCCGATCTTGCCGGCGCGCTCGGCCGCGTCGAGCATGGCCACCCCGATGCGGTCCTTCACGCTGTGGGCCGGGTTGTAGAACTCCAGCTTGGCGACCACCTCGGCGCCGGCACCGTCGGTGACCCGGCGCAGCTTGACGAGAGGGGTGTGGCCCACCAGTTCGGTGACGTCGTTCGCAATCTTGACCATGGGGGTGCTCCTCGTGTCGGGCGGTGCTGTCGACCCCAGTGTATCCGACCAAACTGGTCGGGATTCATGGGTGAGTGGTTCAGCCCGTGCCGCGCAACAGCTCGATCATCCGAACCAAGTCGGGGAGCGATGCCGCGCCCATCTTGCGCATGATGTTGTGACGGTGCACCTTCACGGTCTGTTCGCTCACGCCGAGCGCCGCGCCCACCTGCTTGTTGAGCTTGCCGGCCACGATCGGGTCGACCACTTCCCGCTCGCGTTCGGTGAGCGTGTCGTAGCAGGCGCGGATGGACCGCAGCTGCGCCCGCGCCGCCCGCGTCTGCTGGTCGCGCCGGATGGCGGCAGACACCGCGTCGAGCAGGTCGCTCTCTCGGAACGGCTTGGGGAGGAACTCGACGGCGCCCAGCTTCATCGCCCGCACCGCCATCGGGATGTCGCCGTGGCCGGTGATGAACACGATCGGGGGTGCACTGTCGCTGCCCGCCAGCGCCGCCTGCAGCTCGAGGCCGCTGAGGCCGGGCATGCGCACGTCCAGCACGAGGCAGCCGGCCTCCGCCCTCAGCTCGTGCTCGAGGAACGCCTGCGCCGACGGCAGGTCGACGACGCGCACACCGATCGAGCGCAGCAGGCTGCTGACGGCCTCGCGCACCGACGGGTCGTCGTCGACGACGAACACCAGAGCGTCGGGCGGTGCGGTCACGCCCCACCGCCCGTCGGCAGCGTGAGGCGCAGTGTGGTCCCCGTCGGCCCGGTCCGCTCGACGAGCAGCCGCCCGCCGTGCCCTTCGATGATGGAACGGCTGATCGCCAGGCCCATGCCCATGCCGTCCGCCTTCGACGTGGCGAACGGCTCGAAGACGTCCTCGATCTCACCGGAGATGCCAGGGCCGGAGTCCTCGACCGTGAGCCACAACTCCTCGCTCGACCCGCCGGTGTGCACCGCGACCACGCCGGCCGCCGGCTCGCAGCCGGCCATCGCCTCGATCGCGTTCGTCACCAGGTTCACCACGACCTGCTCGATCTGCACCCGGTCGGCGAGCAGCACGGGGAGCGGGCCGCTCGGATGCACCTCGATGGTGATCCGGTGGGCGTGGGCGAAGGGGGCCACCAACGTCACCACGTCGTGCACCACCTCGTCGAGGTGGATCTCGTCGCGGTGGTTTCCTGCTCGCCCGAGGAAGCGGCGGATGCCGCCGATGATCTCGCTGGCGCGTTCTGCATCGCGCACGATCCGTTGCGCCGCGGCGATGGCCTCGGACTCGTCGCGGCGCTCGCCCGTCAGCCATCGCAGGCACGCGTGGCCATTCGCCACCAGCGCCGCCAGCGGCTGGTTCACCTCGTGCGCGATCGACGTCGCCAGTTCCCCCAGTGCTGTGGAGCGCGTCACCCGGGCCAACTCGTTCTGGGCGCGAACGAGCGCGGCGCGGGCCTCGGCTCGCTCGGTCACGTCCTCGGTCACGCACACCACCATCGCGTCCGAGCGCGGCGTGGCGGTGGCCACGGAGATCGTGACGTCCACCCACAGCGGCGACCCGTCCGCGCGGCGCAGCCGCCGCTCCACCCGCCGGCCGCGTTGCCCCAGCCCGCGCAGCTGGGCGATGTCGGCCGCCATGTGGTCGCGGTCGTCGGCGAAGCACAGGTCGATGAGCGGTGTCTCCCGCAGGGAGCGGGCGGACCGCTGGAGCATGGCCTGCAACGCCGGGTTGGCGTCGAGCACCCGACCGTCGAGGTCGAGCACGGCGATGCCGGCCGCCGAGTTCTCGTACACCGCGCGCCACCGCTGCCCGGAGCGTTCCAGCGCGTCGTGGCTGGCCTGCAGCGCGCGCCGGCCGGAGATCAGTTGCTGCGTCAGCACGGAAAGGTCGCTGGTCTGCGTGGCCAGCTCCGCCTGCAGCGCATCACGAGCCCGCTTGGCGGTCACCAGGTTGCGGACGCGGACCCTCAACTCGTGTGCGGAGAACGGCTTGGTGAGGTAGTCCTGTACGGCACCGGCCAGCAGGCCCAGCCGCAACTGATCGTCGGCGCGTGCCGACAGAACAAGGATCGGTACCTGCGCCAGCGCAGGCCTCGACCGCACCTCGTGCACCAGCTGTTCGCCGGAGATCTCGGGCATCATCAGGTCGCTGAGGATCAGGTCCGGCGGGTCGCTGTCGACGATCGCCAGCGCCTGGCCGGCGTGGGGTACGGCGACGATGCGCCATTCGTCGCGCAGCGCTTCGACGATGAACCGCCGCATGTCCGCGTGGTCCTCCACCACCAGCACGGTGGGGCGTGTACGGCGGGGCTCGGTGACTTCCACGCCGTGGCGGTCCAGATGCGGGCCGGCCCGCACCACGTCGGTGCGCGGCAGCCGCCCGTCCGCACCGTCGGGTGCTTCGGGGGTGTTGTTTTCCGATCCGCCCTCGCGCACATAGCTGGTCTCGGGCGCGCCCACCGGGATCTCCACCTGGAACAGCGCCCCGCCGCCGGGTGCATCGGTCACCGTCACCGTGCCACCGTGCAGCTCGACGAACTGCTTCACGATCGCCAGGCCGAGGCCGGTGCCTCCGGCGGCAGTGGTCGGCCGCCCCTGGTGGAAGCGGTCGAAGATCTCCGTGCGGAGCTCGGGCACCACGCCCGGCCCGGAGTCCTGCACACTCAGCAGCGCGTGGCCGTGCGCGCTCGTCTCGAGCCGGCAGCGGATCCGGCCGTCGTCGGGCGTGAACTGGAACGCGGTGGACAGCAGGTTGACGACGATCCGCTCGAACGAGTCCGGGTCGACCTCCGCCGCAAGGTGCACCGGCACGTCGACGAGATAGGTGATCGACCGTTGCGCGGCCTACGCGTCGAAGTGGGCGGCCGCCCCCCGGTCCAGGCCGGCCAGGTCGAGGCGGACATAGTTCAGCTGCATCTCCCCGGCCTCGACCTTGGCTAGATCGAGGAGGGCGTTCACCTGGTTCAGCAGGGTGCGCGCATTCCGGTCGATCACCTCCAGGCTGCGGCGCTGGCGCTCGGAGAGCGGCGCGTCGGCTGCCAGCAGCTCCTCCGTCGGGCCGAGGATCAGCGTCAGCGGGGTGCGCAGCTCGTGGCTGACGTTGGCGAAGAAGTTGTTCTTCGCGGCGTCCAGTTGCCGCACCCTGTCCAGCAGCTGTTGCAGCTCCTCGGTGCGGCGGGCCAACTCGGCCTCGGCGCGCTTCTTGTCGGTGATGTTCCGCCCCTCCGGCAGGAGGAAGACGATGCGGCCCTCCCGATCGCGGATCGGTGTGAGCGAGTAGTCGACGATGATCGTCTCGCTGCCCTCGTCGCTCCCGAACACCTCCACGTCGCAGCGGACGAACTCGCCGTCGGCGGCACGCCGCACCATGGCCCGGGCGTCGTCGCGTGACTCGTTCGACACGGCCCACCAGCGGGCCTCCCAGAACGGCAGCCCGGCGATGTCGTCCAGTTCGATGCCGGCACCTTCCAGCGCCGCGCGGTTGATCTCCAGCGTGTCACCGTCGGCGTTCAGGAGCCCGACGAACTCGTACAGCTCGTCGAGGATGACACGCGCCAGCTTCTCCCGGCGCGTGCTGGCATCGTCGTCCACCGACAGCACAACGTCGCGCACGTGCACCACGTCGGTGTTCTGGAACAAGTCGCGATCGACCGACGCCATCCGGCCCCCCTCTGGGTCGACGACGGAACTATAGGGCTGCGCTCCGAGCGGGTCTCTAAACCATCGTCGTAGGCGCGTACACCTCGGGCCACTTCCCACGTGGCTCGCCCCGCCGCACAATCAGCGAGCTGCGCCGGACCCGGGGGGTCGGGCGTGACCTGTCGCACGAAAGGGGACGTGATGGCGACGCTTGGACGACTCGACTGGTACGACATCGCCCGGTCCACGAACTGGACGCCGAGCTATGTGTCGGAGAACGAACTGTTCCCGCCCGAACTGGCGGGCGCGATCGGCCTCGACATGGAGGCCTGGGAGGCCTACGACGAGCCGTACAAGCAGACCTTCCCCGAGTACGTGAAGGTGCAGCGGGAGAAGGACGCCGGCGCCTACTCGGTGAAGGCGGCGCTGGAGCGCAGCAACATGTACGCCACCGCCGACCCCGGCTGGATCAGCGTGATGAAGGCGCACTACGGCGCCATCGCCCGCGGCGAGTACTCCGCCTCGACCGCCGAGGCCCGCATGGCGCGCTTCGGCAAGGCACCCGGCATGCGCAACATGGCGACGCTCGGGATGATGGACGAGATCCGCCACGGGCAGATCCAGCTGTTCTTCCCGCACGAGCTGTGCCCGAAGGACCGCCAGTTCGACTGGGCGCACAAGGCGTTCGACACCAACGAGTGGGGCATCATCGCCGCCCGCCACCTGTTCGACGACATGTTCACCACCCGCGACGCGGTGGGCGTGGCGCTGATGCTGACGTTCGCCTTCGAGACCGGCTTCACCAACATGCAGTTCCTCGGCCTCGCCGCAGATGCCGCGCAGGTGGGCGACTGGACGTTCTCCAGCCTGATCTCCAGCATCCAGACCGACGAGTCGCGTCACGCCCAGATCGGTGGCCCGCTGGTGTCGGTGCTTGTCGAGAACGGCCGCAAGGAGGAGGCCCAGCGCCTCGTCGACGTCGGCATCTGGCGGGCGTGGCGCCTGTTCTCCGTGCTCACGGGCCCGATCATGGACTACTACACGCCGCTCAGCCACCGGAAGCAGTCCTTCAAGGAGTTCATGCAGGAGTGGATCGTCGCCCAGTTCGAGCGGGCGCTGCTGGACCTCGGCCTGGACCGGCCCTGGTACTGGGACGAGTTCATGGCGCAGATCGACACCCAGCACCATGGGCAGCACCTCGGTGTCTGGTTCTGGCGGCCGACCGTGTGGTGGAACCCTGCGGCGGGTGTGTCCCCCGAGGAGCGCGACTGGCTGGAGGAGAAGTACCCCGGCTGGAACGCCACCTGGGGCAAGTGCTGGGACGTCATCACGGACAACCTGCTCGAGGGCCGTGTCGAGATGACCTACCCGGAGACCCTGCCGGTGGTGTGCAACATGTGCCAGCTGCCCATCAACACCACCCCCGGGCCGGCCTGGAAGGTGCGCGACTACTCGCTCGTGCACGAGGGTCGCGCCTATCACTTCTGCTCCGAGCCGTGCCGCTGGGTGTTCGAGCTCGAGCCCAGCCGCTACGCCGGCCACCTGTCGATCATCGACCGCTTCCTGGCCGGGATGATCCAGCCGATGGACCTGTCCGGCGGGTTGCAGTACATGGGTCTCGCCCCGGGCGAGATCGGAGACGACGCCCACGCGTACGCATGGGTCGAGAAGGTGCGAGCCGCCCGCGCGCGGCTTGCCAGCTGAGCGAAGGAGAGCCCCGTGGCACTGTTCCCCCTCACCTCCAACTTCGAGGAGGACTTCGTCCTCCAACTGCTCGCCGTGGACACCGACCACACGATGGACGAGGTCGCCGCCGCGGCCGCGCATCACTCGGTGGGCCGCCGCGTCGCGGATCGCCCGGGCCATGTGATGCGCGTGCGCCGTCAGGGCAGTGATGATGCGTTCCCCCGCACGATGACCGTCATCGAATCCGGCCTCGCACCGATGGAGTGCATCGAGGTCGTGTGGGAGCAGCCGGTGCTCGCCGCCGCCGGCGGAGCCGGGTGAACACGATGTCGTTCACTCGGGTGTGCAGCCTCGACGACCTCTGGGAAGGGGAGATGGAGTCGTTCGAGGTGGACGGCCAGGAGGTGCTCGTGGTCTGCCTCGACGGCGGCGAAGTCCGCGCCTTCCAAGGGGTGTGCCCCCATCAGGACATCCCGCTCGTCGAGGGCAACTTCGACGGCACCCGGCTGGTGTGCCGCGCCCACCAGTGGGTGTTCGACGCCACCTCCGGCGAGGGCATCAACCCCGGCAACTGCCGCCTCGCCGAGTTCCCCGTCCGCATCGACGGCGACGACGTCCACGTCGACACCGCCGGCATCACCCCACTGTTCGCCGCGAGTTGAAGGAGCTTCGATCATGAGCGGGATATCCACCGCCTACCAGAACAACCGGGTCGGCCCGGTGATGCGCCACGGCGAACTCGCCACCGCTGTCGCCGAGGCGGCAGAGATCGACAACCCGGGCAAGACGATCGTCGTCGACGACAAGATCGCCTATGTACGCATCGAGACCGAAGGTGAGCTCGTGCTCACCCGCGCCACCATCGAGGAGCTGCTCGGGCGGCCGTTCTCGATGAACGACCTCGAGGTCGACCTGGCGTCGTTCGCCGGCCGCATCGACACCGGCAGCGATCAGGTCCGCTTCTACTACGCCACCCGTCTCTGAAGGAGAACCGGTCATGACCGACAATGGAGTGCTCCCCCCGCTGAAGACCTGGAGCCATCTCGCCGGCCGGCGCCGCAAGCCGAGCGAGTACGAGATCGTCTCCACCAACCTGCTGTACAACACCCGCCCGGACGCGCCGGCGCCGTACGAGCTCGACCCCGACGTCTTCATGAACCGCTGGTACCGCGAGCATCGCGACGGCAGTGGCCTGCAGCACCCGGACTGGAATGCGTTCCGCGACCCCGACGAGCTGGTGTACCGCACGTACACGATGCTGCAGGACGGGCAGGAGACCTATGTGTTCGGGCTCTTCGACCAGTTCGACGAGCGCGAGCACGACGAAGCGCTCGACCCGGCGTGGGTGGCCGACCTGGCGGTGGTGTACACCCCGGCGCGGTACCTGTTCCACACCCTGCAGATGGCGTCGGCGTATCTGCAGCAGATGTCGCCGGCCAGCACGATCACCAACTGCGCCGCCTTCCAGGCCGCGGACTCGATGCGCTGGCTGAGCCACACCGCCTATCGCACCAAGGAGCTGTCGCTCACCTACCCGGAGCTCGGCTTCGGCACGGCGGAGCGCGCCCACTGGGAACAGCATCCGGCGTGGCAGGGCTTCCGCGCGTTGATGGAGCAGGTGCTCACCACCTGGGACTGGACCGAGGCGTTCGTGGCGCTGAACCTGATCGCCAAGCCTGCGGTGGAAGAGGCGGTGCTGCGCCAGCTCGGCAACACGGCCCGCCACCAGGGCGACATGCTGCTCGGCATGCTGACGGATGCGCAGCTCATCGACGCCGATCGCCACCGCCGGTGGGCGGCTGCGCTGGTGAAGATGATGTCGACCGAGGCTGGCAACGCGGAGCGGATGCAGCAGTGGATCGCGGCGTGGGAACCGAAGGCCGATGCGGCCATCGAGGCCTTCTGCGCCGCGCTGCCGGACAGCCCGGATGCGGGGGCACGCGCCGTGGCGGCCACCCGCGAGGTGCGTCGCACGCTCGGCGTGTGACGGCCACCGTGCACATCTCCGTCGAGGGCTCCGGGGAGCAGTTCGAGCAGGAGGCTGGCGACACGGTGTTGCGCGCCGCGCTCCGCCATGGCGTCGGCATTCCGTACGAATGCAACTCCGGTGGATGTGGCAGCTGCCGCATCCAGGTCGCCGACGGCGATGTCGTCGACCTCTGGCCGGACGCGCCCGGCCGCACGGAGCGGGACCGGCGCACCGGCCGGCTGCTGGCCTGTCAGGTGCGGGCCACGACGGACGCCGTGATCCGCGTGCGCACCTCGCCCGAGTACGCCGGCACACGGGCACCGCGGCGCCACACGGCGCTGGTCGAGGGGCTGGAGCGGGTCACCCACGACATGCTGCGAGTGACCCTGCGCACGGCCGACGCGGCGCAGTTCCAGCCGGGCCAGTACGTCTCGCTGTTCCTTCCGGGGCTGGCGCCGCGCAACTACTCGATGGCCAACACACCCAATGCGCGCGGCCAGTGGGAGCTCGTCGTGCGACGTGTGCCCGGCGGTGCTGCGACGTCGCGTGTCTTCAACGACATCTCCGTCGGTGACTCGGTGGAGATCGACGGGCCGTACGGCCTGGCCGGGCTGCGCCCCGATGTCGCACGCGACATCGCCTGCGTGGCCGGGGGGTCCGGGTTGGCGCCGATGCTGTCGATCGCCCGCGGTGCCGCTGAAGCGGGGCTGCTCGTGCGGAACGAGCTGCACTTCTTCTACGGGGCCCGCACGCCCGCCGACGTCTGCGGGCAGGAAGAACTCGAGCAGCTTGCCGACCAGGGCGCCCGTGTCGTCTTCCACCCTGTGGTCTCGATGCCCGCTGCCGAGCACCAGCAGGAGTGGCACGGTGCGACCGGCTTCGTCCACGAGCACGCCTGCACCGAACTCGCGGGCCGCCTGGCCGGGATGGAGTGGTACTGCGCCGGTCCACCGCCCATGACCCAGGCGCTCCAGCAAGCATTGGCGCTCGACCACATGGTGCCTGTCGGGCAGATTCACTACGACCGCTTCTTCTGATGGCTGCGCGATGATGTTCGCCATGGAGGCGCCGTGAGCCCTGCAATGGAACCGCGCCGTCCGGGGCACGATGTCGCGGCTGCGGCCATCTGGCAGGCGCGCCGCGAAGGCCGTCTGCTCGACCCCGACGCAGTGCTCGGCAGACTCGACCTCGACGCGGCGTTCGGGGTGCAACGCCATCTGGTGGCGCTGCGCGTTGCAGCGGGCGAGCAGGTGGTCGGGTGGAAGCTCGGCTACACGTCGGAGGTCATGCGCCGCCAGATGGGGGTCGACCGGCCCAACTTCGGGCCGCTCACCGATGCCATGGTGCTGCCCGACGGCGGTGTGGTGGCGGCCCATCTCGTGCAGCCTCGGGTGGAGCCGGAGGTCGCGGTGCGGCTGGCCAGGCCGCTCGCCCCGAGGCCTGAAGGGGTCACCCGAGCCGACGTAGCCGCATCGCTGGCCACGGCCCACGCCTGCCTGGAAGTGGTGCACTCCACGTGGGTCGACTACCGCTTCACGCTGGAGCAGAACACGGCGGACAACTCGTCGGCTGGCCAGCTGGTGCTCGGCCCGGAGCTACCCCTGGATGCACTCGACGAGGTAGAGGTGTCGCTCGCTGACGGCACCGCGGAGCTCGGCTGTGGCCGTGGCGCCGACGCGTTCGGGCACCCGCTCGATGCCGTCGCCTGGTTGGCCACCCAGCTGTCGGCCAGGGGCGACGAACTGCGCGCCGGCGACATCGTGCTCACCGGTGGCCTCACACGCGCCTGGCCCCTGGAGCCCGGCGGTCGGTTGACCGCCCGCTTCCAGCCCGTGGGCGGCGAGGCGGTCGAGGTGTCCGTGCGCCGCGCCGGGTGAGCCCCGCCGGGTGAGCCGCGGCGGGTGACGAGCCGCAGGCGCGGCTGGCGCGGCCCGCCGGGTGGGCACGGTGGGAGTCCGCACGGCACAATGGCGCGATGCGCTTCCACGACCAGGTCCTGTTCGTCACCGGCGGTGCCAGCGGCATCGGCTTCGCCACCGCCGAGCGGGTGGTGGCCGAAGGGGGGCGCGCGGCACTGGTGGACCTCGACCTGGAGCGCGCCCAGGCTGCCGCGGCGAAACTGCCCGGGTGCATCGGCCTGGCCGCCAACGTGGCCGACGAAGCGGCCGTCGCCGCCGCAGTCGCGGCCACCGTGGACCAGCTGGGTGGCATCGACCTGGTGTTGGCCGCCGCCGGCCACGCCGAGTTCGGGCCCGTAGCGGAGTGGGATTCGGCCCGCGTCAGCCGCATGCTCGACGTGCACATCGGTGGCACGTTCCACGTGTGCAAGCACACCCTGCCGGTGATGAAGGCCCGCGGTCGCGGCGCCATCGTCACCATCGCCTCCACCGCCGGCTTCACGGCCAACGGCAACAATGTTCCCTACGGTGCGGCGAAGGCGGGGATCACCGGCCTCACCCGGCAGATCAGCCTGGAAGCCTTGCCGGAGGTTCGGGTGAACTGCATCGCCCCCGGCCGCACGGTCACCGGCATGACCACCCCGTTGATGCTGGCCCGCGGCGGCGACATGGAGCAGGGGGAGAAGATCTTCGGCGCCAAGATCCCCATGCAGCGCATGGGCACGGCCGCCGAGCTCGCCGCAGCGATCTGCTTCTTCCTCAGCGAGGACGCCTCGTTCATCACCGGCCAGACTCTGCTCGTCGACGGCGGCGAGACGATCACCTGACGGGGAGCCCGCCGCCCCAGCCCCCAGCCGCCGTCAGCCGGCGCGGGTCAGTCGGCGCGGCGCTGTGGCACCACGCCGGCGATCGAGAGCAACGACTCCACGCAGTCGCGGACCGACTCGTCGAGCGAGCGGAACTGGATCGGCACCACCGCGCGGATGCGGTCGTTGCGCAGGATGCAGCCGGCCCAGATCGCGCGGAACTCCGCCTCGCGGGCCTTGTGGCGCTCCGGGGTCGGGTCGATGATCGGGCCGGGGTCGAACCGCAGCTCCGGCAGCACCCGGTCGATCGTGGTCACCACGTCCTCGTAGTCCCGCCGCTCGGTCGACCAGGCGATGTAGCGCTCGCCGTTGGCAACCCGCTCGCTCTCCAGCAACCCTGAGTGGCACGCCGCGTCGTCGCGCACGTCCACGGGCATCCACGGCCGGTACGGGCCGGTGCCCTGGAAGATCTCGCAACGACCCTGGAGCATGCGGGCGATGACCTGTTGCCACGGCCCGCCCTTGCGCTGGTGAGCCGACTGGATCGGGCCGACGTTGTCCGCCGGGCAGATCGTGATCGCGTCCCACCCTGCGGCACTGGCCGCAGCTGCGTCGGCGAACGCACGCTGGGCGATCACCTTGCCGATCGAGTAGCCCTGCCCGCGCTCGGGCGTGCGCTTCGGGTTGGACTCGTCCGGGTAGCGGTCCTCGTCGCAGACCGGCCGGCGCACGAGTTCGGTCATGTCCGCCTCGGAGATCACCGCCGCCACGCTGGACGTGACCACCGCGCGCCGCACCGAGCCAGAGCGTTCGATGCTGGCGACGATGTGGTCGCACGTCCGCTGCACGTACTCGGTGTCGTTGTAGGTGCTCACGTGGGACACATGGGCCACGCCGTCGCACCCGCGGAAGATGTCGTCGAAGCAGCCCGGCTCGTCGAGGTCGGCGCGATGCAGCGTCAGGCGCCCCGACGCATACGGGTGCATGGCCGTGAGGAAGCCCACCTTGGTGATGTCGTCAACGTCGCGCACGCAGGCCCGTACCCGGTGCCCGCGCTCCAGCAGGTCGCGTACGACCCAACCACCGATGTACCCGGCGGCACCGGTGACGGCCACCGTGGCGTGCTGCGGAATGGCAGGCATGGCTCCCCCTTCGCCGGCCGCCCCTCGGCCGGTGGGCGTCAGCCTGGCAGGTCCGCGGCCAGCCGCGGGGGCTCGACGAGCGCGCCGAGCGCGCCGAGCGCTGTGCGCAGCCCGGCGGCGAGTGCGGCGTGAGGGTCGGCGGGGAGTTCCTGCGCGCGCCAGGCCACGTGCTGGTCCGGCCGCACCAGCAACGCTCCGGTCGAGCCGAGGCCGCACTGCGCCACCCACACCGCACTGGCCGTCGCGTCGCCCTCGAGCCGGACGTGGCCAACCGGTGCGGCGACCGTCGCCACCGCGCCGGCCCACTGCTCGTGTGCCCCCAGGGTGAGGAGGGTGAAGCCATCGCTTCCCCGCACGAGGTCGAGGGTGGAGCGGCCGTCGGCCAGCCAGCCGTGGGGGAGGCGGGCGCCGACCTCACCGGACGGCTCAAAGGCGCTCGGGTCGGTGATCGGCGTCGGCGGCTGGCCCTCCCGCGCCAGCGCGCCACCCGAGTACACGTAACCGAGCTGGAGGCCGAGCATGTCGAAGTGGGTCGCCTGTTCCTGCACCGCCGCCGCGATCTGCGCGTGGTTGGCAGGGTCGGCCAGCCGTGCGGCGAGGTCGGCCGAGGTCGCGCCCGGGTGCAGCCCGAGTGCTTCGAACAGCACGATCATCTTGAAGGCGTTGGTTGCGCTCTGGTGGCAGTTGACCTCGGCGATCGGGTGGCGCTCCACGGCGTAGGTGTCCAGCAGGCCTGGTGCGGCCCAGCGGTCCTCCACGGCGCACAGCTTCCACACCAGGTTGTGGGCGTCGGCCACGCCGGTGTTCAGCCCCATCCCGCCGGTGGGCGGGAAGCGGTGGGCGGCGTCGCCCACGAGGAAGACGCGGCCGTCCTGCATGCGCTCCGCGACCTGCGCCGTCATGTGCCAGGTGCCGGCTCGCACGATGTCCACCTCGACCGCGTCGTCGCCGATTGCGGCGCGCAGGATGGCTTCACAGCGTGCCGTGTCGAAGTCCTCGATGGTCTGCGTGGAAGGGTCGAAGGTGACCATGAACACCCATTCACGGTCGAGGTCGTGGGCGATGAACGTGCCGCTGGCCTCCGGGTCCATCACGAAGTGCAGCACGCCCAACCGTTCGGCCACGTACGGGCGCAGGTTGGCGCGGAAGTGGATGGCCACGAAGTCCTGAATGCTCTGCGGGCCGACCATCTCGATCCCCAACCACTTGCGCACTCCGCTGCCGGCACCGTCGGCGGCCAGCAGGAAGGTGCTCCGCACCGTGGTCTCCGTGCCGGTGGCGGTGTTGCGGATCACCGAGGTGACCCCTTCGCCGTCCTGGGCGCTGGACACCCACTCGGTGCCGTAGCGCACCTCGACACCGGGCGCCGTGAGGAGTTCACGTGCCATCAGCGGTTCGAGCAGGTGTTGGGAGATGTTCCGCAGCGGCGTGGGTGTGTGGGCGAGGCACTCGTCGCCCTGCCGCTCGAACGGCAGGCGGCCGATGAGTTCGCCGTTCAAGCGGGTGACGAAGTTGACGTGGCCGGAGTCCGCCGGGTCCTTGGCGATGGACGAGATCGCCGCCATGTCGAAGCCGGCTTGGCGGAAGATCTCCAGGGTGCGCGCGTTCACCACATGGGCGGAGGGGTTCGGTTGGGTGGTGGCCCGGCGCTCCACCACCAGGCAGCGGCGGCCGGCGTTCGCCAGGAGGCGGGCGAGTGTCATGCCGGTGGGGCCGGCTCCGACCACGAGGTACGGGATGTCGAGTTCGTGCGCCATGTCAGAACAGCCCCCCGTAGCTTCCCCCGTCGAGTTGCAGGTTCTGCCCACTGATGAACCCGGCCTGGGCGCTGCACAGGAAGGCGCAGGCGTCGCCGAACTCCTCCGGCCGGCCGAGACGCTTGGCGGCGATGGAGGCGGCCATCCGCTCGTAGGCCTCCTCGACGGTGATCTTGGCGATCGACGCCTGCAGCTCGGCCATCTGCCGCTGGCGTGCCGTGTCGATGCGCTCGGGCAGCAGGTTGTTGATCGTGACGTTGGCCTTGGCGACGTCCTTGGAGAGCGCCTTGGCCACCGAGGTCAGGCCGGCACGGGCGCCGGTGGACAGGCCCATCGGGGAGAGCGGCGTCTTCACCATGGCCGAGGTGATGTTGACGATGCGCCCGAAGCGCCGCGCGACCATCCCATCGAGCACGGCGCGGATCATGGCCAGCGGGGCGAGCATGTTGGCGTCGAGCGCGGCGATCCACGCCTCGCGATCCCAGTCCGCGAAGCGCCCAGGGGGAGGGCCGCCGTTGTTGTTGACGAGGATGTCTGGCTGCGGGCAGGCCGCCATGAGCGCCTCATGCGTGGCTGGGTCGGTGATGTCGCCGGCCACCGCGCGCACGGGCACCCCGTGGCGGTCGGTGAGTTGCTGTGCCGCCGCCTGGAGAGCCGCCTCGTCGCGGCCGTTGATGGTGACGTGCACGCCCTCGCGTGCGAGCGCGTCGGCGCAGGCAAAGCCCAGGCCGCGGCTGGAGGCGCACACGATGGCGCTGCGGCCGGTGATGCCCAGGTCCATTGCTCAGCCCTCGGCGGTGTCGGTTGCGAGGCGGGCGGCCATCGCCGCGCGCCACTCGTCGAACGGCTGGAACTCGGGCAGGCCTTCAAGCTTGGCGCGCGTGGTGGCCTCGATCTCCTCGTCGGAGGCCGCGAGGTCGAGGCCGTCGGCGTAGGGCTGGGCAACGTGGAACGGTGAATCGACGAAGCACTCCAGCCCGTTGCCCTCCGGGTCGGTGAAGTAGAGCGACCACGCGTTGCCGTGCGAGATCGGGATCACCTGTGCCACCTCGGCGGCGGCCAGCCGGGCGCCGATGCGCCGCAGGTCGGCGAGCGTGCCGGTGCGGAAGGCCAGGTGGTCGGCCATCATGAACCCGCGCGGCGCCGTGGCCTCCTGCTCCACGAGCACGATCTGATGATGCGCCGCGGGGTCCTGCGACATGAACACCATCTCCCCCATGCCGGGCATGGGGGCGCCGCGGTTGGTGACATGGAAGCCGAGCACGTCGCGGTAGAACTCCACCATCCGGGCAAGGTCGCGCACGGCAAGCGTGGCATGGCCGAGTGTGAGGCGAGGGGGGTTGGTCGTCATGGGTGACAGCCTGTCCAATATTGCACACAATGTCAATGTTGAGTTACCCTGCGGCCATGACGACGGCCTCCGCCGCACCGCTCACCCGCGGGCACAAGAAGAAGGAACGCACCCGCCGTCTGCTGCTCGACACGGCGCTCGATGTGCTGGCCGCGGACGGTGAGGGGTTCACGGTGGCCGACATCGCCACCCGCGCCGGCGTCTCCCACGGCACGTTCTACAACTACTTCGCCGACCGTGACGCGCTCGTCGACGCGCTCGTGCCGGAGTTGGTGGAATCGTTCGCGGCCCGCTCCGCCCTCGAGGTGGACGATGCCGACCCAGCCGCACGGTTCGCGATCATCACCGCGCTCGGGCTTGCCAACGCAGTCCGCAACCCGGAGATCGTGCGCGTGATGTTGCGCCTCGAGGCCGCGCAGCGGGCGCTGCTCGGCGGCACGGGCTTCGCCCACCTGCGGCAGGATCTCGCCGACGGCTACGCGGCCGGCCGCTTCGACGGCCCGCCCGACGATGGCACGCTCGACGTGGTCATCGGTGCGTTGGTGCTCGCGGCGCGCCGCATCGTGGACGGGCAGCACAGCGCGAACTATCGCCGCACGGTGGTGAGCCGGCTGCTGCGGTCACTGGGTGTGGACGCAGGAGAGGCAGCCGTATTGGCGAAGCGCGCCGTCGGCGCCGCTCGCTGACGCACGGGCCGCACCGCGGCGTGCCACAGTCCTGGGCTGTTCCGTCGCGGTGGTACGGTCCCGCGATGGGGTTCTTCCGCAAGCTCGGCAACATCATCGGTGGCGCCGTCGAGCTCGCCGATGGCGACTCCGGGGGAACCGACGCCCGCGCCGAGCGGCCACCGGTCCCACCGGCCGACGGCGCATCGTCGCTGGCAGACCTGCGGATGCTGGCCCTCACCTCGAACGGGCAACTCGGGCGGGCCATCGTGCAATGGACCGAAGGGGTCTCGGCCGTCGAGAACGGCAACGCCGACGCCCAGTGCTCGCTGCGGCTGGGTGTTCGCGTGCGTGAGGTCGACGGCGGGTTCGGGCCGTGTGTGGCCACCACGATCATCGTGCCGCGCGACGCAGGTCTGGTGATCGGTGTCGGCACCGAGGTGCCCGTCGTGCGCGACCCCGCCTCCGGTGCGTTCGACCGCATCGACCGCGCCGCACTGGTGGAAGAACTGCGGCCCCAGTTCGCCGAGGCAAGGGCGGAAGACGACGCCCGCCGCCAGATCAATCTCGGCGCGGTCGCATTCGCGGTGCGCGAGGGGCTGGACGATCTCCTCCGGCCCGCGCCGCCAGCCGACCCGTCGTCGGCCGTGGAAGGGGTCACCGCCGACCAGTGGCTGCAGGCGCGGCGGGTGGTGGACACCGGCCGCGTGCCGCCGGCCGTGCTCGAACGCACCCTCGCCGCGTACAAGATCCCTCCCGGCCGATGGCCGGAGATCGATGCCCAATGGTCGGCTCGTGCCGCCGCAGACCCGGCACTCGCAGCTCGCCTGGCACAACTCGGGCCACCGCGCTGAGCGAGGGTCGTCGGGTCAGCCCTTGAGGGCGGCGTGGCGGCCGGCGATGAAGCCGAACGTCATGCCGGGCCCGAGCGTGCCGCCACCGCCGCCGTAGTGGCCGGCCGTGACGCTGGCCATCGCGTTGCTGCACACGTACAGGCCGTCGATCGGCTGCTCGTCGAGGCCGAGCACCTGGGCGTCGCCGTTGGAGCGCGGGCCGCCGCATGTGCCGTTGACGCCGGCTTCCATCCTGATCGCGTAGAACGGGGCCTCCGTGATCTCGCCGAGACAGGCAGCGGTGCCGGGCTTGGCGGTGTCGCCGACCCAACGGTCCCAGGTGTTGTCGCCGCGACCGAAGTCGTCGTCGTGGCCCTGACGGGCGAACCCGTTGAAGCGCTCCACCGTGGCGGCCAGCCCTTCGCCGTCGATACCGACCTTGGCGCCCAGCTCCTCCAGGGTGTCGGCGCCGACAGCCCACGACGGCACCGGGTCGCCGGGAAGGCTGGTGAACATGCGGTAGTTGCGCATGTAGTTGCTGTCGAACACCATCCAGTACGGCAGGTTCACCCACTCGTAGGTGTGCGGGTCGAACGTGTGCAGCGCGAAGCCGAGTGCGTTGTAGTTCATGGCCTCGTCGACGAAGCGCTGGCCGCGGCGGTTCACCAGGATCGACCCTGGGTAGGCGCGCTCCGAGGCGCACGGCAGGTAGTTGGGCTTGGCGTCGCGGTGGCCGGCCTTGGACTCCTTGCTCGACGTCATCCACCACGCGTTGGCCATGTTGCCCAGGCTGGCCCCGACCTCCATCGCCATCACCAGGCCGTCGCCTTCGCACTCGGGCACGCTGATCGGCCCCGTCATCGGGCCGCGCAGGAACGTCTTCACCAACTGCTCGTTCCACTCGAAGCCACCGGTGGCGATGACCACACCCTTGCGGGCACGGATGTGCACCGTGCCGCGCTCCTGCTCGGCCTCCACGCCGACGATGCGGCTGCCATCGCTGATGAGATGGCGGGCACGGGTTTCGTAGACCACCGGGATGTCGCGGTCGATGATCGCCTTGAACAGGCCGCCCACGAGCGCCTGCCCCTGGCCGCGGCAATCGCGGCGCTTGCGGTCCTCGATCTCTTCGGCGCTGACCCCGCCGTACTTGTCCTCCATGCGGCTGAGGATCTTCGGCACGCCCACCTTCGGCGGGTTGACGCGGGTGGCGAAGGTGCCCAGCTCCTCGAACGGGAAGACGTCGTTGTCCAGCGACCGGCCGCCATGGGGGAGCGCACCGACGAGCCAGGGCTGGTAGTCCGGGAAGCCCTTGAAGTGGCGCAGCTTGGCAGGGGTGTGGTCGGCGATGAAGCGGATCATCTCCGGCCCGCACTCGAGATACGCCGAGAGCGTGTCGGCATCGAGCCGTTCGGGGGCGAGGGCGTCGAGGTAGGCGACCACGTCGTCGAAGGAGTCCTCGATGCCGTCCTCGACCGCATGGTGGTTCATCGGGATCCACATCATCCCGCCGGACATTGCCGTCGTGCCGCCGACCATGCCGGACTTCTCGACGATCACGACGTCGGCGCCGTGGTGGTGGGCCGCGAGCGCGGCGACCAGGCCGGCGCCGCCACTGCCCAGGACGACCACATCGACCTCGACATCCCAGTCGTCCTGCGGTGCGCTCATGAGTCCTCGCTCGTCGTCCTGAGTAGAGTTGATGTAAAGAAACTACTCGGTCGGAGGGGGTTCGTCACGCGTCGGGTGGATGGTCGGCCTGTTCGGCCTGGCCGCGCTGGTCGGCCTGGCCGCGGGTGAGGAAGCGCTGCGCCAGGTAGGTCACCCACTCGGCAGGTTGACCCGCGGGGTCGAAGGCAACCCACCCCTTGCCGGTGTACCGGAAGCTGACCTTCCACGAGCCGGTGGTCTCACTGCGGCGGGATGCGAGATGATCGAGAGCCTGGCGGCACCGCGGGTCGTGGAGACGGCCGGCGGCGTCGATCACCGCAAGCATCTCCAGCAGGTTGAGGTGGTAGGACTCGGGGAACGAAACGTCCAACAGGTGGCCGGTGATCGGCTCCTCGCGGCTGGCCCGCAGGTACAGCCGGTGGTCGAGGATGTACTCCACGCCCGTGTCGATGGCGCGGCGAACCT
>JBPOIX010000104.1:0-24501 GCA_052034175.1 Actinomycetota bacterium
CACCCGCTTTACGTAAACGCTGTCGGGGTTCGCGTACCGCCTGACCAGGGCCTTCTTGTCGACAGCCTTTACGTAAAGCCGTGGTGGCCGGGGGCGCTAGACCTGGCGGCGGGAGACGTAGGCGGCCAGGGCCACCAGTTCGGTGCGGGCTTCAGCGGCCACCGGGGCCCGCTCGACCGCGGCGACGGCCTCCGCGGTGAGGCGGGCGATGGTGGCCTCCAGGTCGGCCAGGGCGCCGGTGTCGACGATGACCTGCTGCACGCGTGCCACGTCCTCGTCGGTGAGGTCCTTGCCGCCGACCATCGCCAGCACCGCCGCCTGGGCCGCGGTGGCGGCCTCCACGGCGCGGGCCATCAGCGGGGTCGGCTTGCCCTCGCGCAGGTCGCCACCGACCGGCTTGCCCGTGAGCGCCGGGTCGCCGAAGGCACCCATCACGTCGTCGCGCATCTGGAAGGCATCGCCGAGCGGCAGGCCGTAGGCGCTGAGCGCCGGCAGGAGCGCCTGGGCGTGACCTGGCGCGGCCAGGACAGCGCCGAGATGCAGGGGGCGTTCGATGGTGTACTTGCCGCTCTTGTAGCGGCAGATGCGCTCGGCCTTGAGACGGGTACGGTCGTTGCGCACACTGCCCACGATGTCCAGCACCTGGCCGATGTTGAGCTCGATGCGCAGCTCGTTCCAGATCGTCCACGCCTCACGGTTGGCTTCGGCCATCAAACGGTCCGACAGCACGAAGGCCAGGTCGCCGACCAGGATGGCCACCCCGTCCCCGAAACGGCGGGCTTCACCGGCCCACCCGTGGGCGGCATGACGTTCGGCGAACACGGTGTGAGTGGTGGGCTGGCCTCGCCGGCTGGCGGCATCGTCCATCACGTCGTCGTGGAACAGGGCGAAGGCGTGCATCAGCTCGAACGCTGCGCCGGCGTCGGCCACGATCTGGTCCGCCGGGTCGCCACCCGCGGCGGCGTAGCCCCAATGGCAGAACGCGGGGCGCAGACGCTTGCCCCCGCCCAGCACCAGGCGGCCGATCTCGCGAATCGGGTCGGCAAGGTCGGCGTCGAACTCGCTCCAGCGTGCTTCCTCGGGTACCAGCGCCTCCGCCAGCCTGGCCTCGACACGTGCGGCAATGGCAGCGAGGGAGGCGGGAACTGGGGCCGAAGTCACGAGCGCAGGTTACGGTCCGCGCTCACCTATCAGGCACCGCCGGACCCAGCCCGCGGCACCGTACCTGCGAAGGTCGGCAGGGCTGACAGCCACCCCTCAGTCGAGGCAGGGCAGGACGGCAGCGAAGACGTCGCCCAGGGCAGGGTCGTCGCTGGCCGGGCCTTCGGACATCATCAACTGCAGCTGCTCGTCGCTGAGCCGGCCGAAGTTGCGGCGCAGGCATTCCTCGTCGGCGGTGGCCTCCTCCTCCATCACGTACTGGACGGCCTCCTCCACCACGGCCGGGTCGGCGGGGTTGGCCGCGGCCTCGCCGGGGGTGATGCACCCGTTCACTTCTTCTCCCAACGCCTCGCCGGCGGGGCTGAGGGCGGGCGTGGTGGCGTCGGGCGAGGTGTCCGGTGCAGAAGCCACGAGCAGGTCGAGGTCGGCATCGCTGAGCTGGCCGAGCAGGCCGGCGAGGCACGCCCGGTCGAGGGTGAAGCCGAACTCCGCGGCGTCACGTTCCATCGCCGCCACCACGACGTCGACCCGAGTGTCGGTGGCGGCCGAGGTGGCGGGAGCATCGTCCGACCCGCACGACACTGCGCCGGCCACGACCAGCAGGAGCCCGGTGGCACGAAGCGGACGGGACGAACGGAGTGCACGGAACGGACGGAACACGTGTGTGGAGGCCATGACTCTCAAGAGTCGCCGGGTACCGACCCTGATACGCGCTGCCCGCGGCGCTGGCAGCAACTCAGCCCGGCAGCGGCGGGTCAGTCGGTGTCGCCGAGGTCGGCGACGACCTGCTCGATCTGCATCCGGGCATTGCCGATGCGGTCGCGGCAGAAGGCGATCAGGACTGCCGCCCGCTGCACGTTGGCGGCCAGCACGTCGACGTCCACGTCGCTGCGTTCGAGTTGGG
Source organism: Actinomycetota bacterium (assembly GCA_052034175.1). Taxonomy (GTDB): domain Bacteria; phylum Actinomycetota; class Acidimicrobiia; order Acidimicrobiales; family Ilumatobacteraceae; genus UBA668. The sequence goes on from JBPOIX010000104.1 coordinate 2,066, forward strand.
CGAGGATGCCGTCGAGTTCGGCGAGCGCCTCGGAATAGCCGGCGGGCGGTTCACCGGGCGACGTGCCGGCCTCGCCATCGCGGGCCGTGTGCGGGTCGGGCTTGGGGTTCACGGGGTGGTCTCCTCCACACGGCTGCGTGCCGTGCCATCGGCAAAGGTGGTGACGATCAGGTCGCCGGGCTGTACATCGAGGCTGCTGCGCACGGTGCGCCCATCGGCGGTGCGGGTGATGCTCCAGCCGCGGGCCATGGTGGTGGCGGGGTCCAGAAGGCGGACCCGCTCGGCAACGGCATCGAGGTGGCGCACCTCGGGCTCCAGGCGGAGGGGCACACGGCGCACTGCGGTCGCCGCCAGCGCCACCCGGGCGTCGGCGCGCTCCAGGGTGCGGGCGGCCCCGGCGTGCACCCGGTGCGCCCGGTGCGCCAGGCGTTCGTCGCTGCGCTCGACCGCGGCGCCGACACGATGGCGGATGCCGAGTGCCACCTCGGCGACCTCCGCCTGGGCCGCAGCCAGCGAGGCGTCGGCCCGGCGGGTGATCGCCGCCCAGGCCTGCTCGGTGCGCTGCTGAAACGCCTGCACCCGTTCCACCAACGCAGCGGCGCAGGCCGTCGGGGTCTTCAACGCCGCGTGCGCCACCTCGTCGGCCACGCTGCGGTCGATCTCGTGGCCGAGGCCCGTGAACACCGGCACCGTCGCGGTGGCGATGGCCGTGGCAATCGCCTCGTGGTCGAAGGTGGCGAGTTCGGTGCGGCTGCCTCCGCCGCGGATGACGACCACGGCATCGAGGTCCCGCGCGCGGCCAAGGGTACGCACCGCGCCCGTGACCTCGGTGACCGCCCACTCCCCCTGCACCCGCACATCACAGACGCGCAGCTGGAACGCCACGCCGCTGCGCTCGAGTTCGTGCGCAAAGTCCGCCCAGGCCGCGCTGGCGAGGCTTGCCACCACACCCACCCGCAGCGGCGCCAACGACAGCAGCACCCGCTTGTTGCGGTCGTACAGGCCGCCGGCCACCAGGCGGCGCACGACGTCGTCGCGCTGGAGGGCCAACTCGCCGAGCGTGAACCGCGTGTCGATGCCGTCCATCGTGAGGCCGAGGCGTCCGAACGGGGCGTAGAAGTCCAGCCGGCCGTGGATGCGCACCTTGAGCCCGTTGCCGAGGCGCAGCTTGGCCTTCTGCAGCAGAGGACGGAACCGCATGCGGTTGTTGGCGAAGAACTGCACGTTGAGGGTGGCCTTGCCGCCGTCGCCGTCCTCCACCAGCTGGAAGTAGGCGTGGCCACCGCGCTCGTTCCAGCCTTGGATCTCGCCGCGCACCCACACGCCGTCGTCGAAGCGGCGGGCCAGCGCACCGTTGATGGCCTCCGCCAGCTCGCTGACGCTGAACGTCGGCGAACCCTGATCGTCGAGGTCCAGGTCGCCGCCGTCGTCGCCGAAGTCGAACCCCGGCTGGCTCATGCGGGCCACCACAACCGGAAGGCTCGCGGCCCGGGAGGAAGTGCTTCCCCCTGGCCCTCCGGCTGCAGGGTGAAGCCGCCGATCTCCGTGCCGCCCATCGAGTGGTAGAAGGCCAGGTTCCGCGGGTTGGTGCTCTCGAGGTACACCGGCAGGCCCGCCGCTGCCGCCCGCGCCAGACCATGCCCGAGGAGCACTCGCCCCAGGCCCTGACCCTGGGCGGACGGGTGGACCGCGAGGAACTGCAGGTAGTGGAACGGCGGCTCGGGCTTGTTGGTGGCGAATGCCCCGAGGGCGCCACCGCGTTGCATCGTCAGCTCCGGCCCGATGACGGCCACCAGGAGCCCACCAACGGACGGGGCCGCGGGGAAGGGCATGTCGTCGCCGCCCAGCCGCCACAGCGCGGCGCCGACGATCTTGCCGTCCGCGCCGCGCACCACATCCACGGTGCCGCCGAGGGCGAAGGCCTCCACGAACAGGCCGATCCAGGCGGCTGTGGCGTCGGCCCGGCCGGCAGGTTCGTGGAACAGCCACTCGAACATCGGGTCGGTGGCGAAGGCCGCACCGACGACTTCCCGCACCCGCTGCACCTCGGCGAGGGACGGGGTGAGCGTGACGGCGACCGGCTCGGACATGAACGGGAGGCTAGTGGCGCGACAGCGACCCCCGCCGGGCCCCACCCGAAGCATCAGCCGGCGGCCGCCGAACAGCCGGCCGAGACGCGAAAACTGCCAGGAGCCCCTGGGCGGCGGGCTCGTGCAGGGTGACGATGATCCCACCGGAGGAGACCGCCATGACCTCATTGCACCGCACCCGCTGGTTCCACCCCTCGACCGCCCGCCTCTACGCCGCGGCATCCATCGCTGCGCTCGGCCTGCTCGCTCCGGCGTGCAGTACCTCGAGCCCAGGCGCCGGCGAGGCACCCGTCACCAACGACACCACCGCGCCCTCCACCACCGTCGCCGCCTCCACCACAGCGCCCGCCACCTCGCCCTCCACCACGGTCACCCCACCGTCGACGGCCCCGCCCACCGCACCGCCGACGGCGCCACCCGCCACCACCGCCCCTGCCGGGGTGTGCGACGACGCCACCCCAAGTGGCAGCGCCGTCGAGGTCAACGTCGTGAACGGCGACTGGAACGACGACGGCACGACCGACAGTGCGCTGTCCTGGGCCGAGGTGGGCGGCGGAGGGCCCTCATGGTTCATCCGCATCCAGGTGGCCGGCGGCACGAACTCGGTGGTGGCACTGGGCGACGTCGGCGCCGGCTTTGCCGCGGTGCTCGGCCCCGTCGATGTGGACTACTCGATCGGGGCGCCTCCCGGTGAGGTGCGCGACGAACTGTTGGCCATCGTCGGTAGCAACGCTGCCGGCTTCAACCTCGGGGTGTTCGCCATCGATGATGACGGGTGCGCCTTCCAGTTCGACAACGACGGCGGCGACCCCTACATCATCCCGGTGCACATGGCCGCGGCGACGATGAGCGGCATGGGCTGCGACGGCGGGATGGGCACCCACTTCATCACCCGCATGGAGGCCAGCACCGCAGACGGCACCAACTGGGACACCACCGACACCTGGATCGAGCGCGCGGACATGAACTCCCTGCGCGACGGGATGGAGATCACCGACACGCTCGTGACCGGCGACCCGGAGCTCGACGCCTACGGGCAGGCGCAGTGCGGCACGATGTTCATCGGCCCGGGCGGCCTGTACTGACAGGGTCGCGCCGAGGCCGTGGCGCAGGCCGTTGCGCGGGCCGCTGCGTGCGGCCGGAGCTCAGGCGCCCAGCTCGCGGACGTTGTCCCAGTCCGGGAGCTCATCCACCTCGAACAGCTGGCCATCCACCGGCAGCGCCTGCTTGCGCCGCAGGTCGTCGATGGCGATCAGCGGCCGCTCCAGAGCCCGACGGCGGGTGGTGGCCAGCTCGTCGAAGCTGCGGGCCACGGTGTCGAACTGACGCTTCACCTTGTCCACCGATTCCGTGTACTTGCCCCACTGCTGGCTGAACTTGCCGAGCAGGCCGAGGATCTCCTGGCTGGTCTGCTCGATCATGAAGTTGTCGAACGCCTGGCGGATGACGCCGAGGAAGGCGAAGAGGGTGAGCGGCGAGCAGATGACCACGTGCTGGCGCATTGCGTCCTCCACCAGGTCACGATCCGCGTCGTGGATGAACGCCGCCAGGCTCTCGTTGGGCACGAACAGCAGCACGTTGTCCACCGCCGGGCGGTCGTCGGCCACGGCGTACTCCCGCTTGGCCAGCTCGCGCACCCTGGCCCGCACGTCGCGCACGAAGGCAGCCCGGTGGGCGGCCTTCTCCGCCTCCGTGCCCGCATCCAGGTACTTCAGGTAGGCGGCCATGGGGAACTTGACGTCCATGAACAGCACATGCCCCTTGGGCAGCAGGAACGTGAAGTCCGGGATGCCGGTACCGGCGCCCGACACGGCCGTGCGCTTCACATAGTTCACCTGCTCGTGCATGCCGGCCAGGCGCAACACGTCCTCCGCCATCCGCTCGCCCCACTGGCCGCGAGCGTTGGACGACGCCAGCGCCTCCCGCAAGCTGTTCGCCGTGCCCGCAAGGCTTTGGGTGATCTCGGCATGGGCCTGGAGGCTGTGATCCACCACCGCCAGCTTCTCGCTGGTGGCTTGCCCCAGTTGCTGCACGAGCAGCTGCAGGCGATGCAGATCCGCCTGCACGCCCGCCTGCACCTCCCCCAACTTGACGTCGATGAGCTGCTGGCGGCCGGCCAGCGTGGCATCGGCAGCCTGGGTGGTGGCACCAAGTTGGGCCTGCACGAGGGTGAGCGCGTGCTCCATGGCCGCCTGCACCGCCATGTCGCGCTCCCGCGCGGCGTGCTGGTTGGCCTGGGCGACCGCCGCGGCCACGGCCTGCTGCACCACTTCCTGGGGCACGGTGGCAGGGGGCTCCACCGTGATGACCGGGGCAGGGGCGGGGACGCGCCGGGTGCCGAGCAGCCAAGCGGCGGCTGCAACGGCCGCGACGAGGAGAACGACGAGAACGACTTCCATGCAGTTCATCCTCGCGAAGGGGTGTGACAGAGAAGCGGATGGGGCTGGCCGACGGCCGCCCGGACGCTCCTGGCCGGAGCCGGCCTCAGGCGAGGGCGGGGGTTTCCCCGGCGCGCACCTGGGCGGCGTACACCCCGTCCAGCGCCAGCAGTTCGTCGTGCGAGCCCTGCTCCACGATGCGGCCGTCGTCGAGCACGACGATGCGGTCGGCATCACGGATCGTGGACAGGCGGTGGGCGATCACCAGGGCGGTCCGCCCGGCCATCGCATCGTCGAGCGCGGCCTGCACCGCGGCCTCGTTCTCGTTGTCCAGATGGCTCGTGGCCTCGTCGAGGATCATCACCGCCGGGTTCTTCAGCAGGAGGCGGGCGATCGACAGGCGCTGCTTCTCGCCACCGCTGAGGCGGTAGCCGCGCTCGCCGACCATGGTGTCGTAGCCGTCGGGCAGGGCGCGGACGACGTCGAGGATCCGCGCCCCCGCGCACGCCGCATCGAGTTCGGCATCGGTGGCGCCGGGCCGGGCGTAGCGCAGGTTGGCGCCGATCGTGTCGTGGAACAGGTGCGGGTCCTGGCTGACCACCCCGATGGCCTCCCGCAGGGAGTGCTGGGTGAGGTCGCGCACGTCGCGCCCGTCCACCACCACTGCCCCGCCTGTCACGTCGTACAGCCGGGGGATGAGCGACGACAGCGTCGACTTGCCCGAGCCGGAGGCACCGACCAACGCAACCGTCTCGCCCGGGGCGACGTCCAGCGAGACGCCCTGCAGCACGTCCCGATCCGGGTCCGCGCCCACCAGCGCCGAGGGCGCTTCCAGCGAGCGGACCGTGACCTCCGCCGCGGCCGGGTAGCGGAACCACACGTCGCGGAATTCGATCCGACCCTGGGGTGCCACCAGGTCCACCGCGCCCGGCTTGTCCACGATCGGTTCGGGGGCATCGAGCACCTCGAACACGCGCTCGAAGCTGACCATCGCCGTCATCAGGTCCACCCGCGCGTTGGTGAGGCCGGTGAGCGGTTGGTACACCCGGGTGACCAGCGCGGCCAGTGCCACCAGCGTGCCGGGGGAGATGTCGCCGTTGACCACCAGGTGGGCGCCCACGCCGTAGATGGCTGCGGCGCCGAGCGCGCCCACCAGGCCGAGCGCCACGAAGAACACGCGCCCGTACAACGCCTGGCGGATGCCCGCGTCGCGCACCTTCGCTGCCCGCTGGGAGAACAGCGACACTTCGTCGCCCTGGCGGCCGAACAGCTTCACGAGCATCGCCCCGGCGACGTTGAAGCGTTCCGTCATCTGCGCGTTCATCTCGGCGTTGGTGGCCATCTGCTCGCGGGAGATGACCTGCAGCCGGCGCCCGACGCGCTTGGCCGGGACGATGAAGATCGGCAGCACCACGAGCGCCAGGAGCGTGAGGCGCCACTCCAGCGCCGCCATCGCGGCCAGCGTGGTGACGAGCACGACGACGTTGCTGACGACCGAACCGAGGGTGCTGGTGACCGCGTTCTGCGCGCCGACGACGTCGTTGTTCAAGCGGCTGGTGAGCGCACCGGTCTGGGTGCGGGTGAAGAACGCCACGGGCAGCCGCTGCACCTTGGCGAACAAGGCCACGCGCAGGTCGTAGATCAGGCCCTCACCGATGTGCGAGCTGCACCACCGTTGGACGATGGCCAGGCCGGCATCCGCCAGGGCGGCCACCACCACGATCGCCGCCAGCCACGAGATGGCGCCGCGGTCGCCTGCGGGAATGGCGTCGTCGATGATGCGCCGGAAGGCGAACGGCGCCACCAGTTCCACGGCGGCGGCCAGCACGATGGCCGACAGGAACACGATGATCGTGCGCCGATACGGCCGGGCGAAACGCCACGCCCTGCGCAGCGAGCGGCCTTGCAGCTTGCGCCCCTTCACCGCCTCGGCATCGCCGGGCATCATCATGTGGGGTCCCATCCGCATGGGGTGAGGATACGGAGCGCAACGAACGCCTACGCTCCGGCCATGCACAGACGGACGGTCAGGTCATTCGCATTCGCGACCACGATGATGCTCGGATTCGCAGTGGCTGGCTGCGACAGCGACAGCGCCACGCCGGCGTCGTCCACCACGCCTGCCACCGATGCGCCGGTAGCCACCGACCCGCCACCGACCGACCCGCCCGCCACCGACCCGCCTGCCACCGACCCGCCCGACACGGTGGCCCCGGCGGCAATCGGCGAGATCGACTGGGAGGACCAGGGCGATGGCCTGCAGGACGGGTTCCTCGAGGTGCCGCTGGACTACGACGACCCCACCGCAGGCACGTTGAACCTGTACCTCGTGCGGCACAGCGCGGCGGACCCTGCAGCCCGCATCGGCAGCCTGCTCGTCAACCCCGGCGGCCCGGGCTTCGGCGGGAGTGGCTTGGCCTGGAGCGCCGAGTTCATCTACGGACAGGACCTGGTGGATCGCTTCGACATCATCGGCTGGGACCCGCGGGGCACCGGTTCCAGCGAGCCCTTCGTGGACTGCGTGGACGACTACGACCGCTACTTCGGGGTGGACTCCTCACCGGACGACGCCGCCGAACGCGACGCGCTGATCGAGCTGGCAACCGAGTTCGGCGAGGGCTGCGTGGAACGCATGGGTGATGTGCTGCCCCACCTCAGCACGGAGAACTCGGCGCGGGACATGGACGCCATCCGCCAGGCCGTGGGCGAGGAGACGATCAGCTACTTCGGGTTCAGCTACGGCAGCGAGCTCGGCGCCACCTGGGCCACCATGTTCCCCGCCACCGTGCGCGCCGCCGTGCTCGACGGCGCGGTCGACCCCACCGTTCCCTACCTGGACCAGAACATCCAGCAGGCGGCCGGGTTCGAAGCCACGTTTGCCACCTTCCTCGCCGAGTGCAGCGCCGACCCCTCGTGCGCGTTCCACAACGGTGGCGACGCCGAGGGCGCGTTCGATGCGCTGGCCGCGGCAATGGACGCCGCACCCGCAGCCACCGAGGACGGCCGCCCCGCCGTCACCCACGGGGTGTTGATCACCGCCGTCTCGCAGGCGATGTACGGGGACTCGATGTGGCCCGCGCTCGAACAGGCGCTGGCCGACCTGCAGGAGGGCGACGGCGACGGCATCCTCTCCCTGTACGACGAGTACTACGGCTACTACGGCGGCGGTTCGTGGGCCGACGACCTGGAGGCCTACTTCGCCATCGGCTGCCTGGACGACCCCGGCTCCACCGGGCCGGACGACCTGTATTCGCACGAGGCCGAGTTCGCTGCGGCCGCACCGCGGCTGGGCCGCAGCTGGATGCTGGAGCTCACGATCTGTTCGGTGTGGCCGATCGAGCCGGTGGCGCCGCTGGCGATCACCGGTGCCGGTGCCGGCCCGATCGTGGTGGTCGGCACCACTGGCGACGCCGCCACCCCCTTGGAGAGCACGCGCAACATGGCCGAGGCGTTGGAGGACGGCCACCTGGTGATCGTCGAGGCCAACCAGCACACGGCCTACGGGTTGACCTCCTGCGCGGACGACCTGATCGACGCCTACCTCGTCGACCCGACGACACCGCTGGAGGACGAGACCTTCTGCTCATGACGGCCCGGTGCGGGCGCAGGCCGGGGGCTGCGGAGGAGCCCCCGGTGGGCCGCCCCCATCCGTCCCTCGGCTCGGCGTAGCCTGGCGCGATGCGCCGTTCCCCCGCCGCCCTCTCCCTTCCGCTGCTGGCCCTGGCATTGGCGGCCTGCACGGGCGACAGCCCGAAGGCAGTGTCCTCGGCGAGCACATCCGTCCCACTCACCGACGTCGGCCCCATCGAGTGGGAGGACTTCGGCGACGAGAGCAACGTGCAGACCGGCAGCATCGTCGTCCCGATCGACTACGACGACCCGTCGAAGGGCACGTTCGATCTGTTCATGGCCCGCCACACCGCCCCAGCCGCAACCCGTATCGGCAGCCTGCTGGTGAACCCTGGCGGCCCCGGCTTCGGCGGCAGCGACTTCGCCGTGTATGCCGAGCAGATCTACAGCGAGAAGCTGCTGGCACACTTCGACATCGTCGGCTGGGACCCTCGTGGCACGGGCCTCAGCGAACCGGCCATCGACTGCATCGACGACTACGACCACTACTTCGCCGGCCCCGACATCACGCCCGACGATGACGCCGAGCGGCAGGAGCTCATCGACCTCGCGGAAGAGTTCGCCACCAACTGCGCGCAGAACAACGCCACGATCCTCCCGTACATCACCACCAACAACACGGCACACGACATGGAGATGATCCGCCAGGCACTTGGTGAGGCGAAGATCTCCTACTTCGGGTTCAGCTACGGCAGCGAGCTCGGTGCCACATGGGCCACCCTGTACCCCACCACTGTGCGCGCCGCCGTGCTCGACGGAGCGGCGGACCCGAACGCCGGGTTCATCGAGAGCGGCGTGCAGCAATCCGCAGGGTTCGAGGGCACGCTCACCACCTTCCTCGCCCAGTGCAGCGCCGACCCGACGTGCCAGTTCAACAACGACGGCGACGCCGAGGGTGCCTTCGACGCCCTGATGCTGGCCCTCGACGAGCAGCCGGTCCCGAGCGTGGACGGCCGGCCGGACGTGACGCGCGGTGTCGCGTTGGTGGCCGTGGCGAACGCGATGTACAGCCAGAGCTACTGGGACCAGTTGGAGTCCGCGTTGTCCAACGCCGAGTTCGGCGACGGCGCCGGCCTGCTCGACCTCTACGACCAGTACTACCAACGGCGCGCCGACGGCACCTACGACAACTCGCTGGAGGCCTTCCAGTCGATCGTGTGCATGGACGACCCCGAACGCCTCACCGTCGAGGAGGAAGACGCCAGCGCGCAGCAGTTCATCGCCGTGGCACCACGCTTCTCCCCCGGCACCACCGGCTCGTACTTCTGCACCTTCTTCCCGCCGAGCATCGACCCCCGCGCCACCACCACCGGCGCCGGTGCCGGCCCGATCCTGGTGATGGGCACCACCGGCGACCCCGCCACCCCGTTGTCCAGCACGGAAGCGATGGCCGACGCCCTGGAGGACGGCCGCCTGGTGATCGTGACCGCAGACCAGCACACCGGCTACGGCGTGAACCAGTGCGCGTTCGACGTGGTGGACGACTACCTCATCGACCCCGTCGCCAACGCCCCCGCCGACGGCACCCGCTGCGACTGAGGCTGCCGGGTCGCCCTGCGAGCGTCAGAACGTCACCATCACGTCGAGCAGGAGATGCGCCGCGACCGCGGTGGTGAGGCACACGTTGCTCTCGGCGCTCAGCGCCACCGCGGCAACACCGGCGCGGTTCACGCCGCTCCCTGCCAGCACCGTCACTCCGTCGCCCGCGGTCGTGCAGTCCCACGCCTGTACCGCCCCGGTGGCGCCGGGCTGCACCGTCGTGATGTTGGCGATCACCGCCGTCGCCCCCGACGGCACGAGGTCGGCCAAGGCCACGGGCACGACGGAGCCGGCCCCGGGCTTGGGGCCGGTGCGGGTCTCCAGGGCCCGTTGGCTGACGGCCATGCGCGCCGGTAGGCCGGCCTCGTCCCACCAGCCGGCCACGTCGACCGCCAGGTGTGTGGACGCCGACGTGTACACGCACACCGCGCCCGCTGCGCCCAACGGCACGGTGGCCGAGTTCGCCACCGAATCGCCGGCCACGTAGTTCACGGTACTGGCCACCGGCATCGCCTGCCCGCAGGGCCACACGGTGACCCACCCCTTGGCGGCGGCCGCGGAGACGGAGACCGTCAGGGTCACCGCATCCACCCCGGCGGCGGGCACCCCGGCGGTGTCGGCCACCACGACCTCCATGGTGCTCCCCGCCGCAAGGGGCGCTCCAGGCGACACCGTCGTGTTCGCCACCCGGGTGGGTGGCACCACGTGCAGGCCGGCTGTCGCCGCGGCGTGGTACGAGCCCGTCACGTCGACGAGCACATCGGTGTCCACCGAGGCGTAGACGCAGAGGCGCTGCTGGGGGTCGAGGCGCACATGGACGCTGTTCGGGGTGTTCCGTCCCTGGGTCGTGTTGAGCACCGACGCCCACGGCATGCGTGCCCCGCACGGCCACGCCGTGAGGTAGCCGGTGGCCGCGGGGTTCACGGCGGTCACGGTGGCCACCGCCCCTACAGCCCCGGCGGCCACATACCCGGCCAGCGGCACGGTCAGCATCGCTCCGCCGCGCACCCGTTGCCCCGTTTGCCGGGTGTCGATGGCCCGCACGGGGGTGCGCGGCTCCAGGTGCAGCCCGTCCACGGGTGCGTCGGTGCGGAACGTCGGGAGCGGCATGGTGACGAACGAGGGCCGGTAGAGCGCGGCGTTGGCGTGCCACAGGCTGAGCGGTGCGCCGTTGGACCACGACACGACCAGCGAGCCGTTCTCCAGGTAGGGCAGCAGGTGCGCGTGGTAGATGCCGCACTGGCCGCACTTGCGTTCACCGACGATCCAGCGTGCCTGGTCCTGCTCCCAGGGCCCCCACGGGTTGGGCGCCTTGTCCACGTACACCCACGCACCCCACCAGTCGTCGATCTTGGTGACGTTGACCCAGGTGTCGCCGAACCGTTGCACGTCCATCGGGTTCGCCGCGCCCCTGGTCATCAGCGGCCGCGCCGAGGCGGCGCCACCCCACGTCCCTCCTGTCCAGTACTCGGGCGTGAGGTCGAAGCGACCCTTCGGCACGCGAGCCAGGTAGGTGTGCGGCATGCAGGCCGAGTCGAACTGGGCGGTGCTGTTGACGTTGTTGACGAACTGCCGGTAGCAGTGGCCGTAGAGGTACGAGTACTGGTCGTCGCTCGTGACGGACCACCCGAACAGGCGAGTGCCGGCGTCGGGTGCCCGGGTGAACGACAGCACCGCCAGGGTGGCCGGGTCGATGCGCGCCACCCACGTGCCCACCGGCACCGCGCCGTAGGCGGCGCCCGTGCCACGCGGGTTGTTCATCTCCGCCATGAACACCCACAGCGCGCCATCCGCGCCGATCTCTCCGTCCATCGGCCAGAACCAGTGGCGCAGCGCGGTGGTCTGCGCGGACCCGATGTAGTTCTGCATGTTCGGCCCGCCGAGCACCGACCAGCACGCCCCGCTCTGCACCAGCCCGGCGTTGTGGGCGGCGGCCCCGAGGCTGTTGCGCAGGTCGTCGTCGGCGCTGAAGAAGACGTCCTGCAACAACCACAGAAAGCGTCCATCGGGCAGCGGGTAGACATGCTGGTAGTCGCCGCCGGCCACCCCGGTGACACCCGCGGCCGCGCCGATGTTCGGGTTGGCCCAGACGCCGTTCAGTTCGGCCGCGGTCAACTGCGCAGGGGTGCAGACGGCAGCGGCGGCCAGCTCCGGAGCCCGCCTCGAGCCCGCGAGCACGTTCGGGGCCATCGGGAGGAGGTGGGTGCCGAGGAGCAGGGTGGCGATGGCCATCACCCGTGGCCAGGCTCGACGCTGCATGACAAGGGATCGGCCACGCGGCCCCAGGGCTTGAGCCCGCGCCGTGCGTGCCTGGCGGCGAAAACGGCCGATGCCGCCCCGAAGGGCGGCATCGCACGCTGGCGGAAGGAGAGGGATTTGAACCCTCGGAGGCTTGCACCTCGCACGCTTTCGAGGCGTGTCCCTTTGGCCGCTCGGGCATCCTTCCGGGGCGGGAGGTTAGCGCCTTCGCACCGGCACGGCACCGGAGGGTTTCCGCGCAACGCGTCACCCCTGCTCACGCACGGTGAAGAAGCTCAAGATCGCGTCATGTCGTGCCGACAACGTTCCCGTGAAGGTGGACTTGTTCGGTGATGGCGCAACCCCAGCGCCCCGGCCTGCGTGGCAGGTGATCGAAGCCGCGCGTCGACAGTTCCTCACGGGCGAGCTGGTCCTGGCCACCGAGCCGCCCACCCATGTGTACCTGCGCGACGGCGACGTGTACTTCGCCGAGCGTTCCACCGACGGCGGCCTCGGCGTGCGCCTGCTCGTGGAGGGCGTGATCACTCGGGCACAGCTGCAGAAGGGCACCCTGCTGGTCAGCGGCACCGAGCACCTCGGCCGGCTGTTCGAGCGCGACCTGTCCATCGAGCGTGAACCGGTGGAGTTGTGCGTGGAGCTGATGACCGACGACGTGCTCGTCACCATCGCCGAGGACATCGTTCCCGACTACCGCCTCACCCTGTACCGCCGCCACGGCAGCGGCATCGACCGCTGGCTGCCACGCAAGGTCGAGGTGATCTCCCGGCTGGTGGAGCGCGCCGAACACGCCGACCCGGACGACCGCCTGCAGAAGATCCCGGCCCCGGTTCCAGGCCGCGCACCACTGAGCGCCCGCCCGATGGCCCCGATCTCCCCCGTGGTGGCGCCCGCCACGCCGGAGCCGCTGGCTGTGGCCCCGACCGCTGCCGTGGACGCACCGCCGCCGGCCGCGCCGGCCCCCGAGCAGGACGACGTCTCGACCCTGGCGACAACGACCGCGACAACGACCGCGGCCACGACCGCGGCCGCCGACGCCCCTGCCCCTGCTCTTCCACTCGCCCCTGCTGCTGCACCCGAGCCTGTCGTTGCCGCGGAGCCGATCCGGCTCTCGCTCGACATCGAGCCGGTCGCGGCCGAAGCCGCCCTGGCCGTGCCCGCCCCCTTCGAGCCGAGCCTGCTGCCGGCGGTCACCCCGCACCTGGCGGCCGAGCAGGCCTTCACTCCCATGCCGGCGGCGCCGAGCCCACTGTTGACGCCGCTGCCGCTGACCAGCCCGGCCAGCCTGCTGGAGACCTCGGCCCCCTTGACGCCGGCAGCCCTGCTGGAAGCCCCGACGATCGACGACGACGGCATCAGCCTGGCGCACTCCGCGGTCGAGGCGATCATGTCCACGGCCATCGCCGAGGAAGTGGCGGAGGCAGTGCGGCGGGCGCTGCAAGCAATCGACGCGGTCGCGACGCCGGTGGCCCCCGTGACCCCGGCGGACGTGCTGGGCAGCTACTCGCCCGAGCCGTCGCCCTCCGTCGGGACCTGACCGCCCTTTCGGCGCGCGGCGAAGAAGCTCTTCAGCAGCGCCCCGCATTCCTCCGCCAGTACCCCGCCGTCCACGGGTGGTCGATGGTTCAAGCGGCTGTCCGTGCACACCTCGTACAAGCTGGCCACCGCGCCGGCCTTCGGGTCGGTGGCGCCGTACACCACCCTGCCGATGCGGCTGTTGACCAACGCCCCGGCACACATCACGCACGGCTCCAGGGTCACGTACAGGGTGCAGTCCAGCAGCCGCCAGTGACCGACGATCTGCGACGCATCGCGCAGCGCGAGAACCTCTGCGTGGGCGGTCGGGTCGCCAGTGAGCTGGCGTTCGTTGTGGCGGCGCGCGATCACCTCACCGGCGCGCACCACCACCGCACCGATCGGCACGTCGCCATGCCCACCAGCGGCGATCGCCTCCTCCAGCGCCACGCGCATCGCGGCGTCGTCGGTGAGCGGCACGGCCTCGGTCATCGCCAGCAGGCTACGCACACCGGCCCCTCCGCGATCACCAAACGGGGTCGCTACCAGTTGGTTCTACCGGGCTGTCGTGAGGGTGCGTGCGGTGGGTGGAGGTGTGCCGAAGAGTTGTTCGAGGTCGTGGTCGCGTGCGGGGGTTCGGGTGATCCACGCTCGTTCTATGCGGTCGAGCCGGAACCAGCGTGCGGCTTCGCGGGTGTGGCAGTAGGCCATCAGGTACCAGTGGCCGCTGGTGAGCGCGAATCGGAGTGGGTCGACGAGGCGGTCGGTGACTGCGCCGCTGCCGGCGTGATAGCGGATGCGGACAACCAGGTTCTTGAGGATGGCTTGGTCCACGGTTCGTGCCGCGGAGGTCCGCACAGGGGTGTAGTTGGTCCATACGCGGGCGAGAACGTTGTCGATGTGTGGTGCGGCGTCGCGGCCCATAGCGGTGACGAGTTTGGTGAAGGCGCTCAGCCCTTCTGTCGCGAATGGCATGTTGCGGCTGAGGTGCAGCGCGACTGCGATCGCGGCGGCTTCGGTTGCGGTGAAGGTAAGGGGTGGCAGCGCTGCGGCTGATGCGAGGATGCGGTAGCCGCCGCCGTGACCGCCATCGCTCCAGATCGGTATCCCCGACTGTTGGAGTGCGCTGATGTCGCGTTTGATGGTGCGTGTGGTGACCTCGAAACGTGCCGCGAGGTTGCTCGAGGTGCGGCCGGCATCGCCAGCGAGTCGAAGCTCGTCGACGATCGCGAAGAGGCGATCGGTGCGATTCATAGTTTCGTGTTGGATCGTACTTGGGTGACATTCAGCTGTCACCTAACAGTCGGCATCGTTGGCCGTATGACATCTTCATTCATCACCACTCATCGCACCGATCTCGCCCGCGGCAGAGTTCTTGCCGCGGACGAGTTCGGCGACTCGCAGGGTCCAGCCGTCCTGCTGTTCACCTCGGCGCCGGGATCGCGACGGTTCGACCCGGACCCCGAGGCCACATCGGCCGCCGGTGTCAGGCTCCTGGTCACCGACCGGGCGGGCTACGGCGATTCGAGTCCGTGGCCGGAGGATGTTGTGCCGAGTTGGGCGATGGTTGTCGATGACCATGTCGCGATGCTCGACAGCCTCGGCATCGATCGTGTCCGGGTCGTCGGCTGGTCGCAGGGCGGTCTGGCTGCGCTCGCAATGGCGGCGCACTACGCCGAACGTGTTGTGGACGTGACGGTCGTCGGCACGCCAGCGCCGAATGATCGAGTCCCGTGGATCCCCGATGAGTTCGTGGAGTTCCTCGAGTACCTCCGCAACGACCCGGACACTGCGGTGGCCGCTCTGGCGCCGGAGTTCAGGGACATGGCGAACGATCCGGCTGAGGCTGTCCATGGCTTGATCGGCGGGGCCGCCGACGAGGCCGCGCTGAACGATCGCGAGCTTCGCGACCGGTTGGTGGCGATGTTGGAAGTTGCGTTCGCCCAACAGGGACTGGGGCTTGCCTACGACATCGTCGCCACGAACATCGCGCCTGCCGCCTTTGATCTCGCCGAGATCGAAGTGCCGACGTCACTGGTCTATGGCGTTGACGACCTGGTCATTCCCGCCAGCCACGGCGTGTACTACCTCGACCGGCTCAGCAACGCCCGGCTTTCCACCCCTCGGGGTGGCCACCTGGCCCTGGTTGACCAATGGGCCAGCATTCTGTCAACAGTGCGGAACTCAGCCTGACAGGCCGCTGGGGGACGGGTTTCAACCCCGAGGCCACCCCAAGATGCTGGTAGGCCCGGCGGCCAGGCGTGATGTCTCACTGAGCCTTGGCGGAGGGGGTGGGATTCGAACCCACGGAGGCTTGCACCTCACACGCTTTCCAAGCGTGCCGATTCGGCCGCTCTCGCACCCCTCCTCGGAGCCACCCGAGGGTGACCCGAACGGCAAGTGAGGGTAGCGGCGGTTCGGACGAATGTCGCTAGGCTTCCGCCAACACCCGTCGGGTGTGGTGATGGTCGGGCCCTGTGCGACGGGCGCCCGGGAATCAGGTCAGGCCAGGGATGGAGCAGCCTTCAACGGTCCCGCCTGAGTGCCGCAGGCCACCTGGCCGTCACCACAGCCGACGGGTGTCGTCGCGTCCATCCGGCAGTTCGGAGAGGCCTTGCGCATCCACGTTGTGCACTACGTAGCGCCCGGAGCTACTTGGTGCACAAGAAGCCACCCAGCCAGCGTCACCCGGCCAGCCGCCTACCCGCGCCGCACACCGCGCACGGCGCACACGGCCCACGTGTCAGCGGGCGCGGGCTCGTTCGGCCACCCGGGCGGCCCGGTCCGCCATGTCCGGCGCCCCGAGGCGGGCGGCCACGGCGGCGAACTCCGGGGTGGGGCCGGCCCACTTCCAGTCGTCCACGGACCCCACCGGCACATCCAGGGCCACGGTGGCGATCGTGCGGAACAGCATCGCCTCGGCCATCTGCGACCTCAGTGTGGCCGCCAGCTTCTCCGCCCCGCGCAGCCCGGGCAGCCCCCACTCGCTGCACGACGCGGGGATCGCGTCGATCGTGCCGAACTTCGCCAACACCGTGGAGGCGCTCTTCGCACCCCAGCCGGGAAGGCCTGGGAAGCCGTCCGCGGTGTCGCCGACCAGCGCCAGGTAGTCGGCGATCGAGGCCGGGCCGACACCGAACTTCATCTCCACACCGGCCTCGTCGATGATCTCGTCCTTGCGCCGGTCGTACTGCACCACCCGCTGGCCGCGAACGCACTGGCCGAGGTCCTTGTCCGGGGTGACGATCAGCACCTGCTCAACCCGAGGGTCCGCCTCCGCCACGGCAGCGGCCGCTCCGAGCGCGTCGTCGGCTTCCCACTCGACCATCGGCCACACGGTGAACCCGCACGCCACGAGCGCTTCCTCCATCACCGGGATCTGCTCCAGCAGCTCGGGGTCCATCCCTTCGCTGGTCTTGTAGCCGGCATACAGGTCGTTGCGGAAGCTCTCGATCACATGGTCGCTGGCCACACCCACATGGGTCGCCCCGCTCATGACCAGTTGCAGCGTGCTTGCCACCACCCCGATCGCCGCGTCGAACGGCCCGGCGGACCCGTGCCGCGACACCTGTCCGAAGTGCTGGCGGACGAGCTCGTAGGTGCCGTCGACAAGGTGGACCTTCATGGCCGCACACCCTACGACGCGCACGGGCCGACCGGGACGGGAGCACCGGTCGGCCCGTGGCGACCACGCCGTGTGGCTCAGCTGGTGACCACGCCCTCGGCGGCCTCCGCCACCGCCACATCGGCGCTGGCGGGCACCGGTAGCAACTCGGCGGGGTCCAACGTGGAGCGCCGGAAGATGCCCAGGGCGCCATGCAGCCCGACGGTCATCACGATGTTCAGCAGAAATGCGCCGAAGGCGGCCAGGAGGAGGGCACCGCTCAGCGCCGCCAACCACATGTACGTGGCCCAGCGGCCGTCATGGTCCACGGTGCGCCGCAACATGCCCTGCAGGCCGGCCATTCCCATGAAGGCGCCCATCCCGATCCCACCGATCAGGTGTGCCCAGAAGTGGAAGACGGTCAGCTTCTCGCTCCACAACTTGGCACCGTTAGTGAGCACCGGGAGCAGGTAGTAGATCACCGAGTACAGGGTCATGCCCAGGCCCACCAGGACGGCCACGTGCACGTGCGGGCCGACCACCCACTGGGTGTTGTGCAACACACGGTTGAGCCCCACGTCGGCTTGCAGGATTCCCGCCGGAACCGCCAACGCGAAGCCGAGCAGCCCGCCGAGGAGGAACCGTAGCGGCGGCGTCATCTTCAACGGCCGCGCGCTCCAGAGCGTGACCAGCGTGATGAAGAACGCCAAGCCCTGGGTGATCAGTTCGAAGGCCGTGACGAACTCGCCGCTCGCCATCTTCAGCATCGCGGGCTGCGACTGATCGGACAGCAGGTGGTGCGACCACACGGTCCAGGACACGACCAGCTCCACGCCGAGCGCAGCGCGGGCCCACTTCTCCATGAACAACTGCTTGCCAGTGATGAGGGTGGCCATCAGGTACCACGTGCCGGCCACGAAGATCAGCACGAGGCCGTCCGCCACGAGGTCCAGCCCCCACCAGAACCAGTTCTTGTAGAGCAGCGCATCGACCGACGAGCCGGCGAGGTCCACCCCGAACAGCTTGGCCACCATGTACACCAGGATGAGCACGCCGGTGCCGGTGATGATCAACGCGTTCAGCGCCACATCGACGGTGCCCCTGGTGACGGCCGCGACGGGCAGGGACACGCTGTTCTCCTTGCGGTGCTGCCGCGAACGGAACAGGTTCGCCAAGCCGGTGAAGCCGAGCGCCGAGGCCAAGGTGGCCTTCACCGGCACCTTCTCCCACCCCTCGGGGGTGTAGGTCACCGTCTTGAAGATGTTCACCACGAAGAGGACCGTGCCCACCATGACCAGCGCGATGCCGGCGATGAAGATGGCGCCGCTGAGCGGGTGGAACTGATCGAAGTCCGCCGGGAGCGGCCAATACAGGGTGTAGAGGGGTGCGTAGTGACTGACGAAACCGTCGAGCCAGAAGGTGAAGGTGCCGACGGTGATCAGCCAGAACGTCCAGGTGGCTGCCTTGAAGCTCCACAGCGGCTTCTTCAGCAGGAACGGCACGATGAACAGGAAGGCTCCGAACACGAGCAGATAGGTGCTGCCGAAGATGGCCACCAACGGATGCGCCGTGAGGATCCCGAAATACTGCTCCTCGGAAATCAGTGACACCTGTTCCACCTGGTAGATGCGCATCACCATTCCTTCGATCGCGGCGAAGGCGTAGTAGACGAGGCCCACCACTACGAACCGCAGGGTGAGCTTTTGCATCGGTGTGAGCGTGCGTGGGTGGAATGCACGCTCGTTGCCGTTGACGAGTGTCTCGGTGAAGGTCATGGCGGGCTCCTACGACTCGCACCCGGAGACGACGACGGCATCGGGGATCGTCATGTTCGTGCCGTCGGGGCCGGAGTATTCGGTGGACTTGATGGTGAGGGTCTCGTTGGCGGTGAACTCCCAGAGGATCTCGTTGTCGTGCCCGGGCACGACCTGCATCTGCAGCACCATCGACTCATCGGGCCGGAACAGCCCGAATCCGTACGTGAGGTCCTCGGAGGTGACGGCGAACTCGACCACGGAGTCGCACTCCACCTGGAGCGTCGTGGAGGGCAACTGGAACTCGTGGTCCGCCACGGTGATGTCGAACCGTTGATCGACGGTGTAGCGGTCGCGGTGCAACTCGCTTTCCGCCCACGGGATGGTGTTGTAGGTGACGATGTGGGTGCTCACACCGACCACTGTGAGGAATGCAACAAAGGAGTAGAAGAGCGCCGGCTTCACCGGCCTCTCCTTTCCTGTGCGCGTGATGGCCAGTGCGAACCAGCCGACGAGCAAGAGGATCACCAGCACGTATGCGCTGTAGATGACCGTCTGGCCCCAGAGCACGGTCTTGGAATCGACCATGGGACGCCTCCTGTGTGACGAATCGTTCAGTTGAAGAATGAACAATTCGTCGCGCTGTCGGCAGGGCCGAAAGCCCTCTCACACGAGGTGGTCAGCCCACCGCCGGCTCGGTGGCCAGCGCCGCCCGCAGCGCAGCGCGCCCGCGGCACCAGGCCTCATGCATGGCGCAGCGGTCGGTGCCACAGGGGCCACCCGCGAGCACGCACTGGGCGTCGTCGATCTCCCCTTCCACGGCTTCCAGTACCTGGAGCACCGACAACGACGCGGTGGCGGCCGTCGGCAGGTACCCGCCGTTCGGCCCGGACCGCGACGCCAGCCAGCCGTGCGCCACAACTGGGGCCACGGCTTGGGCCAGGTACGTCGGCGACGTCTCGAGCTGCTCGGCCAATGCCCGGCCCGACACCGGACCGTCCGCGGCGTGCACGGCCCGCACCGCGCGCAGGGCCAGGTCGGTCCGACGGCTGACCTCAAGGTGCATGCGGACACGGTAGCGGGCGCACCAATCTCTCAAGAGTTGGGCAAGGTCGTCCGATAGTTCTTCCGTGGCGACGGACAGCACGCCCCTGCAGGGGCATCGGTGGACAACGGAGGGCGGAGCATGACCACACCTACCCCTGGGCAGAGCGCTGCGGCTTCCACCACCGAAGTGCTGGCCACGACGATCGCCGCTGTCGTGGAGCGACAGCTCACACAGTACGTGCAGGCGATGGCGCAACAGGTGGATGCCGCACGCCGCTCGGCAGAAGAGAGCAAGGCGCAGTTGCGCGTCGAGTTCCAGAACCAGCTGGCGGTGCTCGGTGCACAGCAGCAGGCCCTGCAGGCCGCGCTGGAAACCCGCCTCGGAGAGTTCTCCCAGCACCAGCAGCGGCGGCTGAACGAGGTCGAGAACCGGCTGCTGGAAATGCCCGCAGCCGGCGCGAGTGGTGCCTCCGGTTTCGATGCCGGCGAGTTGGCCTCCCTGCGCGAGCAGATGGACAGCCAGAGCGCGGCGGCCCACGCCCGCATCGACGACCTGCACAAGGCCACCCGCCGCTTCGACGAGCAGGCGGCAGCGCTGGTGCAACACGTCAACGACACCACCATCGCGCTGGCGCAGCGGATGGACGAAGGCAACCAGGGCCTCGCGTCCGCAGTCGAGGAGCGCCTCGCGTTCGTGCGCACCACGCTGGAGAGCGTCGGCCCGGAGGTGCAGCGTCAGCTCACCGAGCAGGCCGCCACGGTGAACAGCCGGCTGGACTTCGTCGAGCACAAGGTCACCGACCGCATGCTCACCATGGAAGACCGGATCAACGAGCAGCAGGGCGCCAAGGTCGCCAACCTCGAGGCCACCATCGGGCGCATCGGCGCCGGCTTCGACGACGCCATCGGCGCCATGTCCCATCGCCTGCTGGCGGTCGAGAACCGGACGGACGAATCCGTCCTCCACCTCGCCAACCTGCAGGAGCAGATCGCCAAGGTCGACGAGGCCGCGATCCAAGCGGTGAGGGACCAGGTCTCCGCAGCCGTCGGTGAGGCGATGCTCGTGCGCATCGAGATGGATCGTGTGAAGGACACGTTGGACGAGAAGTTCGACCGCTCCAACGCTCGCATGGCCGAGATCGAAGCGCTCTTGACCGACGAGATGGACGTCAGCGCGGCCGTGCAACTGGAGCGCCTGGAGGAGCTGGAGCGAGCCATCGTCGAGCTCAACCCCGACCAGTTCGTCCGCCGCACCGACGGCGCCGGCTCGTTCACTCCCGCCGCCGGCCACTCCGGCTCTGCCGCCGCCACCGCTCCCGCGACGGAGCCCCCGCGGACCGACCTGAGCTCGCTGAGCATCCCGTCCACGTCGCTGGGTTCGGCACTGCCGCCCAGCGCCTCCGAGCCGAGCCTGTCGTCGTTCTGACGGCTCCGAACCACTGACGGGCACCACCCATGGCACTCTTCAAGAGCAGCAGAGACAACGCCGGCGCGACGACCTCCGAGGGTGAGGCCGCGAACGAATGCATGAAGGTCGGCCAGTCCCTGGTGGACGGCGGGCACCTCACCGCGGAGAACCTGGCCACAGCGTTGGCCCAGGCCAACGGCGACCTCCTGCAGTTCGTGGACATGCTGCTCGGCCGCTTCGGCACCGGGCGCACCGAGCTGGCCATCGCGGTCTCAGGCGCCACCGGCGTGCCGGCGGTGGACACCAAGGGCATCGTCATCCCGGAGGAGATCAAGGGCGTCCTCGACGAGAAGGTCGTGCGTGCCCACTGTGCGGTCGCCGTCGCCACCGAGGGCAACACGCTCGTCGTGCTCGCCGCCGACCCGACGGCTTCCCGCCGCGCCGCCGTGGAGGCCATCGCCGGCCGCCCGGTGAAGTTCTTCGTCTCCGACCCGGCGACGGTACGCACCTTCATCGACCAGGTGTACCGCGCCGACGCGGACATCGACCGGCTGGTGAAGACGTTCGACGCCAGCGACGAGCAGGCAAAGCTTGCCGCGTTGGCCGCCGAAGTCAGCGTGGACGACCAGGCGCCGGTGGTGCAGCTGGTCAGCCGCATCGTCAGCCAGGCCATGCGCGACCGGGCCAGCGACATCCACATCGAGCCACTCGACGAGAAGCTGCGCATCCGCTTCCGCATCGACGGTCACCTCGTCGAGGCGTTCAGCCTTCCGGTCGCCGTGCACGCCGCGCTCACCAGCCGCCTGAAGATCATGAGCGGGATGAACATCGTGGAGAAGCGCCGCCCCCAGGACGGGCAGTTCTCCACGCTGATCGACGGCAAGGAAGTCGACGTCCGCGTCGCCAGCGTGGCCACGGTCTTCGGCGAGAAGATCGTCATGCGAATCCTCGACAAGAGCCGCTCGATGATCGGCCTGTCGGAGCTCGGCTTCCCGCGCGAGACCTACCTGCACTACTCGAAGATGATCCACTCGCCGTTCGGCATGGTCATCTGCGCCGGCCCCACGGGTGCCGGCAAGACCACCACTCTGTACGCCTCGCTCCTCGAGGTGAACTCGGCCGGTAAGAACATCACGACGGTGGAAGACCCGGTGGAGTACGTGTTCCCCGGCATCAACCAGATCCAGACGAACGACCAGGCCGGCCTGACGTTCG
>JBPOIX010000001.1:0-8172 GCA_052034175.1 Actinomycetota bacterium
GCTCGAACAGGGCCTTCTCGATGGCCAGCCCGCCGGCCAGGTCGCCGTCCAGCCCTTCGTCGACGGCGCGCTTGGCCAGTGCCTGCGCCTGCACGGCCCCCTTGGCGACCTCCGCTGCCAGCGCGAACGCCCGCTCGTGCAGCTGTTCCGTGGCGACCACCTCGTCGGCCAGGCCGATGCGCACTGCTTCCTCGGCCTTCACCTGGCGGCCGGTGAGGATGATCTCCTTCGCCCGGCTGGCGCCGACCGTACGCGCCAGGCGCTGCGTACCTCCACCGCCGGGGATGATGCCGAGCAGGATCTCCGGCTGGCCGAACACGGCCCGCTCGCCGGCGATGCGGTAGTCGCACGCCAGGGCGAGCTCGCAGCCGCCGCCCAGGGCGTAGCCGCTGACCGCGGCGATGACGAACCGCGGGATGGCGGCCACGGCGTCCAGAGCCCGGTGGAAGCCGGCGGTGATGGCCCGCCCTTCCTCGGCCCCGCCGAACTGGCTGATATCTGCACCCGCGGCGAAGATCCGCTCCCCGCCGGTGACGACCACCGCGCCAGGCGGGTCGGCGGTGAGCTCCGCGGCCACCGCCGCCAGTTCCGCCAGCAGCTCCTGCGACAGCGCGTTGACCTTCGGATTGTTCAGCGTGACCACGGCCACGCCGTCCGCCCGCCGTTCCAGCAGCACCAGTTCACCCATGCCGCCGACGTTAGCCCTTGGAGGGTTTCGCGGTCAGGCGCCGACGACGGTGAGCATCTCGTCGGCCGCGGTCCAGGGGTCGATCGAGCGGTTGGTGACACCCGCCTGCAACTCGACCCACCGGTCGCCGCTGATGATCTCCCGGGCCCGCTGTTCCAGGCGGCGGGCGACGATCTCCCGCAACTCCTCGCGCAGGCGGAACTCGCGCCGCCGTTGCAGCTCCCCGTTGGCCTCGATGAAGTCCCGGTGCTGCTGCACGGTGGACCACAACACGTCCACGCCCTTCTTCTCCACGGCGATCACCGGGAGGATCGGCGGGCGCCAGGCGTCGTGCGCCAGATCGCTGAGCTCGAGCATCTGCTCCAGGTCGCGGCGGGTTTCCTCCACGCCTTTGCGATCCGCCTTGTTGATCACGAAGATGTCGGCGATCTCCATCAGCCCGGCCTTGTTGGCCTGCACGCTGTCCCCCCAGCCCGGGTTCACCACGACGACCGTGGTGTCCGCCTTGCCGGCGATCTCCACCTCGACCTGCCCCACGCCCACGGTCTCCACGAGGATCCAGCGGCGCCCGATGGCATCCAGCAGCCGGACGGCCTCCGGCGTGGCCAGCGAGAGGCCGCCGAGGTGGCCGCGGGTGGCCATCGAGCGGATGAACACGCCCGGGTCGGTGGCGTGGTCCTGCATGCGCACCCGGTCGCCGAGGATGGCCCCACCCGTGACCGGCGACGAGGGGTCGATGGCCAGCACGGCGACTTCCTGCCCCAAGGAGCGCAGGTGGCCGATGGTGGCCGACGTGAGGGTGCTCTTGCCCGCCCCCGGCGCGCCCGTGAGGCCGACCGTGTAGCCGGCACCCGACGCCGGGTAGGAGATCCGCCCGATCTCCCGCGCCTCGGGCCCACCACGCTCCACCAGGGACAGCAGGCGCGCCAGCGCGGCCCGGTCGCCACCGCAGGCAGCCTTGAACAAGGCGGGAACAGGCAGGGCGCGCAGGCTCATAGCTCGATGTCGTTCTCGGAGATGTTGATCACTTCCGTGACCCCGTCGATGCGGTCCTTCATGATCCGTTCGATGCCCGCCTTGAGCGTGACGGTGCTGGTGGGGCAGGTGCCGCACGCGCCCACGAGCGACACGTAGACGATGCCGGTGGCTTCGTCCACGTCACGCAACACGATGTCGCCACCGTCTGCGTGGAGCGCGGGGCGGATGACCTCGATCGTCTCTTCGACTTGAGCTCGCATGCGGGAACTTTCCGGTCGGGCGGGACGACCATTGAACCAGCCCCAGACCTAGGATTGCGACTCTATGACCCACCGCGCCCCACGCCTCATCGTTGCCGCTCTCGGCCTGGTGGCGGTCGGCACACTCGCCGCCTGCAACGACGACACCGAGTCCAGCGCCACCTCCACCACCGTGGCCGCAGACACCACGGTCGCTGCCGAGACCACCACCACCCTTCCCGAGGTCGCCACCCTCCCGCCGGCGGAGACCGTGGCCCCCACCGCGCCGGACGGCCCCGTCCAGATCGACGTCGTGGTCGGAGTGGACAGCGGCCCCGACCGTGAGGAGCACGTCAAGGTCGGCGAAGACATCACGCTGAACATCACCAACCCGGATGCCCACGACGAGTTCCACATCCACGGGATCGACCTCGAGCAGTCCGTCGAGGCAGGCGTGATGGCCACGTTCAACTTCACCGCCGACGCGGCCGGCGAGTACGAGGTCGAGAGCCACGAGACCAACGGGGTCCTCGTCGTCATCATCGTCGAATGACCGCGGCCGCACTCGTGCTGGCGCACCAGGGCGGGTGGGACGAGATCCTGCTCGTGGCCGGCCCGATCGCCGTCATCGGCGGCCTGCTGTGGCTGGCCAAGAAGCGGGTTGAGACCGCAGCCGCGCCGCCCACCGAGGAGCCTCCTCCTCCGCCACAGCGGCCCACCCCGCCAGCCCCGCCCGCCGCGGGTTGACCCCGGCACGCGGCGCCCACTCGGTCAGGCCAGGGTGACCCGCTCGATGTCCGCGCCCAGCGCCGCCAGGCGGCCGACGAGGTCGTCGTAACCGCGGTCCACATGGTGCACCCCGGCCACGGAGGTTTCGCCGTCCGCCGCCAGCCCGGCCACCACCAACGCTGCGCCGGCGCGGATGTCCGGGGCGGTGACCGCGGCGCCAGTGAGGCGCGGCACACCGCGGACGACTGCATGGTGCCCGTCGGCACGG
Organism: Actinomycetota bacterium; assembly: GCA_052034175.1. Lineage (GTDB taxonomy): Bacteria > Actinomycetota > Acidimicrobiia > Acidimicrobiales > Ilumatobacteraceae > UBA668. The sequence goes on from JBPOIX010000001.1 coordinate 2,903, forward strand.
ATGTCCGCGCCGAGCAGCTGCAGCTCGTCGACATAGCGGAAGCGGCCCGGATACAGGTTCTCGGTGACGATGCCGACGCCGTCCGCGACGGTGAGCATCGTGACCACCAGCGGCTTGTAGTCGGTGGCGATACCGGGGTACGGCAGGGTGGCCACGTCGATGCTCCGCAGGCGGCCCTGAGCCCACACGGCCAGCCCCGGCCCGCACCCGTTGCTGCCCTCCAGGGCGGTGATCGTGAGGCCCATGTCGCGGAACCGGCGAAGCAGGTTCTCCATATGGTCCGCCCGGGCCCCGCGCAGGACCACTTCGCCACCGCTGACGGCGACCGCGGCGAGGTAGGTGGCTGCTTGGATGCGGTCGGGGACGACGGCGTGGACGGCCCCGTGCAACGCCCCGACGTCGACGCCGTGCACCTCCAGCGTCGAGGAACCGACGCCGCTGATCTGCGCCCCCATCGCCGACAGGAAGTGGCACAGATCGGCGATCTCGGGCTCCCGAGCCGCGTTGTCGATCACGGTCCGGCCCTTGGCGTACACGGCGGCGGTGAGGATGTTCTCGGTGGCACCGACACTCGGGAAGGCGAGCGAGATCTCCGCGCCGTGCAGCCGGTCCGCGGTGGCCTCCACCACGCCCTGACGCACCTCGAAGTGTGCGCCCATGGCTTCCAGCCCCTTGACGTGCATGTCGATCGGGCGGCTCCCGAAGTCGTCCCCACCCGGCAGCGAGAGGGACACCTTGCCGCACCGGCCCAGCAGCGGCCCGAGCACATTGATGCTGGCTCGGATGCGTTCCACCAGCTCGAACGGCGCCACAGGCGTGAGGTTCCCCCGGTTCACCATGTGCAGCGTGCCCGGGGCCGGCGTGGAGGTGGTGACGCCGATAGCGGCCAGCAACTCGGCCATGATGCCGACGTCGGCGATGTCGGGCACGTTGGTGAGCGTGTACTCGCCATCGGCCAGCAGGGTGGCGGCCATCAGCTTGAGCACCGAGTTCTTGGCGCCGGGGATCGCCACCTCGCCGCGCAGCGGGCCGCTGCGGTGCACGAGGATGCGGTCGGCGTCGGACATAGGCATCCAAGTATGCCGCCCCCCGTGGCGGCCCGGTCACGGGCCATTGGTCACCTTCCCGGCACAACCCGCCACGGCCGCTAGCCTCGCCCGGATGCCCCGCCGCGACCGGACGATCACCGTGGTCCACCCGGCAGGGGCTTCGGCCGCCGAGCAGGCCCTCCAGCCGCGCACGGACGTGCTCACGGAAGCCGTCCAGCCCGCAGCCGATGGCCCCGACACCGAGGCAACCGACGAGGCCACCACATTCGTTCAGGAGCTCGGCCCCTTCCATCGCTACCAGCGCCGTGTCACGGTTGCCGACGACGGCGCCGTGGTCGAAACCATCCGCTACCGCCTGCATGTGCCGTGGTTCGGTTGGCTGTTCGCCCTCCCCATCCGCCGCGCCCTGCGCCATCGGCGGCCCGCCGGCGCCCGGTCCCCGTGGTGGGCCCCGCCGGACCAGTTGAACGAACGCCAGGTGCGCAGCCTGGCCCTGCTGGCGGTGGCGGCAGCCTCGGCCGCCTTCGCCAACACCCTGTTCACCCAGACCGCCAACGCCGCAGCGACAGCGTTCGGGGTGGACGATCGCGGCCTCGGCCACAGCGGTGCCATCGTCCGCCTCGGGGTCCTGATCGCCCTCCCGTTCGCCGTCCTCGCCGACCGGGTGGGCCGCCGCCGCACGATCATCCTCCTCGCCTGGCTGACGCCCCTGGCGTGCGCGGCCGGGGCACTCAGCCCGAACTTCTGGGTGCTCACGGCATCGCAGACGATCGCCCGCCCGCTGGGTATCGCGCTCGGTCTGCTGACCACCGTCGCCGCGGCGGAGGAGATGCCGAAGAACAGCAGGGCCTACGCCCTCAGCGTGCTGGCCATGGCCGCCGGGCTCGGTGCCGGCCTGGCCGTCAGCGCACTCCCCCTGCGCGACCTCGGCCCCGAGGGGTGGCGCGGGGTGTACCTGCTGGCCCTGGTGCTGCTGCCCGTCGGCTACAGCCTGGCGCGCCATCTGGACGAGACCCGGCGCTTCCAGGTGGTGCACCACATCCAGCCCCGGCTGGACCGGCGGCGCCTGGCCCTGATCGCCGCGGTCTCGATCACCGCCAACTTCTTCGTCGCCCCGGCATCGTTCTTCCAGAACCGCTACCTGGAGGACGTCCGTGGCTACAGCGGCGGCGACACCACCCTGTTCACACTCCTCACCGGCACCCCCGCCTCGTTGGGCCTCGTGCTCGGCGGTCGCCTCGCCGATGTCGTCGGCCGGCGACGGATGTTCCTGCTCTGCACCCCGGCGTCCACCGCCTGCCTGGTCCTGGCGTTCGTCACCGGCGGGGCGCCGATGTGGGCCTTCGCGCTGGCCGGCGGGTTCGTGGCCGCGCTGGCCTACCCGGCCTATGCGGTCTACCGCTCCGAGTTGTTCCCCACCGGCAATCGGGGCAGCGCCAACGGGCTGATCACCACCGCCGCCCTGCTCTCGGGCAGCCTGAGCATCCTCGTGGTCGGCACCCTGCGGGACCGCGGCATGTCGTTCGCCACCCTGCTCGCCGTGGCCGGCCTCGGGCAGTTGGCAGCGGCGGTGATCGCCTACCGGTGGTACCCCGAGACCGCCCACCTGGAGCTCGAGCAGCTCAACCCCGAAGACCCGGCGCCCATCGAACGCTGAGGCGACGGGCGCGGCACGAGGACGGGTGGCCGCACCGTCGGGTGCCGTAGGTGCCGTCAGCTGCCGTCAGGGAAGTTCGGCCAACCAGCTGGCGATGATGCCGGCCACCCGGTCGTCGGCACCCTTCAGGTCGTGTCCTTTGCCGTCGATCCAGGCGTGGGTGACGGGGCCCGGAATCGTGGCCGTCCAGTGCTCCAGCTCTGCCGGCGTGCCGAAGGCGTCGCGAGTCCCCGAGACGAACAGGCACGGCACGGTGACAAGAGGAAAGTGCTCCACCCGGAGGCGCTCGGCCTTCCCCGGCGGGTGCAGCGGGTAGCAGATCAGCACGAGCGCCGTCGCCGGGAGCGGGTCGGCGGCATCGCCCACGGCCATGGAGCACATCCGGCCGCCCATCGACCTCCCGCCCAGCACGAGGCCGTTTCCTGCAGCGAGGAGGGGCGCCGCCTCGTCGCGCACGGCCTGCACCAGTACGGGGGCGCGATCGGGTGCCCGCCGACCGGCGCGGCGGTACGGGAAGTCGGCGCGCACGACCTGCCGTTGCGGCGCCACCGCAGCCTCGACCGCCACGAGCGAAGGATGGGCGGCGGACGTGCCGGCGCCAGGGAACAGCAGCAGCGGTGCGTTCATGGATGCTCCAGGAGGATGCGCCGGGCCTCGCCCAGCCGGTCGATGCTGGCGGCCGCAAGGTCGTCGTCGCCACCGTGGTCCGGGTGCGCCGCACGGAGCCCGCGCCGATAGCGGGCCATCACGTCGCGCTTGGTGACCTTGGCGGTACCGGCGGGGAAGCCGCGCAGGTCGAGCGCCCACTGCCGCGGGTCGGTGATGCCCACCAGGTCGGCGCGAGCGACACCGGTGATGTCGGCGACGAACGACGGGCCGATCGGCCCGGACCACCGCATGGCCCGCTGCAACACCGGCCCGACGGCCCGACGGGCCTCGAAACCGAGCCGCTCCAGGGCGTAGACGGCGCCCAGCACCTGGACGAGCGGACGCCCCATCGAGTGCAGGTCGAACTCCACCTTCTCCGCATCGCCCGTCATCTGGTGCACGCTGACGGCGAGCCCGTGGCGGTCCACCTGGTAACGGTGCAACAGGCGAGGTTGGGCGACGCGGGTGCCGGCCGTGACCTCGTCGATCAGGCGCCTGACGTCCGGGTAGAGGTCGGCATCGACGGCGGGCAGGTAGGCGGCGACGACGGCCGCCAGGAGCACCCCGCCCAGGCCCGGAGCGGGGTCCGTCGGGAGCACGAGGTGGCCGAGCGCCAGGCGTCTGGTGGGCGTGGCCGGGCGCGTGTGCCAGATCTGCAGTTCGGCCAGCAGCACGGCGGTGTCAGACGTAGGGGCGCAGCAGGTCGTGGAGCTCCTCAGCGAGGTCCATGGCTGCCGCTTCGTCCGGCTCGTCGCCATCGACCAGTGCCCCGGCGAGATCGTCCGCCAAGGTGCAGGCCCGCTGCCACAGGCGAGGATCCACGCCGAAGGGCGGCCGCTCGGACTCGGCGGCGTCGACGGCCTCCAGCAGTTGCTCCAGGCCGTCGGCATTCAGCGGGTCGCGGCGGAGGCGTTCGCCGGCGAGGAAGAACACCGTGAGAGTCTCGAACGGAAGCTGGTCGTCCTCGCCCCCGGCGGCGCTTCCGTCGAGCTGGTCGTCGTCGATCTGGCCGCTTTCCACCATGTCCAGCAGGGCCTCGACCACTTCCTCGTCCGCCGTGTGCACCACGAGGACGTCGGCCTCCCAGCGGAAGGGCAGGCTGCCGCGCACGAGCGCCCGGCTGGCGCGCTCGCGATCCTCCGCGGGCCATTCGTCCAGTTCGTACTCCGTGGTGGCCTCGCCGTCGGTGAGCGGGATCGGCTCGGCGGCAACGGCGCTGGTGTCGTCGGCCTCGTCGTCGGCATACACCACACCGAGACGGTCCTCCACGGCGCCGATGGTGGCATCGGCCAGGCCTTCGAACTCCTCGGGCACCATCAACTCGCTGCCGTCCCACGCATGGGGCACCTCGGCGTCGGCAAGTTCAGCTGCCAGTTCTGCCTGCTGGTCGAACGTCCACGCGGACAAGTCGTACACGACTCGCGTGGCGTCGGGGTCGGCCGGGTTCCAATGGTCGCTCATCGATGCGACCCTATCGGCCGCGACCGGCGGAGAACGGCCGACCTGCGCTGCCGCGACACCGCGATATTCGTTCGACACGGCGTGGCCGCGCCTGGCAGGGTGAGCCGGTTCGCCGATCGGAAAGGAGGTGCCCCGATGTTGAAGACCGCACAGTTGCCCTTCGCCCCCATCGGCGCGCGCCCCGCCGACAGCGCTCCCGCCGGCTGACGTAGCCCGTCACCGCCCGCCACTCCGCGCCGTGGCGCCCTCGCGGCTCAACTGCCGCACCCATCCCACTTTTTCCGTTTTCAACAAGGAGTTCCCATGTGGACCTGCAACAACCTCGACCTCGCGCGCCGTCTCGCCGCCGACAAGGAGCAGCGGTATCTCGCCGCCGCCACCCAGCTTCGGCGCCTCAGCGACCGCGAGTTCGAACGACCACGACGTCGCCGGACTCGGTGACCGAACGGCCGGGG
>JBPOIX010000003.1:0-3636 GCA_052034175.1 Actinomycetota bacterium
TCACCGGGGCAGCCTTCTTCACCGGGGCAGCCTTCTTCGCCGCAGCCTTCTTCGCCGCAGCCTTCTTCGCCGCAGCCTTCGCCGGGGCGGGAGCAGCCTTCTTCACCGGCGCGGCCTTCTTCGCGGGGGCGGGCGACGAGGCGAGGCCCAGCCGCTTGGCGATCTCCTCGACTCGATCCTCCACCCCATCGAGGCGATCGGCGAACCGACCGAGCTGCTTGGAGAGTTCGGCCTGGACAGCCGCTACGACCTGTTCGGTTGCCGCACGGCCGCGCTCGACGAGCTGCTGAACCATCTCGCCGCTGTCCTTCCGGCGCGCCTGGCCCGTCTTGACGAACTCCTTGACCAGCTTTTCGGCCTGCTCCTGCGACATCTCGGTGAACTGCATTCCGGCATCGAGGAGGCGCTTGAGAAGTGGGTTCGCAGACATGAGGTGAGTCTAACCCCGGTCAACCGCCGGCCAGGACGACGGCAGCCACCCCGGCCAGGTCCGCGGCATCGATGGCCGGCTCCATCTCGGCCGGGGCGCCGGGGGTGACGCCGCTGCGGACATGGGCGTAGCGGCAACCAAGGGTGAGGGCGAACAGCCCATCGGTGGAAGGCCGATCGCCGACCATCACGGCCACGCTGGCTGCGGCGTACCCCACGGTGGAACGCACGAGTTCGGCCATCGGCTCGTGCGGCTTGCCGGCAATGGTCGGGCTCGTTCCCGACGCCGTGGCCACCGCTGCCAGGAGCGCTCCGCCGCCGGGGATCGGCCCGTCGGGGGTCGGATACGTGGCGTCGTCGTTGGTGCCGATCAAGCGCGCCCCACCGAGGACGGCCGTCGTGGCGCGGGTGAGCCCGGCGTAGTCGAAGTTTCGGTGCCAACCGACCACCACCGCGTCGGCTGGGCCCTCGGAGACCACCACGGCGCCACGCGCGGCCAGCGCCTGCACCACCCCGTCGCCGGCGCACGCCAACACCCGTTCTCCCGGCTCGACCAGTTGCGCGGCGGCCATCGCGGACGTCAGCACATCACCGCGAGCCGGAACGCCGATCGCGGCCAAGGCAGCCTCTTGCGCTTCCACCCGCGCCGAGGAGTTGTTGGTGACGAACACCACCCGATGGCCGGCGGCCCGCAGGCGCGCGATCGCCTCCACCGAACCGGGAATCGGCTCGTGGGCCAGCCAGACGACGCCATCGAGATCGCAGAGCACTGGGTGCATCCGCCCATCGTGGCAGGTATGCCTCCAGGTTCCACCGGTGAAGATGTGTGAGAGGGCCCCGCAGGTGCCAACCTAGAGGCGTGCCCCGCTTCGAACCATTCGCCGCACTCCGCTACTCCACCGACCTCCCCCTCGGCCTCGTGGCTGCGCCGCCCTACGACGTGCTGTCGGAGGCGGACGTCGATGCACTGCTGGCCCGCCACCCCCACAACATCGTCGGCGTGGACGTTCCGCGCGACCAGGATGGCCCGCAGCGCTACACACTGGCCGCCGGCCGGCTCGCCGAGTGGCTGGCCGCGGGCGTGATGGTTCGGGACGAGCAGCCGTCGTTCACGCTCTACCGGATGGAGTTCACCGACGCCACCGGGGCCCGCCGCCAGACAGTCGGTGTGCTCGGAGGGCTGGAGGTCGTCGACGAAGGGGCAGACGGTGTCCTGCCGCACGAACGCACGACCCCGAAGGCCAAGACCGACCGCCTCGACCTCACCCGCAGCACCGGCGCCAACCTGTCCCCGGTGTGGGGTTTGTCGCTCACTGCCGGGCTCACCGATCTGCTGCGCGCCCCGGGCGAAGCGATGGGTGAGTGCCACGACGAACACGGGGTACGGCACATCGTCGAACGAGTCACCGATCCGGCCCGCGTGGCGGCCATCTCGGCGGCCATCTCGGCCAACCCTGTGCTGATCGCCGACGGCCACCACCGCTACGCCATCAGCCGCACGTTCCGCGACGAGGTGCGGGCCCAGCACGGCACGCGGACCCAGGCCGACCTGACATTGACCTATGTCGCGGAGCTGGTCGAGGACCAGCTGTCGATCGACGCGATTCACCGCCTGTACCCGGCCACGTCGGCCGAGGAGTTGGCCGCGCTGCTCGCACCATGCTTCGAGATCTCCGAGGCCGGGCAGGTGGAGCCTGGCTTCGCCGGCGACGTGGTCGACCGCGGCGTGCTGTGCCTGGTTCGGCCCGACGGCAGCGGGGCCTGGCTCACTCCCCGAGCCGAGGCGTTCACCGGCGTGCGCGCCCTGGACGGCGCCTATCTCGAGCACGCGCTCGCGAACGCCGACATCGAGGTCACCTATCAGCACGGCGTGGATCGGGTCGTGGAGTTCGTGGCGGCACACGCCTGCGCCGCCGTCCTCATCCGCCCGACCAGCATCGAAGAGATCCGGCGCACTGCGAACGAGCGCCTGCTGATGCCGCCGAAGTCCACCTTCTTCACCCCCAAGCTGCGAACGGGTTTGGTCATCCGTCCGCTCGATCTGCCCACGGAGGCTTCCCAATGACGACCCCTGCACTCCCCAACTTCACCCCCGGTGTCCTCACCGGCGACGACGTCACCGCACTGTTCGACGCCGCCAAAGCCGGCGGGTTCGCCATTCCTGCCGTCAACTGCACCGGGAGCAACACGATCAACGGCGCGATGGAGACTGCCGCTGCGCTGAACAGCCCCGTCATCATCCAGTTCTCCCACGGCGGCGGCGCCTTCGTCGGCGGGAAGGGCATCAAGCTCAAGGGCGATGCGGCCGCGATCGCCGGCTCGCTGGCTGCCGCACACCATGTCAACACCCTCGCCGCCGCCTACGGCGCCCGGGTGCTGTTGCACACCGACCACTGCGCCAAGGACAAGCTCGGCTGGGTCGATGGGCTGCTCGACGCCGGCGAAGAGCACTTCGCGCGCACCGGCCGCCCGCTCTTCAGCTCGCACATGCTCGACCTCTCCGAGGAACCCATCAGCGAGAACCTGGAGCTGTGTGCCGCATACCTGCGGCGCATGTCGGCGATGGGCATGACGCTGGAGATCGAGTTGGGCATCACCGGCGGTGAGGAAGATGGGGTGGACAACAGCGATGCCGACGAAAGCGACCTCTACAGCAAGCCCGAAGAGGTGGCGTACGCCTATGAAGAGTTGACCAAGGTCAGCCCTCGGTTCACGGTGGCCGCGGCGTTCGGCAATGTGCACGGCGTGTACAAGCCGGGCAATGTCAAGTTGAAGCCCTCCATCCTGCGCGACTCCCAGGCACACGTGCAGCGCACGTTTGGCACGGGGAGCAACCCGGTGAGCTTCGTGTTCCACGGCGGCTCCGGCAGCACCCAGGCCGAAATCACCGAAGCCATCTCCTATGGCGTGGTGAAGATGAACCTGGACACCGACCTGCAGTGGGCACTCTGGGACGGTGTGCGCCGCTTCGAGCAGACCAACCACGACTACCTGCAAGGGCAGCTGGGGAACCCGTCCGGCCCCGACGCACCCAACAAGAAGTACTACGACCCGCGCGTCTGGCTGCGGGCGGCCGAGGTCAGCTTTGTGGAGCGCCTGACCCAGTCGTTCCATGCGCTCGGAAACGTGAACACGTTCGGCTGACAGGCACGCCAGCCGAACGTGCACTCGCAGTCAGGTGATGGATGCGGCGAAGATGCCGGCGAT
>JBPOIX010000270.1:0-5056 GCA_052034175.1 Actinomycetota bacterium
CCGCTCATGGCCGGTGCCGAGGAGTGGGGCGGCGAGGTACGAGGCGGGATCTACTGCTCGCTTCCGGAGCACAGTGACCTCTTTGTCGGGCTGTTCTCGGCGTTCGACTGGCCGACCACCGACGCGATGTTGCTGGACCTCACCGGGCACGACCAGTCCGATGCCGCCTCGGATTTTGGCGGCGGACAGGTGGAAGCGCGGTGCGAGAGCGGCCTGAGCGACACGGGCTTCACGGTCGCCCCCGACGACGTTCGTTGCGCCGCGGTGTGGCGACGCGACGATCTCGTCGTCGCGTTGGTTGGCGCCGACGGCGTCACTGCTGCCGAGGTCCGGGCGGCTCTCGTCGGGGCGCTTCCCTCCGTGGTGGCAAGCGTGTCGCAGGTCGATCTCGCCGCGCTGCGGCCCGGCTGAGTCTCGGCCGCCGAAACGTGCGGCCAGCAGTACACCGACCCGCCGGTGGCCTGAGTCACATCCCGCCCTCGCCCGCCTCGGGACCTGAGTCCCTGGGCCGCGGCGCGGTGCCATCTGTAACCTCGTTGTCATGCGCGCAACGTCCATCGGCCATGCAGGGATCCTCGTCGACACGGTGGACGGCTCGATCGCCTGCGACCCATGGTTCCTGCCCCAGTTCTTCGGCAGCTGGTTCGTCTTCCCGCGCAACGACCAGCTCTCCGACGAGCTGATGGAGCGGATCTGCAACCCGACCTACCTGTACATCTCGCACATCCACGCCGACCACCTGGACGAGACGTTCCTCACGGAGCGGATGAACAAGGACACCACCGTGCTCATCCCCGGCTACCCGACGCGGGAGCTGGAGCGGCGGATGCGGGCCCTCGGGTTCCACAACATCGTCCGCACGGTGGACGGTGAGGAGATGTCGCTCGGGCCGCACCTCACGATCGCCATCCACTGCGAGACCAGCATCACCGACGGGCCTGGCGGGGACAGTGCGATCGTCATCGGCGACGGCACCGGCCGCCTCGTGAACCAGAACGACTGTCGCACCAACGACCTGCTGGCGTTGCGCAACCACGGCCCGGTGGATCTGCACTGGCTGCAGTACAGCGGCGCCATCTGGTACCCGATGGTGTACGAGGAGACCCCGGAGCGGATGCGCGAACTGGTGGACGCCAAGGTGGACAGCCAGTTCGCCCGGGCCATGCGCTATGTCGAGACCATCGGTGCCCGCGCCGTGGTGCCCAGCGCCGGCCCGCCTGCCTTCCTCGACCCCGACCTGTACGGCCTGAACATCATCAACGGCGACGAGCTGAGCATCTTCCCCGACCAGCTCAGCTTCATGAGCCGGCTGGAGGCGGACGCTCACCAGGCCATCCTCGCCGTCCCCGGCACCGAGATCGACTTCGGCACCGACGGCGAGTTCACCGTGCGCCACCCCCTGCCGGAGGCCGAGGTTGCGGCCATCTTCAGCGACAAGGCCGGCTACCTGAAGCGCTACCAGGCGGACTGGCTGCCGTGGCTGGACGACATGAAGGCCAACCTGCACCCGGCCACCCCCGACCTGTTGGACACTCTCAAGGCCTGGTGGGAGCCGCTGATGGCGATGGCTCCCACGGTGTGCGACGCCGTCGGCGACATCGTCGTGTTCCATGCCGGCGACCTGGCGATCGCCCTGGACTTCCCGAACCGCGAGGTGCGCGAGTGGGCCGGCGAGGACCACCCCTTCTGGTTCAAGGTGCAGCGCGAACTGGTGGAGACGGTCGTGGCCCAGCGGGCGAACGACTGGAGCAACGCCCTGTTCCTCTCGGCCCGCTTCAAGGCGTGGCGCCGCGGGCAGTACAACGAGCACGTCTACAACTTCTTCAAGTCGCTCGACGCCGAGCGCATGCGCCGCACCGAAGCGGAGGCCGTGCGCAAGCTGCACCCGGAGGACCGTGGCGGCGCCGACGAAGAGATCCGCGTGGGGGACTGGATGGTGCAGCGCTTCTGCCCGCACCGCGACGCCGACCTCAGCGTGTTCGGTGAGATCGACGGCGACGAGTTCGTCTGCACGCTCCATGGCTGGCGCTTCGACCTCACCACCGGCCACTGCCGCAACGCCGACGACAAGCCGCTGCGGGTGCGTCGCGCCACCCCCGCCGACAACACCGCGGGCACCGCTGCCGGCTGAACTTCGCGGCAAGCGGCGTCATCGCACCCGGGTTGGCGGCGTCCAGTTCGTGTGAACGTGCGCGTCGCAGAGGCACTCCAACCGGCCGACTGGCTGGCGCGGCTGCACATGGGCACCGACCGGCGGGTGGTGGAAGCCGCCACGGACGTGGTCGAGACACTGCACTCACGCCCCACGGGCGTGCCGGCGGCGCTGCGCCGCTTCGGTTTCGAGCTCGGCTCGGACGGCTGGCCGATCAGCGAGGTCACCGGCGCCGTGGAGCGGCTTGGGCCGCTCACGCCCCGGCGCCACCGGAAGATGTTGCGGCGGTGGCAGGCGGTGGCGGCGCTGGCGGAAGGCTGGGCCTCCGGCTATGTGCGCGGTGCCCATACGGGAATGTGCCTGGACCCGATCACCGGGCTCGGCACCCAGTTGGTGCTGCGCCTGCGCCTGGCGGAGATGGAGGCCGCGTGTGCCGCCAACGGCACCACGGTGGCCGACGCCTATTGCGCGGTGCTCATCGACCTGCGGGCCGACGGCCTGGAGGTGCTCTCCGCCGACCTGCTCTACACCTGTGCGGCGGCCGCCACCACCGCAGTGTTCGACAGCGGCGAGACGGTGGCCAGGGTGGGAGACCGCTTGGTGGTGCTGGCGTCGCGCGACGACGACACCGCCCGCCGGGCCGAGGTGCTGTACGACCGGCTGTCTTTGGATGCGGCGACCGCGGCGGCAGCCCCCTCCGTGGTGGTGGACGAACTGCCCTCGGACGCGGTGGCGTTGCGCGCCTACGTCGGCGACCTGACCGCCTGAACGGCTGCTACTCGTGCACCCACACCGGGGTGCCGACGGGCACCAGGCCGGAATCCCAGACGAAGTCCATCGCCGGGAGGCTGAGGCGGACGCACCCGTGTGAAGCCGGGTAGTTCGGCACATTGGTCATCCCGTGGATGGCCACGCCGCCGTGGAAGTACTTCGGCCGGTAGATCTTGCCGAGGTCGCCTTCCCACCAGCCTTCGGGGCGCTCGCGGTTCACTTCCCACAACCCGTTCGGGGTGATGCTGTCGCCCTTTTCGATCTTCGTCGGGTCGTTCTGGTTCACGGCCTCGTACGGCTCGCCGCTGCCGGTGGACGTGTTGAAGGCCCACAGGGTGCGCCCGTCGACCACGATGAACAACAACTGCTTCGTCTTGTCCACCTCGACGAGGGTGCCGCTGTCCGCCGTGGCGCGCACGCGCTCGGTGTACGTCTGCAGGTAGGCGGCGGTCGGTTCGTCCACCCGGCCGCTGGCCTCGAGGCCGAGGTACTTCTGGAACGCCATCACGGCCTGCATCGTGGCCTGGCCGTACGAACCGTCGGCCACGTTGCCGGACCAGAAGCCGAGCTGCGCCAGGCGCATCTGGATGGCCGCAGTGGCCTCGCCGTTCTGGGTCCCGACGGCAACGATCGGCGCAGGGGCCGGGCCGACCACTTCGATCCGCGGATCCACGGTGGTCGTGGGGGCGGCGGTGGTGGTGGGCGCGGCGATGGTGGTGGGGGCCTCGGTGGTCGGCGCCTCCGTGGTGGGGGCCACGGTCGTGGTGGCCTCCGGAACCGTGGTGGTGGCTGCCGCGGTGGACTCCGCGGGCTGCGCGCTGGTGGTCTGGGCGCACGCCGACAGCCCGGCGAGCGCGAGCGGGAGACACAGCAGCACGGTACGGCGGCGGCGGTTGAGTTTCATGGGGTGGGGGGCCCTTGTTGTTCGAGAACGTCCTTCAAAAAGCCTAGCTTCCGCGGGTGCGCTGGTGGCCGCGCCCTGTCAGGAGAAGTTGGGCAACTCGCACCAGATCGTGAGGCCGTACTTGACCCCGCTGCGCAGCGGCGTGGCCTGGTGCGGATGGGTGACGAGCGAGGGCCAGACGATGGCTTCGCCGACGGCCAACGATTCGTTCGTCACGCCTTGGCGCGGAAAGTCGAGCACCGCACCCTCGTAGCCGTCGTTGAGCTTGAGGGACGCGGACACCTGGGCCACGTCGTGGTGCATCCGCAGGTGCTGCTGACCACCCATCTCGTACTTGATGACGAAGGCATCGCGCAGGCCGTGATAGTCGATGTACGGCCACGCGGTACGCAGCTGGGGCCACAGGCGCAGCCCGATGTCCTGCTCCACGGCTTCGAACAGGCGAGGCGAGATGACGGCCAGCGACACCTCGTGGCCGGGCACGGGGTCTTCCGGCTGGGGCTCGAACGCGCCGACGGCTTCCGCCGCGCGGATGATGGTGGCGCAGAACTCGGGTGTCCAGAACGGCACGGCGTAGATGTCGCTGCCCAACTCGCGCATGCCCTCGCGTTCGTCGATCGCGTCGTGGTACCCAAGGATGCGGTGCAGGTCGTCGGCCATCGCTACAGATCGTGCCAGATGACGGGGGTGCGGGGCACGGTGCGCACGTCGAAGCCGGGCGTGAGGTCTTCGAGGCTCACGTCGTCCGCTGGATCGCACACGCCCAGGGTGGCGCCGAGCCTGGCCAGCAGCTGCGCGGGTGTCACCCCGCGTGCGGCCAGGTCGTCCAAGGTCACGGCGCCGTGGCGTTTCGCCAGCCGTGTCCCGTCCGGGGCCAGCACCAAGGGCACATGGGCGTACTCCGGAGCCGGCAGCCCGAGCAGGTCCTGCAGCAGGCGTTGGCGTGGTGTGCTGCTCAGCAGGTCGTCGCCGCGCACCACCCGGGTCACACCCTGGGCCGCGTCGTCGACGACGACGGCCAGGTTGTAGGCGGGCACGCCGTCGTTGCGTTGCAGCACCACGTCGTCGGCGGCGCCCTCGAAACGGCCGGCCACGAGGTCCTCCACCACGTACCGTTCGCCGGCGCTGCGCAGCCGCAGGGCCGGGCGCCGACCGTCGGCCTGATGGCGCTGAACCTCCGCCGTGGTCAGGTGCCGGCAGGTGCCGGGGTACGCCCCGTCGGGCAGGTC
>JBPOIX010000085.1:0-4850 GCA_052034175.1 Actinomycetota bacterium
CGGACACCGTGCTGAGCACCGACGAGTCCACCACGACCACCACGATCGCGATGGCCACGCGTGGCACCCCGGTGCAGCTGGTCACCACGCTTCCCGCGCCCACCACGACCACCACCACTGCTCCTCCCAAGCCGAACCCGTATGCCGTGCCAGCGAACACCGGCACCGGGCGGCGAGTGGTGTACTCCAAGAGCCGGATGCGCCTGTGGCTCGTGGAGGCCGACGGCAGCGTCACCCGCACCTACCTCGTCTCCGGCCGCCTGAACCAGCCGGCCCTCGGCACCCACAAGGTGTTCTCGCGTTCCACCTACACGTGCAACATCGACCACCCGAACGTGTGCATGCGCTGGATGGTGCGCTTCGCCAAGGGGCTCCAGGGCGACAACATCGGCTTCCACGAGATCCCCCGCAAGGACGGCGTGCCGATCCAGTCGAACAGCCAGCTCGGCCAGGCGTTGTCCAGCGGCTGCGTGCGGCAAAGCACCGAGGATGCGATGTTCATGTGGGGGTGGGCCGGCATCGGCACCACCGTCGTGGTGATCTGGTAGTCAGAGCACCTTCGGCGCGGGAGCGGCCAACCGGCCGTCGTCGAACGCGTCGAGCACCAACAGCCGCCAGCGCCGGGTCACCAGCGCATGCCGGCCGGGGTATGTAGCCACTCGCAGCCGGTAGATCAGCCGGTCGTCGCGCACATCGATGATGCCCACGGGTTGTGGTTCCGCAGCCAGCATCCCGTCGACCTCAGGGTCCGCCGCCAGCGCGGCGCACAGATCCGCCGCCACGGCATCCAGCTCCGTCCGGCGGCACGCGCGGGCAACTTCCAGATCCACCGCCGCGGCCGACGCCTTGGACAGGTTGCCAACCCGTGCCACACCGCCGTGGGGCACGTACCACACCCCGCCCACGCTGTCCCGAAGGCGCACCGAACGCAACGACATCCGTTCCACCGTGCCACTGGCCAGCCCGAGGTCGATCTCGTCACCGACCCCGTACTGATCCTCCACGAGCACGAAGAAGCCGGCGATCAGGTCGCGCATCAACTGCTGCGCCCCGAAGGCCACGGCACCACCGATGACGGTGGCCGTGGCCACGAACGCGCCGATGTTCACCCCGAACTCGCTGACCACCGTGATGGCCGCCAAGGCCCACACCACACCCACCAACGCCGACCTCAGCGCCGCGGTGACGGCCCGCTGGCGGGCATCCGCCCGGGTCTTGTCCACCCCCGGCAGCTCGAAGGTGCGGCGCAGCACACGCTTCACCACCAGCTTCAGCAGCAGGGTGACCACCCAGGCGGCCAGCAGGATGGCCACCACCCGGAACGGCCCGCTGAGGTGGAGCTCCTCCAGCCGCTGCAACCACCCCTGTCCCTGCGCACGCACGGGCGAAACCCTAGCGTTGGGGCCTGCCCGCGACCCCGCCACCGTGGGTGGCGGGTAGCCTGGCAACCCGATGGAACCCTCCGCCGAGCCCGCCGTGCCGCCGTTCAAGCGGCGCCACACCAATGGCCAGCGGGCCGTACTGGCGTTGAACATCCTCATCGTCCTGCTGTGCATCGGCGGTGCCGCCGGGCTGCTCTACGGCAAGCGGGAGCTCGACCTCACCCAGGCCAAGGAGAGCCAGGTAGTCGTCACCACCACGTCCAGCCCGGCCACCACCAACACCTCCGGCAGCGACGACACCACGGAGACGACGGAGGAAGCCAGCACCACCGTGCCCGGCACCTTCCCCGCCGCCGACCCGGCCGCCAAGAACTTCCTCATCACCGGCTCGGACGCCAACGCCTGCGTGGACCCGAACTCCCCGTGGGCGAACGCCGCCGACCCCGCCCGGGAGAACATCGGCAACCGTACCGACAGCATCATGGTCATGCGGCTGGACCCCGCCACCCGGCAAGCCGCCGTGCTCTCCTTCCCCCGCGACCTGTGGGTGAAGATCCCCGGCCGCGGCAAGAACCGCATCAACTCCGCCGGCGAACAGCTCCCGCAGACGCTGTACGACAACTTCGGCATCACGGTGGATCACGAGCTGGAAGTGGACTTCTGCGCGTTCAAGCTGCTGGTGGACGCCGTGGGTGGGGTGGCCGTTCCGTTCTCCACCCCGATCAAGGACGCCAACGTCGGCCTGGACATCACGGTCGCCGGCTGCCATGTCTTCAGCGGCGACGAAGCGCTGGCCTATGTGCGCTCACGCCACCTGAAGTGGGTGGACGAGAACGGGAAGGCGCACGAGGACCGCGCCAGCGACCTCGGCCGCATCTCCCGCCAGCAGGACTTCCTGCGCCGCACCCTGCAGGCAGCGCTGGACAAGGGAATCTTCGACCCCGCGGTGGCCGCGGCATTGATCGAGTCGATGCAGAACTACATCGTGCGCAGCGAGAGCCTGCGTTCGATCAACGCGATGCTCGAGTTCGCCGGCGTCCTGCGCGACGTGGACCCTGGCACGATCACCACCTACCAGATCGAAGCCTCCGGCATGATCGTCAGTGGCAACGCCGTACTGGAGCCCAAGGTCAAGGGCGAGAACATGAAGGCCATCCTCGCCATCTTCCAAGGCACCGCCCCCCTGGCCGGCGCCCCGGAACAGGTCTTCGAGACCACCACCACCTCGCCGGCGCCGGACGGCACCACCATCGACGGCTCCGTGGTGGCCGACACCACCGTGCCCACCGCCACCACCACCACGGTGGCGGGGCCGGAGGAGAACGTCATCGGCGACATCGTCCCCGACGAGAACGTCACCTGCTGAGCGCCAGGGACAACGCTTCGGCCACCTCGCTGGGGCCGCTGATGGTGGCCAGCCGGGCGCCGGTGCGCCGGCAGAACGCCGTCGCTTCGTCGCAGTCGTCCGCGGGGGCGATCACCACCACCTCGTCCAAGCTCGCCGCCGCTGCCTCCGGGTCGCCGTCCACGGTGGCCCGGCAGTCGCTCAGCAACACGGTCACCTTGCGCCCGGCCCGGCTGCGCGCCAGTTGGTCGCCGGCCACCCTCAGGGCCCCGGCCAGGTCGGTGGTGCCGAAGCCGCGCAGCGAGAGCACGTCGTTCACCACCAGCTCACCGGGCTTGGGGCTGGTCTGCCCCTTGGCCACCACGACGTCCTTGCCGAAGGCCAGCACGCTGTAGTCCTCCGGGCTGCGGCTGGCCACCGCGGCCGCGGCCAGCGCGGCGGTGGCCAGCGGCTTGCCGCCCATCGAGCCGCTGCGATCCACCAGCAGGCACAGTGCGGTGGCCGGCTGCACCCAGCCACGCACCTTCAGCCGTTCCACGTCCACCACGCCGGTGGCCCGGTGTTCGGTGAGGGCCTCGATCGAGGCATCGAGGTCCAGGTCGCCGCCGTCGGGCCGGTACGGCAGGGAGCGCAGCTGGCCCACACCCCGCGGGCGCACCGGGCCGCGGCGGGCGAGGTCGAGGAACAGCTTGGCCGCCAGCCGCTTGGCCAGTTCGCGCAGCCGCCGATCCGTGGCACCCACCAGGTCGGCCAGCATCGCCAGCGTCTCGTCCGGCGCCTCGCGCATCGCGTCGTCGACGGCCTCTTCGTCGAGCTCCCCCACCTCGGGGGACACCTGCTCGAAACGGGGGTTGCGGGCCAGCTCACGCCGCGAAGTGGTGCGCTTCTGGCTGTTCGCCACCTCGGCGTCCGCCTCGTCACCCTCCTTCACATCGGGTCGCTGGTTCCCCCCACCGGGGTCGGGGCTTTTCCCCCGCCATCACCGCCGTCGGCACCCGGCTCGGGAGTGGCGAACACCTCGCGCCACAGTTCGGTGACGATGTCCTCCGGGCTGCGGGTACAGCCCTCACGCAGGCGCAGCCGCCCGCTGAGCGCCACGAGCGCGGCGTCGAGCCCCAGGTTCGGGTCGTCGGCGGGCACGCCGCGCAGCCCGCTGAGCGTGGCGGCCACGGCCGTGGTGTCGATGGCGCCGCGCACGGAGGACCCGATGCGCACGTCGCCGTGCGCACGGGTGCGGCGCACCACTTCCACCACCCCTGCCAGCCAGGGGCCGGCGACCTCCGCCGCAGGCAGTTCGCGGCGCACGATGGCCACCTCGTCGCCGGCGTCCTGGTAGCCCACCGACAGGCGGCACACGCGGTCGTAGACCGCTGAGGAGATGCGCGCCGTGCCGATGGCGTCGAACGGGTTCATCGCCGCCACCAGCCGGAACCCCGGTGTGGCAGGCACCCGGCCGAGGCGCGGCACGTGCAGCTCACGTTCGCTCATCACGGTGATCAGCACGTTCAGCGTCTCTTCCGGGATGCGGTTGATCTCCTCCACGTACAACAGGGAGCCATCGCGCATGGCCGACACCAGCGGGCCGTCGACGAACACCTCCGGGTCGTAGCCGTCGGTGAGCACGCGTGAGGGGTCGAAGTGGCCGACCAGCCGGGCGGGGGTGAGCTCGGCGTTGCCCTCGACGAACTCGAACCCGAGGCCCAGTTCGTCCGCCACGGCGCGCAGCAGGGTGGACTTGCCCGTGCCGGGCGGCCCCTCCAACAGCACATGGCGGTCGGCGGCCAACGCCGCCACCACCAGCTCCACCTCCCGGTGCCGGCCGACGACGCGGCCGAGCACCCGCTGCACAAGACCCGCGAGCGATGTCATCAGTAGACGATGATGCCGCGGATGTTCTCCCCATCGCGCATCGCCTGGTAGCCCTCGTTGATCTGGTCCAGCGTGTAGCGCTGGGTGATCAGCTCGTCGAGCTTCAACTGGCCCTCGCGGTACAGGCCGAGGAGGGCCGGGATGTCGTGGCGCGGGTTGAGCGAACCGAAGATGGTGCCCTTGATCTCCTTGTTCCACATGGCCAGCTCGAACAGGTTCACCGACGACTCGGTCTGGGAGATCGGGGCGATGGC
>JBPOIX010000281.1:0-6104 GCA_052034175.1 Actinomycetota bacterium
CAGTGCCCGAGGTGGGACTCGAACCCACACGATCTTTCAATCGGAGGATTTTGAGTCCTCTGCGTCTGCCATTCCGCCACTCGGGCAAGTGACGTGCACGAGGTTAGCGGCGCCACCCCCGGGCCGCCCACCAGTTCCTTCGGGTCACGCGTGGGTTACCGGCCGGTAGCGATGGGTACCCATCGGTAACCGTCTACGCTGCTTCGATCATGCTTGCCTTCACCTTCCCCGGCCAGGGATCTCAGCGGCCGGGCATGGGCCGGCCCTGGGCCGACCACGACAGCTGGGAACTCGTCGAGGAAGCCTCCACGGTGGCCGACCGCGATGTCGCACGGCTCCTGCTGGACGCCGATGCGGACGAGTTGAAGGACACGCGCAACGCCCAGCTCACCACGTTCGTCAGCAGCCTGATGGTGCTCGACGCTGCGGAGCGACTCGGCCTGGAGCCCAGCTTCTGCGCCGGCCACAGCCTGGGCGAGTACACGGCACTCACCGCCACCGGCGCGCTCAGCTTCGACGACGGGGTGCGCCTCGTGTGCGAGCGGGCCGACGCCATGCACCACGCCGGCAGCACCAACCCAGGCACGATGGCCGCAGTCCTGGGCCTGGACGACGACCAGGTCGAGGTGGCCTGCCGCCGTGCGGACAGCGATGTCTGGGTGGCCAACTTCAACGCCCCCGGCCAGGTCGTCATCGCCGGCTCCCCCGAGGGCGTGGCGGCGGCCAGCGCCGTGGCCAAGGAGCTCGGCGCCAAGAAGGTCATGCCGTTGCAGGTCAGCGGCGCCTTCCACACCCCCTTCATGGCGCCGGCGCGGGACCGGCTGCGCAAGGCCATCGCCGATGCCGCCCCGCGCGACACCGAGGTGCCTGTGGTGTCGAACGTGGACGCCCTGGCCCACGCCAACGGTGGCGAGTGGAGCAGCCTGCTGTCGGCCCAGCTGAGCAGCCCGGTCCGCTGGAAGCACTGCCTGCTCACCCTCGCCGAAGCGGGTGTCACCGATTTCGCCGAGCTCGGCCCGGGCGGGGTGCTGACGGGCATGGCCAAGCGCACGGTGGACGGCGCCCGGACGATCTCCGTGGCCACCCCGGAAGACCTCGACAAGCTGGTCGAATGGGTCAAGGCCGGCGCCCCACGCGGCGCTGCGCAGCACGAGGGCGAGCACCTGTTCGCCAGCGAGCGCCTGGTGGTCAGCCCGGCCGCCGGCGTGTTCACCCCGGTCGGAGGCATCACCGAAGGCACACTCATCGAGGTCGGCACCGTGCTCGGCCAGGTGGGCGACGTCGAGGTGCGCTCCGCCTTCGCCGGCATCGTCCAGAGCTACATCGCGGTCGAAGGGGAGCGGGTCACCCTGCGCCAGCCGATCGCCTGGTTGAGAACGGCCTGACATGCCCACCATTCCCGCCAACGTCCGCGGCGCCGTCGTCACCGGTTGGGGCACCGCCCTCCCGCCGAAGGTGGTCACGAACCACGACCTCGAGCAGACGATCGACACCAACGACCAGTGGATCATCGAGCGCACCGGCATCCGCGAGCGCCATGTCGGCGGCACCACCGTGGGGCTGTCCGTCGAGAGCGGCCGCAAGGCGCTGGACATGGCCGGGGTCGACCCCGCCGAGATCGACGCCCTCATACTGGCCACCACCACCCCGGACCGCACCGTGCCTGCCAGTTCTGCGGCCGTGCAGCGCGAGCTCGGGCTGCGCTGCGGGGCGTACGACGTGAACGCCGCGTGCAGTGGCTTCGTCTACGCCCTCGTGCAGGCCCACGGGATGATCGCCATGGGCGCCAAGAAGATCCTCGTCATCGGCACCGACACCCTGGCCCGCATCACCGACTGGTCGGATCGCAACACGGCCATCCTCTTCGCCGACGGCAGCGGCGCCGTGGTTCTCGAAGCCGTGGAGGGGCAGGGCCAACTGCTCGGCTGGGACCTCGACGCCGACGGCTCCGCGGAGCGCTTCCTCTTCACCGAACTGGGCGGGTTCATCCAGATGGACGGCAAGGAGGTCTTCCGCCGCGCCGTGCGCATCATGGTGGATTCCGGCCAGAAGTCGATGGCCGCCGCCGGGGTCACCGCGGACCAGTTGGCGCTCGTGGTTCCGCACCAGGCGAACATCCGCATCATCCAGGCGGCGATGGACCGGCTTGGCCTGCCGATCGAGAAGGCTTCGATCGTGCTTGATCGCACGGGCAACACCTCGTCCGCCTCGATTCCCCTCGCCCTGGCGGATGCGCTGGACAACGGCCGGGTGAAGAAGGGCGACCTGGTCCTGCTCGTCGGCTTCGGCGCGGGAATGACCGCCGCCAGCGCTGTCCTGCGCTGGGGAGGCTCCGCCGACACCGAGGCCCTGGCATGAGCCGGGTCGTCCTCATCACCGGTGGCTCCCGTGGCATCGGCCTGGCATGCGCCCAGCGCTTTGCAGCCCTCGGCGACCAGGTGGCCGTCACCTACAACTCCTCTCCCCCGCCGGACGGCTTCTTTGGCGTCAAGTGCGACGTCACCTCCACCGAGTCCGTCGATGCCGCGTTCAAGGCCGTGGAGGAACAGTTTGGGCCGGTGGAGGTGCTCGTCTCCAACGCCGGCATCACCAACGACGGCCTGCTCCTGCGCATGAGCGAAGCGGACTTCACGTCGGTCATCGACGCCAACCTCACCGCCGCGTATCGGGTCACCAAACGGGCCAGCCAGGGCATGCTGCGCGCCCGCAAGGGTCGCATCGTGCTGATGTCGTCGGTGGTCGGCCTGCTCGGCCAGGCCGGCCAGGCCAACTACGCGGCCTCGAAGGCCGGCCTGGTGGGCTTCGCCCGCTCGGTGGCCCGCGAACTCGGGTCGCGTGGCATCACGTGCACTGTGGTGGCACCCGGCCCCGTGGAAACCGCCCTGACCGCGGCCCTCGGCGAGACGCGTCTCGCCGAGCTCACCGCGATGGTCCCGCTGGCCCGCATGGCCAGCGCGGACGAGATCGCCGGCGTGGTGGCCTTCCTGGCCTCCCCCGACGCGGCCTATATCACCGGTGCCGTCATCCCTGTCGATGGCGGCCTGGGCATGGGCCACTAGCATCACTTCTCAACTTCCCATCAAGGAGACATTCAGTGGATCAGGAACTGTTCGCCCGCTTCCGTAAGTGCGCCGTCGAGGTGCTCTCGGTCTCGGAGGACCAGGTAGTGCCCGACGCCAAGTTCGGCGACGACCTGGACGCCGACAGCCTCGACCTCGTGGAGCTGGTGATGGCCCTTGAGGAAGAGTTCGGCGTCGAGGTGCCCGAGGACGACCTCGAAGGCGTCGAGACCGTCGGCCAGGCGTACGACCTGGTCGTCGGCAAGCTCTGATGGCGGTCAGCCCCGTGATGGCGGTGCGCGGCCGGCGCGTCGCCATCACCGGCTACGGCGTGGTCGCCCCCTGCGGCCTGGGTAAGGAAGCGTTCTGGCAGGGCCTCAACGGCCCGGGGATCACCAGCGGGCGAGCCATCGAGATCGCCGACTGGGACCCCAGCCCGTACTTCGACAACCCGAAGGAATCGCGCCGCGCCGACCGTGTGGAGCAGTTTGCGCTCGCCGCGGCCGCGGAGTGCTTCCAGCAGTCCGGCCGTCCGGATGTGGACGACAGTCGTATCGGCACGATCTTCGCCACCGGAGTCGGTGGCCTGCGTTCCACCGAGGATCAGATCCGCGTGCTGGTGGACAAGGGCGAGCGGCGCGTGTCGCCGTTCCTCGTGCCGATGATGATGCCCAACGCCGCCGGCGCGGCGATCTCCATGCGCTACGGCCTGCGCGGCCCGAACGAGACCATCTGCACCGCCTGCGCGGCATCCACCCACGCCATCGGGTACGCCGCCCGGTTGGTGGCCTGGGGCATGATCGACGCCTGCGTCACGGGTGGCAGCGAAAGCGCCGGCGGCCCCATCGGTGTCGCCTCGTTCGGCAACATGACGGCGCTGAGCACGCTCGGGCACAGCACCCCGTTCTCCCCCGACCGCGACGGCTTCGTGCTCGGCGAGGGCGCTGCGGTGTTCATGCTCGAGGAGTGGGACGGCGCGGTCGCCCGCGGCGCCACGATCCTCGGCGAAGTGCTCGGTGCGGCCAGCAATGCCGACGCCCACCACATCACTGCACCCGCCCCTGGTGGCACCGGCGCGATCGCCTGCATGCGGGCCGCCTTGCACGATGCCGGCCTGTCGCCCGCGGACATTCGCCAGGTGAACGCCCACGGCACCTCCACCCCGCTCAACGACGCTGCGGAAGCAGCGGCCGTCACCGCGGTGTTCGGTGCCCGCGGCGTGCCGATCACCTCCACCAAAGGTGTCACCGGCCATGCCCTCGGCGCAGCGGGTGCGCTTGAAGCCGCGGCGCTGTTGCTGTCGATGGACAAGGGCCTCATCCCGGCCACGGCCGGCACCACGGTGCTCGACGAGGGGATGGACATCGACCTGGTGATGGGCGCCGCCCGCCCCTGGACGCCCGGCCCGGCGATGTCCAACAGCCTGGGCTTCGGTGGCCACAACGGGTCGATCATCCTCGCCCCCGCCTCCTGACCCGGCCCGCCGAGGCGCAACCCACCGGCGGTCGCAGCGGTTCTCGGATCCCTGTCACACCCCTTCGTCATGATGCGGGTATGACGACGAACACCATCACCCTCATCCCGGCCCGCGACTTCACCGAGCTCACCGACCTGGCCGACTTCACCGACGGTGCCATGCTGGAGCTCGTGGAGTGCGAACTCGGGCATGCCTGCGACGACCTCGACGAGTTCGAGGAGGCGCTGTTCCGCCTCGGGCTGGCGGCCTGAGCCGGCGTTGTCGGGTCAGGCGCCGGCGGCGGCCCGGGTGAAACGGTCGTTGCGCCGCGCCGGCACGAAGCCGACGTCGAGGTAGAGGTGCGACGACGCCGGGTTGCTCGGGTCGAAACAGATCTTGATGCGCTCGGCGCCGGCGTCGACCAGCCGGTCGATGCCGCTGGTCAGCACGTGGCGAGCCAGACCCCTGCGCTGATGGGCGTCCTCGGTGCGCATCGGCTCCACCAGCCCGGTCGCGGAGACCGGGTCGTACCAGAAGAGGCCGTGTGCGGCCGGCAAGCCGTCGGCGGCCCACACGATGAGGTCGAGGTCGGCCCGGTACAGCGACGTCTGCTGCAAGCGGGCCTCGATGTCCTGATGGTTGCGCCCTGCGGTCGGGTGCGGGCCGTCTGGGTGGTCGGCCCGGCTCGTCAGGCGATACCCCGCGGCGAGCGGGCTGATCGACGGCCGGTCGGCGGCCGCCAGCCATGTCTCGACCAGGCCGCCGTCGGGCTCGCATGCGAAGCCCCACCCGGTGAGTGCCGCGGCGAGGGCCCGATCGATCTGGTCCACTTCCAAGCACAGGGCGCCGTCCACCCACTCCTCCGCATGCGCGAGGCCACGTTCCATCACGTGCACCCTCCACTCGGGGGTGGCGTCGGGCAGCACCAGAGGGTCCAGCTGCACCTCGTTCTCGAACGCGGTGGCGCTCACCGCAGCCACTGGCCGTCCTTCGTCGTCGACCCAGAGCAGCTGCGGCGCCACATCGGTCCGGCGCGGGCGCTGCGCCCACCACCACTGCAGGTCGGCGGCCTCGAACAACCCCGCCGTGGGGTGGGCGGCGCGGTTGCGTTGCAGCAGCGCGGTCACCGCCTGCAGGTACTCGATCCCCGAGCGATGCTCCTCGCGGACGTCGGTCATGCGTCCACGAGTACGAACATCAGCTCGCACTCGCAGGCCACCACACCGTTCAGCAGCGCCTTGCCGCTGCCTTTCCCCGCCCGGGCCGACATCCGCCCGAGCTCCACCACCAGTTCCAGGGTGTCGCCAGGGCTGACCTGCCGGCGGAACCGAGCCCCGTCGAGCCCGCCGAACAGGGGCAGCTTGCCGGCGAACTTGCCGTCGGCCAGCACGGCGATGGCGCCCATCTGGGCGATCGCCTCACACATCAACACACCCGGCAAGGTGGGCCGGCCGGGAAAGTGGCCGGCGAAGAACCACTCGTCGCCGGTGAGATGCCAGCGGCCGGTGGCGCTGACCCCCGGCTCCAGCGCCACCCCTTCGTAGACGAAGAGGAACGGTGGGCGATGCGGCAGGACGTACGCCGGGTTC
>JBPOIX010000197.1:0-6670 GCA_052034175.1 Actinomycetota bacterium
ACCACCTCGTTGCCCCATCGCTCGCTCGGCCGGCCGGCCACCACGCAGTCGTAGACCGCCGGGTGGCGCTTCACCGCGGCTTCCACCTCCTCGGCGAAGATCTTCTCCCCGCCGGAGTTGATGGTGACCGAATCGCGCCCGTGCAGTTCGATGATCCCGTCGGCTCGCAGGCGCGCCCGGTCGCCGGGCACCGCGTAGCGGGCGCCCTCGACCACCGGGTAGGTGCGCGCGGTCTTGGCCGGGTCGCCGAGGTAGCCGAGGGCCAGCCGACCGCTCTTGGCCAGCCAGCCCATCTCCGGGTCGCCCGCCTCGAGCACCCGCGTGAGGTCCTCGCTGAGCACATGGTTGCCCGGGCTGATGGGGAACGTGCCCGTCGTGGCGCCGCCACCGGCCGACACCTGAGAGAGCTGCCCGCCGGCCTCGGAGGAGCCCAGCCCGTCGACGATCATCAGGGTGGGCAGGTGGTGCAGGAACTCGTCCTTGAGGTGGGCGCTCAGCGGCGCCCCACCGGAGAGCAGCACGGTGAGGCTGGACAGGTCGTACTCGTGGCGCTCCAGTTCGTCCAGCAGCGGCCGGCCGAAGGCGTCACCGACGATGAGCAGGAACGTCAGCCGCTCGCGCTCGATCAGGCCCCAGATGTCGGTCGGGTCGAGCCGCTCCGGCACGCTCTGCACGTACACCGTGCCGCCACCGTTCCAGGTGCGGAAGCTCATCCAGTGGCCGGCGCCGTGCATGAACGGTGGCGCGAGGAGGGCCTTGAGGCCGGTGTTGGCCTCGGCCAGCACCTCCTCCATCGTCTCCGCCTTGGAGCCGCCGAAGCACTCCTGGTTGGCGTCGCCGTTGCGCCACATCACGCCCTTGGGCATGCCGGTGGTGCCGCCGGTGTAGAGGATGTACAGGTCGTCCGGGCTCCACTCGACGGCCGGCTTCTCCGGGCTGGCAGCAGCGAGCGCATCCTCGTACCAGACGGCGCCGGGCAGGAGCGGATGGCCGCTGGCGTCCGGCACCTGGAGGATGACGCGGAGGTTCGGGAGCTGGCCCCGCACTTCGGCCAGCGTGGGGGCGAACTGGCTGTGCAGGACGACCGCAGTGGCCTTGGAGTCCGTCAGCAGGTACAGCAGTTCCTCGGCCACGTAGCGGTAGTTGACGTTGAACGGGGCGACACGGGCCTTGAACGAGCCGAGCATGCACTCCAGGTATTCGTTTCCGTTGTGCAGGTAGACCGCCAGATGGTCCTGCCCGCTCTCGTGCCCGGGAAGCTCGCTGCGCTCCGTGTGGCAGCCGAGCCCTTGCGAAAGCAGGTGATTGGCCAGGCGCCGCGTGCGCTCGGTGACCTGCGCCCAGGTGAACCGCTGGTCGCGGAACACCAGACACACGTCGTCGGGGCGGGTGGCAGCGATGGTTTCGTGCACGTCGGCAACGGAGAACTGGGCCGTCATGCGGGAGAACCTAGCGACGGGTGTGTCACCCGTCACCATCGGGCCCGGATGGGTCTCAAAACAGCAGACCCTGCTCGACAGGCAGGATCAGCGGGGGAGTTGGCAGCGGCTCGAGGTCGCTCACCAGGCCTGCGACGCGTTCGTGCAAGGCCCGCGCCAGTGCAGGGGTGCCCATGTTGTCCGGGGTGTGCACGAAGCATGTGGGGGAGCGGCCCTCGTCCAGCCAGATGGCCAGGGTGTCGTCCCAGCGGCGCAGTTCGGTGTCGGTGCGGACAGGGTCGTCGCAGCCGATGACGCGCACGACGGGCTGGTCGGTGAGGGCCAGGTCGATCAGCGGCAGCCGGGGCTTCGACCGCCACTCGTCCCGACCCGCGTCGGTGGTGGGCGGATGGGCGAAGAGGGCCGTGGTATCGAGGACGACACGCTCCATCCCATGCGTTTCGAGCAGGCGGTGCAGTGCGGCCATCGCCGGCCCACCGCAGAACTGAGGATGGCGGACCTCCACCGACCAGCGGACCCCTCGTGGGAGCTGCTTGGCGGTGTCGGCCAGCGCCCCCAGGTCGGGCGGGGCGAACGAGCCAGGCAGCTGGAGGGTGATGCCGCCGAGGCGGTCGCCCAGTGGCGCCAGCAGCTCCGCGAATGCGGCGAGGTCGGGTGCCACGCCACGCAGGCGGCGATCGTGGGTGAGCGCCCGCGGTGCCTTGAACACCATGCGGAAACCTGGAGCCGCTTGCTGCGCCCACTTGCGGACGGCCAGCGGTGGCGGCACGGCATAGAACGTGGTGTTGCCCTCGACGGCGTTGACGTAGTGGCTGTAGGGCGCCAATTCGGTCCCGGGCACGGTGCGCGCTGGAAGGAACCGGCCGACCCACGCCCGGTTCGCCCACATCGGGCACCCAACCCACAGCCGCGCCATGGGGCGAGACTATTCGTGTGCGAGCCGGGTCAGCGCATGCGGATGAGGTTGCCGGTCACCATGCGTGCGGCAGGGGAGCACAACCACGTGATCACCTCGGCGACTTCGGTGGGTTCGGCGACGTGGAACTGCTCGCTGCTGGTGGCCGCGAACTCGCGCACCGCATCGTTCACCCAGCCGCTGTCGGTGATCGGCGGGTGGACCATGTTCGCCGTCACGCCGCGGCGGGCCAGTTCGAAGGCGGCCGCCACCGTGTAGTTCTCCAATGCCGCCTTCGCGGCGCCGTAGGTGACTTCACCGGGAAACCCCTGCGGGCTGCCGCTGGTGAGGCCGACGATCCGCCCCCAGTTGCCGTCCCGTGCGATCAGGCGGCGGCTGAACTCGGCGATCATCAGTGCCGCGGCGCGTGCGTCGACACCGAAGGTCCTGTCGAACAGCTCGGCGGTGACTCCGGGCGTGGTGCGGCCGACCGGGTCGAGCGTGCCGGCCACGAACGAGTCGCCGCTGGCCCAGCCCGTGGCGTTGTTGATCAGAATGTCCACCGGGCCGAACTCCGCCTCGGCGAGGTCGAACAGGCGCGCCGGGGTCGTGACGTCGAGCAGGTCGGCCTCAACGGCGACTGCACGCCCGCCAGCGGCCTCGATCCGTGCGGCCACCACGGCACCGTCTGTCATGCGGTTCTGCTGGTAGCGCTCGGGTGTAGCGGGGTCGGAGACCACCCGGCCGCGCAGGTAGGCAACCACCACGGCGACACCGTCGGCGGCGAGGCGCTCGGCGGTGGCAGCACCGATCCCGTGATTGGCCCCAGTGACGATCGCGACATGGCTCATGGCCCAGGACCGTATTCCGCACGCACCCGGAGGTGCGCCCGATTACTCGTAGCTGCGGTAGATCACTTCCGCCACGCAACTCGGCTTGGCGGCGCCTTCGCACTCGAAGATGAACTCGTACGTGGTCTGGATGCCGCCGGGGATGTCGTCCACCTGCAGCAGCTTGACGCCGAGGCGCAGGTTGGCACCCACGGGCACGGGCGACATGAAGCGCACCTTGTTGCAGCCGTAGTTGACGCCCATCTTGAAGCCGGTGGTGAGAGCCACCTGGGGCATCAGCACCGGGCCGAGCGACAGGGTGAGGTAACCGTGGGCGATCGGGCCACCGAAGGGGCTTTCCTTGGTGGCACGCTCCGGGTCGACGTGGATCCACTGGTGGTCGCCCGTGGCGTCGGCGAAGAGGTTCACCCGCTCCTGGGAGATCTCCATCCATTCGCTGTAGCCGATGTGCTCGCCGACGAGGGTCTTCAGTTCTGCTGAGCCATTGATGATGCGCGGTGCCATGTGCGCCAGTGTTGCACTTCCGCGTGCGGCCTGGGCAAGCGGATGCTCTACGGTGGCGCCGTGGGTGCTGCACGGTTGGGGGACCGTCTCGTCAGGGCCGCGCTGTATCCACTTCGCCTCGCGAAGAACTCCGCCCGACTCGTCAGGAGCGCTCTCATGGCCGACTTCCTCACCGCCTACTCGCTCACCCAGCCGAACAAGCCGGCCGTCATCGACGACCGTGCGGATGGCACGGTGCACCAGCTCACCTACGCCGAGCTCAACGCACGCGCCAACCAGCTGGCGAACGTGTTGCTGGAGATGGGTGCTCGGCCTGGCGAGAGCAAGGTGGTGTGGTGCGGGCAGAACTCGATCGGGCTGGTGGTGATGATCAACGCGGCCCGCAAGCTGGGCATCACGGCCGTGCCGTTGAACTACCGCCTCAGCGATGAGGAAGCCGCCTACGTCACCGACCACAGCGACGCCACCGTCGTGTATGTGGACGCCGAGTTCGCGCCGATGTTCGCCCGCATCCGGGGCGAGCTGCCGAAGGTGGAGCACTACCTCGTGTTCGACGGCACCGTGCCCGACGGCATGGCCGACATCGACGCCCTCATCGACGCCGCGAGCGCCGACGAGCCGCACATCCCGGAGGCCACCGAGCCCGGCTCGACGATGATCTACACGAGCGGCACGACGGGCAAGCCGAAAGGCGCGCTCCGCCGTGGCGGCGCCAACCCCGCCCAGGGCCTGGCGCTGATGCAGCACATCGGGTACACGCCCGACGACATCTACATCCCCACCGGGCCGCTGTATCACTCCGGCCCGGGCGGGTTCATGGGGATGGCGCTCACGCTCGGCCAAACCATCGTCCTGCAGCGCAAGTTCAACCCGGAGGACTGGCTGCGGCTGATCGACACGTACCGCGTCACGTCGACGTTCAGCGCCCCCACGCCGATCCGCATGGTGTGCAACCTGCCGGCCGAGGTGAAGGCCAAGTACGACGTGTCGTCGATGAAGCGGATGATCGCCAACGCCGCACCGTGGAGCTTCGCGCTGAAGCAGATGTATGTGCGCGACCTGCCGGCCGACAGCCTGTGGGAGGTCTACGGCAGCACCGAGCTTGGCGTGAACTGTGTGCTCAAGCCGGAGGACCAGATGCGCAAGCCGGGCTCGTGCGGGCAGCCGGCGCCGATGGTGGAGATCAAGCTCTTCGACGACGCCGGCAACGAGGTCACCGGCACCGGGCCGGAGTGCACGGGCGAGCTGTTCGTGAAGAGCCCGAGCGTGTTCGCCGACTACTACAAGCAGCACGACAAGTTCCTCGCCGACCAGCGCGACGGCTACCAGACGGTGGGCGACATCGCCTACCGCGACGACGAGGGCTACCTCTACATCTGCGACCGCAAGAAGGACATGATCATCAGCGGTGGCATGAACATCTACCCCGCCGAGATCGAAGCCGCGCTGGAGCACCACGCGGACGTCATCGAGGTCGCGGTGTTCGGCGTGCCCAGCGAGGAGTGGGGCGAGACCGTCCACGCGGTGGTGGTGTGCCGCGAGGGCACGTCGCTCACCGACCACGAGGTGATGGACTTCGCCCGCGAGCACCTCGCCAACTACAAGATCCCGCGCTCGGTGACGTTCGCCCCGGAGCTGCCCAAGACCGGCAGCGGCAAGGTGCTCAAGCGGGAGCTCCGCGCCCCCTTCTGGGCCGGCCGCACCAGCCAGGTCTGAACCCAACCCCGCCCAACCCCACCCCACCCCGGAACGAGAGATCAAAGTTGGCGGTGGCACGGTGCCAGGTGCGGTCCTACCGCCAACATTGCCGTCCCCGGATCAAAGTTGGCGGTGGCACGGTGCCAGGTGCGGTCCTACCGCCAACATTGGGTTTGGGTCGGGGGTCAGGAGAACTCGTCGAGGACGGCGGTGAGCGTCGTGCGGCCGATGGCCGGCATGCTGGTGGAGTCGTCGGCGGTGAGGTAGGCAAGCGAGAGGTTGAGGGCCCAGCCCGCGGCGCGGCGCCAGGTGTCGTCGTCGATGCCGGCCAGCGCCCGGAAGCGTGAGCGTTCTGTGGGGCCGAACAGCATCCACGCGATCGCCATGTCCGTGCCCGGGTCGCCGGCGCAGATGTCGCCGAAGTCGATCACCGCGGACAGCCGGTTGCCGACCGCCAGCATGTTCGACGGGTGCAGGTCGCCGTGCAGCCACAGGGGCGGCCCCGCCCACGCGGGCGTGGAGGAGAGATCGGCCCATGTGGCCAGGACCCGAACCCCGTCGATCTCCGTTCGTAACCGCTCGACGCGCTGGCCGACGGCATCCGCCCGACGGCGGAGCGCCACACCGCGAACGGGGTTGATGGGCGCATCCGCGGGCGCGGGCTGGTGCAGCGCCGCCACGAAGGCGGCGAGTGTCTCGACCGCGTGGGCCACGTCGAGGTCGTCGACCTCTGAGGCCGGAACACCGGGCAGCCAGCGGCCGACCATGAACGGGTAGGGGAACCGGTCGCTCGGCTCGCCGACATGCGTGGGCAGGGGCACCGGCAGCGGGAGCCGCGGCGCCAGTTCCGGAAGCCAGCGCAACTCGTTGACGATCAGTTCGACCGATGCCCTGCGCCGTGGCAGGCGAATCATCCACTCGCTCCCGGCGCGGGCGATGACGTTGTCCCAGCCGTTGGCGACGATGCGCACGGGCTGACCAGCGAGCTGCGGCGCCAGGTCGGCGAGGAGGGCGCTGATCAGGCCCTCATCGATCTCGATGTCTGCCTCGGGTGTCGCCATTCGGACGACCGTACCTCAGTAGCCGAGACGCTCCACCCGGTCGGGGCGGCGCTGCCAGTCCTTGTCCACCTTCACGAACAGCTCGAGGAAGCAGCCCTCCGGCAGCTGGGCTCGGGCCCGCTTGCCGACCTCTTTCAACACCAGGCCGCCCTTGCCGATGACCATGCCCTTCTGGCTGTCCCGTTCGACGATGATCTCGACCCGGATACGCGGCCACTCCCA
>JBPOIX010000137.1:0-2316 GCA_052034175.1 Actinomycetota bacterium
ACCCAGCGCACCACGGCGCCGGTGGACGATGCGACCACGATGGTCTCCCGCGTGTTGGACAAGGTCGAGCGTGAGATGCCCGACGCCACCTATGTCGGCATCGCCATCCCGGCGGTACCTGCGTCACGCGACTGGAACGTGATGTACGTCTATGCCGAGCCGCCGGCTGCCGAGGCGATGGACGGCGGCGAAGAGGGCACGACCACTCCGGCGAAGCGGCGCCGGAGGAACGTGAGCCGATTGACGTCCTGCTGGACCCGGTGACGTACCGGGAGCTGGAGACGGGCGAGGCCCGCGAGACCGGCGGTGGCGCGGCGCTGTACAGCATGCACTATGTGCTGCACTACATCCCGTCCGAGCCGTTCAGCCTCTTCGGTGTCGAGGTGGTGGGTTGGTCGGCGCTGATCGTCGGGGTGGCGACGATGTTCATGCTCATCGGCGTTCTCACGGGGGTCGTCGCGCACCGGCGGATCTTCAAGGACATGGTCACGTTCCGGCCGCGACGTGGCCCTCGCTCGTGGCTCGATGCCCACAACCTGGCGTCGGTGCTCGCCTTGCCGTTCGTGGTGATGATCACGTACTCGGGGCTCGTCTTCTACTCGTGGGGGCTCGTGCCGACCGTGGACGTCGCCGCCTATGGCACCGAGCCCACCGACCCGCACTATGGCTGCGACGACCCCGACGTCTTCTGGTGCACGATCCCCGAGGCCACGGGCACACCGGCGGTGATGGCGCCGATCGAGCCGATGATCGAGGAGACCGAACGCCTCCGCACCGACGGGCCGGTGATGTACGTGACCGTGTACAACCGGGGCGACGAAGCTGCGATCGTCACTGTCGAGACACTCGACTCCATGGGCGAGATCGGCGGCCTCGTGTTCAGCGGAACCACGGGCGAGATCATCGACGAGTACGAGACTCAGTTCTACGACGACCTCGGCAGCCGCACGCAGAGCACGCTGACTTCGCTGCACATGGGCCTGTTCGCAGGGCCGGTGCTGCGGTGGGCCTACCTGCTCGCCGGCGCCGCCGGGTCGGCGATGATCGCTACCGGCATGATCATGTGGTCGGTGCGGCGTCGTGAACGCGCCCAACGCCGAAACGGTTCGGCCGGGTTCGGTGTGGCATTGGTGGAACGCGCCACCGTAGGGGTGGTGGTCGGCCTGCTGATCGCCGTCGCCGCCTACTTCCTGGCCAACCGGCTGCTCCCCATCGGCATGAACAAACGCGCCGACTGGGAGTTGCACACCATGTTCATCGTGTGGGGCCTGACCTTCCTGCACTCGTCCGTGCGGCCGGTACGGAGCGCCTACCGGGAGCAGCTCACACTGCTCGCCGCAGCCTTGATGCTGTTGCCGGTGGTGAACGCCCTGACGACGGACATCCACCTCGGCGTCACCCTGTTCGGCGGCCCCGGCAAGCGCGACATGAGCCTGGCCGCCGTGGACCTCACCATGCTGGCCATGGGCATCCTGTCCGCTCTTGCCGCGTGGCGGATGGGCCGCCAGGCACCACGGCCCGGCGATGGGGAGGCTGCGGCTGATGGGGTAGCGGCGGCGGCCGGCGGCGAGTTGCCGGCGGTGGCCACGTGAGCGGCATCGTTGCCTTCCTCCTCTGCTTCGTCGGGTTCACCTGCCTGGCGTTGGCCAGAGGCCCCCACCATCGAGCCGTGTTCGGTACGGACCCTCTGCCGTCCCGTAGCCGCACCCTGCGTGCCGCCGGCGCGCTCGCCATGGTCGGCGCCACGGCGCTGGCGATGTGGGC
Organism: Actinomycetota bacterium; assembly: GCA_052034175.1. GTDB lineage: Bacteria > Actinomycetota > Acidimicrobiia > Acidimicrobiales > Ilumatobacteraceae > UBA668. Next base: position 1,765 of record JBPOIX010000137.1, read on the forward strand.
GTTCGGCCCGCCGTACGGGCTGGTGGTGATGGCCGCGCTGCTCAATACGGCCGGGCTGATCGTCGCCCTCCTGCTCGCATGGCCCGGCAGGTGGGCGCACCGCATCCGGGCCCGCTGACCGCGAGCCCATCCCGCTGACCAGTGCTCAGTCGGCGCCGAGTGGGGCGGCACCGCCACCAGCACCCACGTCATCGTGGATGTGGTTGGCTACTCCCTGTGACGTTGCCCATCGACCTGCACAGCCAGCCCTTCCTTGAGGACCCTGCGCCCACGTTGGCGTGGTTGCGCGAGCACGACCCCGTGCACCACAGCCCCTACGGGTACTACCTGCTCACCCGCTACGACGACGTGGCCGCGGCCCTGCGCGACCCTCGCCTCTCCAGCCATTGGGGCCGCAAGCACGCCGGCCGCCCACCGGCGGACGACCCGTTCCTGCGCGCGCAGCAGGTGGTGTTCCACTCGTTCAACATGCAGGACCCACCCGCGCACACGCGCATCCGCACCCTCGTGCAGCAGGCGTTCACCCGGGCCGCGGTGGACGAACAACGCGAC
>JBPOIX010000351.1:0-12321 GCA_052034175.1 Actinomycetota bacterium
CCCGCAACTCCCCCGTCGCCGGCTGCCCCGATCCATCTTTCGTCATGACGAAAGTATGGTCGCTCCCGTGCGCCCAGCTCGACCGGCGCTCCCTGGCCAAGCCCCATCCGAGTGCTCACTCGCACCCGGGATGCGAGTGAGCACTCCGATACGGCCCCTCACTCGGATCTGCGGCGCCTCACTCGGATCGCAGGCCCCTCACTCGGATCGCAGGCCCCTCACTCGGATCGCAGGCCTCTCACTCGGGCCTGGCGGCGGTGAATCGGGGCGACCGAACGCGGACCCCGCGCGGCGGCCGTGAGCCCGACGGCGTCAGCGGTCGACGAGGGAGTCGGCGGCTCGCCAGGCGGCCTCGGTGCGGTCCAGCCGCTCCACGGCCTTGGAGCGCAGCGCATCGGCAACTCCCGCCACCAGCACGTTGCAGAGGGCCAGCGTGCCGACATGGCTGTCGAAGGGGCCTCCCCCGGCGGCTGCCACGGTGAAGGTGCGGTCGGCCAGTGAAGCCAGCGGCGACAGCAGGCTGTCCGTGATGGCCACGCACCACACACCCTGCGCCCGCGCTGCCGAGGCGGCGTCGACCACCCAGCGGTCGTAACGGCGCAGGTCCATCACCACGAGCACGTCGTCGCGGCCGGCCAAGGCCACGGCACGGCGCACGGCTACGTCGTTGCCGTCGATCAGTGCCACGCCGTCGCGCAGGGCCTCCAACTCGCCCACCATCTGGCGGGCCACTCCGAGGGAGGCGTCGCCCGACAGCACCAGTACCCGTCCGCCCGCAGCGGCGAGGTGCCGGACCACGTCGGCCACGGCCTCGGCTGACAGCGCAGTGAGCGTGGTGGACACATTGTTCAGCTCGAGCTGCAAGTGGCGACCGATGGCATCCGTGGCGGCGGGTTCGCGGATGCGTTCCGCGGCGGGGCGCAGCTGGCCGGCGAGTGCATGCTGGACGGACGCCTGGAGGCCGGTGAACCCGTCGTAGCCGAGCTTGGTGGCCAGGCGCACCACGGTGGCAGCCCCGGATGATGCGGCTTCCGCCAGGTCGGCCACCGTTCCGAAGGCGACCAGCTGCGGCTGTTCGAGCACCACCTCGGCCACACGCCGTTCGGCGGGGGTGAGCGTGGCGCCTGCTTTGCCGATCCGGTCTGCCACTTCCACGGCGCCGAGCGTAGCCCTACCAGCGTGAACGGTTCAGGAATCCCCCGTTCCAGTTGCCTCCGAGGCCGGTCGCTTCGAACATCATGGCCCGAACATTCCGTCATGGTGGATATACTGGAACAACCGTTCCACTCGTGAAGGAGTCCTCCGATGTCCACCGCCGTCCGCCACGCAATGCCCCAGGTCGTCGACGCCTCGGGTTGGCCGAGCCTGGCTGTGCCCGGTGTCCGGTTGGACGACGAGGCGTTCGTGCAGGCTGCCGGGTACGCGGGCCAGGCGCTGCCGGCTGCGGTGCACCAGGCGCTGATCGACGTCGCGGACCACGCGCCGGCAAGCGGCGCACTGCTGCTCAAGGGTGTGCCGGTGGGCGAGTTGCCGGCCACTCCCCCGTCGCCGACGGCACCGACCCACAAAGACCTGATGAGCGAGTTCCACTTGCTCACGGTGGCCCGCCGGCTCGGCCAGCCCGTCGGCTACGAGCCGGAGCACGGAGGAGACCTGGTGCAGAACCTGGTGCCCACGCAGGCCGGCGCAGACCGTCAGGTCAGCACGTCGTCGCGGGTGAACCTGATGTTCCACACCGAGGCCGCGTTCCACCCGCACCGGCCCCGCTACCTCCTCCTCCTTTGCCTGCGCGGCGACCCCAAGGCGTTCACCACACTGGCCTCGATCTCCCAGGTGCTCCCCCACCTGCCGCCTCGAGTCGTCGAGACCCTGTTCCAGCCGCGCTTTCGCACCGCGGTGGACGAGAGCTACCTCCATGGACGGACCAACGTGCTGGGCGCGCCGGTGGCAGTACTCACCGGCGAGCGTCATGCGCCGTCCATGGTGTTCGACGAGGACCTGATGGTGGGCACCGACACCGAAGCCGACGCCGCACTGCACACCCTCGGCGAGGCCGTGGTGGAGCATCAGATCGCCGTCGCGTTGGAGGCCGGCGACCTGCTGGTGGTGGACAACAACGTGGCCGTTCACGGCCGCACCCCGTACTCCCCTCGCTTCGACGGAACCGACCGCTGGCTGCAGCGGGCGATGGTGGTGGCCGATCTGGCCCTCAGCGCCGGCCAGCGCCGCGGCCGCGTGATCACCACCGTGTTCGGCGCATGATCGTCCCTTCGCAACGCCGGCGCAGCTACGCCCCCAGCCGTCCGGCACAATGGCCCCGATGACTGCCGACCTTCCCCCCGCACCCGGCCGCGCCTTCGCCAGCGACAACGCCGCGGGCGCGCACCCCGACGTGCTCGCCGCGGTCATCGCCGCCAACGAGGGCCATGCCCTGGCGTATGGCTCCGACCGCTGGACTGCCGCCGCGGAGGAACAGTTCCGCGACCTGTTCGGCCCGCACGCGGAAGCCTTCCTGGTGTGGAACGGCACCGGGGCGAACGTGATGGCATTGGGCACGATGGCCCGCCCGGGCGACGCCGTGATCTGCACCGACTGGGCGCACATCAATGTCGACGAGACGGGTGCGCCGGAGCGCAGCCTGGGCGTGAAGCTGCTCGCCCAGCCCACCACTGCGGCCAAGCTCGTGCCCGCGCAGTTGGAGGCGCTGGCCCACCTGCAGGGCGTGCAGCACCACGCCCAGCCGGGCGTGGTGAGCATCACCCAGAGCACCGAGCTCGGCACCGTGTACACGCCCGCCGAGGTGGCGGCGCTCTGCGAGACCGCCCACCGCATGGGCATGCGAGTCCACCTGGACGGTGCCCGGCTGGCCAACGCCACCGCGGCGCTGGGCGGCACCCCCGCAGCGCTGCGTGCGTTCACCATCGACGCCGGTGTGGACGTGCTGAGCTTCGGCGGCACGAAGCCCGGTGCGCTCGGCGCCGAGGCGGTGGTGTACCTCGACCCGCAGCTCGCCGAGCGCGCCAAGTACGTGCGCAAGCAGGTCAACCAACTGCCGTCGAAGATGCGCTTCGTGGCCGCCCAGTTCAACGCCTTGCTGGCCGACGACCTGTGGATCCGCCTCGCAGACCACGCCAACCGCATGGCCATGCGCCTGTACGACGCCACCCGGAGCATCCCCGGCGTCGTGTACGACTCCGCGCCGCAGGTGAACAGCGTGTTCCCGTCCCTGCCGCCAGAAGTGATCCAACCCCTGCGGGACTGGTGCTTCTTCTGGGACTGGGATGTCAGCCGCCACCAGGTCCGCTGGATGACCTCCTGGGACACCACGGAGGCCGATGTGGACACCTTCGCCGCCGGTGTGCGGGCACTGTTGGCCTGAATTCCGCCCGACGCGAAAGAACTTGTGCACGAGCGCCACGAGTCGCTGGACACGCCATTCATCATGCCGTAATATGACGACGTTACTTGCAGTCAGCAAGTAATTCGCAGGCTTTCGGACGTGGGGGTTCCATGGCAGCGGTTGATGTGGTTGTGCATCGCGTACTCACCGATGATCGGTGGATGGCGTCTGCCGAATGCAAGGGCTTGACGCACCTGTTCTTCCCGCCGCCGGCGGAGCGCCCACAGGCGCGAGACCGGCGCGAGGCCGCGGCAAAGGCCGTGTGCTACGCCTGCAACGTGAATGGCAAGTGCCGCGAGTACGCGCGCACGAACCACGAGTACGGGTACTGGGGTGGCGAGAGCGAGGACGAACGGCACGCCGCCGGCTTCCGCCTCATCGCCCCCATCGGTGTGCGCGCCCGCAACGTCGGCTGAGCCGCGCCCGGCGCACCGCGCCGCCTACGATCGGCCCGTGGCCGAATCGTTGACCCATCGCACCGCCGTGGCTGCGGCATGGGCCACCTACGGAGACGCCCGCACGATCGTGCGCGTGGATGAGGTCAGCGCCAATGTCAGCACGAACCGCGTCTATCGCCTCCACCTCGACGACGGCAGCACCCTGATCGCCAAGGTCTCCAGCTACGGCTCCTACTTCCTGTTCTACGAGGACCACGACCGTCTGTGCCATGCCTCGGACCTCCTGCGGCCCACCCGCTTCGGTGGACTGTTGGCGGACATCTGGCGCCGCGACGGCCGCTTGTTCACCTGGTACGACCAGCGGATGTGGGCCGTCTTCTACGACGACGTACCCCGCCGCGAGAGCCTGCCGCGGATCTTGGCCCCGGCCCAGGTGCGCAACCTGGGCAGGGAGATCGCCGAGTTCCATCTGGCCTGCACCGAGATTGCGCCGCTCATCCCTGCCGGCTCGAAGACCGTGAAGAGCGACGCTGTCCACCTGCTGGATCTCTTGGAGAGCGCGTTCGCGCCGCGCAACTTCGACCTGCCGCCGGAGGCCATCGGAGTGCTGTGGCGGCACACCCATCACTTCCTCCAACGCCTGATCGAGGTCGGGTACGACGAGTGGCCGAAGATCCCAGTCCTGATCGACTGGAACTTGGGCAACTTCTCCGTGGACCCCCAGCCGGATGGCGGTTTTCGCCTGTTCAGCCGGTGGGACTACGACTGGTTCCGCATCGAGCCCCGGCTGCTGGACTTCTATTTTCTCTCCCGCGTTTCCTCGAAGACCGGCGACCGCACCACCTTCACCTACGGCCCGCACACCCTCACAGAGCCGACGTTCCTCGAGTTCCTCCGCGCCTACCGCGAGGTCTTCCCGATGAGCGACGACGAGGTCCTGTTCCTGCCCGAGGTGTATCGCTTCTTCATCCTCAACTATGTGGTGCGTGAAGGCGCCCGCTTCTTCCGGCCGGACTTCTGCAGCAAGTTCCGCCGCGACGCGGTGCGCTCCTACCTGCCGGCGCTCGATCGCCTCGACACCACTCCCCTGCTCTCCACCGGCCCCCGCGCTGGGCGGGCCTCGGCATGAGCTCCGACTGGCTTCCTGCGGAACTGCCGGAGCGCTTCGAGCACGACGGCCTGGTGTTCGTGCCGCTGACACCCGCACTCGTGGTGCCCGACTACGCGGCCGTGATGCGCGACGTGCCGCTGCTACGTGCGTGGAGCGGGCAGGATTGGCCGACACCGGAGTTCACCATCGCCGAGAACCTGGCCGACCTGGAGCGCCACGATCGCGAGCAGCAGGGCGGCATCGCCCTGACCTACAGCGTGCTCCTCGACGGTGCGGTGCAGGGGTGCGTCTACGCCCGCCCCTTTGCCGACGCCTGGCGCACCCGTGGCGCGGAGCCGCCCGCCGGCCAGTTCGCCGGCCACGTGGCAGTACGGGGTTGGCTGCACGATCGCTCCGCGGCCGACCTCGTCGACGCGACGTTGGCCTTGCTCGGCGCACCCAGGTTCGCCTTCCGCCGGGTGTGGTGGCAGACCAACAGCCGGTGCCACGAGCAGGTGGCAGCGTGCGCGGCGCTCGGCTTGACGGATGAGGTGAAGGTGGCCGGCGCGGCACAGGTGTGGATGGCGCTGGCGGCGCCACAGGACGGAGGCGAGTGATGACGAACCTGTTCGACGTGGTGGTGGTCGGCAGCGCCAACCTCGACCTCGTGGCCACCGTGGAACGGCTGCCGGGCGCGGGCGAGACCGTTTCCGGCACGGGCTATGCCGAGTACCCCGGGGGCAAGGGCCTGAACCAGGCCGTCGCCGCGGCACGAAGCGGCGCCCGGACCGCGTTCGTCGGCGCCGTCGGCCACGACGCTGCAGGCACCGCCCTGCTCGAGGTGATGCATCGCGAGGGCATCGACACCACTCACGTCGGCGTGGTGCCCGAGCCCACCGGCCGAGCCTTGATCGGCGTGTCCGCCGCCGCGGAGAACTCGATCATCGTGGTGCCCGGCGCCAACGGCACGGTGGACGGTGAGGCTGTGCCGGCCGGCCGAGTGGTCCTCGCCCAGTTGGAGGTCCCGCTGGAAGCCGTGCGCCGGGCCTTCGCCGCGGCCAGGGCGCAGGGAGCGCTCACGGTGCTGAACCCTGCCCCGGCTTTCGCCTTGCCCGACGACGTGCTCGCGCTGTGCGACGTGCTGACCCCGAACGAGCACGAGGTGGAGTTGCTGGGCGGGGTGGACCACCTCCTGTCCCTTGGGGCGCGAGCGGTGGTCGTCACGCTGGGGGCGCGCGGCGCGGCGCTCCACACCGCCGAGGGCGACCAGGCAATCGCCCCCTTCGCCGTCACGCCTGTGGACACCACCGCCGCGGGCGACACCTTCAGCGGCTCCCTCTGCGCCCGCCTCGCCGCCGGCGACGACCTCCCCGCCGCGCTGCGCTTCGCCGCAGCTGCGGGGGCGCTGTGCACGACGACAGCGGGCGCGGTGCCGTCCATTCCCACTGCCGCCGCGGTCCGCGCGCTGCTCCAGTAGGGATGCGCGAACCTGCCTCGCGCCCTCGCTGAAGGGACGGGCTACTTGGCGCCGCCCTCCAAGTGGGAGCGATACCAGGCGGCGGCCTGGCGCCTGTTGCTCATCGCCAGCTTGCGCAGGATTGCGCCCACATGCGAGTTCACCGTGCGCACGCTGAGGTACATCTCGTCGGCGATCTCGCGGTCGGTGGCGCCGAGCGCCACCATCATCAGCACGTCCGCCTCCCGCGGCGTCAGCCCCATGGGCAGCGGAGCCGACGTCTCGACCCGCAGGTGCGCCAGCACCTGATCGGTGAGCTCCTCGAGTGAGGGTTCCTCCACGGTTCCCTGCTCGAGCGTGGCGACGTCGCGCGTGAGTCGGGCAAGCTGCTCGCCCCAGTAGCCGATCTGGGTCCCCGAGAAGTCGGGTGCGAGCCTGTCGAGCGCATGGAGGATCCGCGCCCGTAGGTGCAGCGGCGGCTCGATCGGCGCCGGGCTCACCGCGATCGTCGCCAGGGCCACGGAGTTGAGGAACGGCTGCTGCATGGCCCGCCAGATCTCCAGCGATCGGATGAACTCAGCGCGCGCCCCCCTCCAGTCGCCCAGACACGCCAGGCTGTACGCGACGTGCGTTGCGACGTTCGCCAGCTCCAGCGCCTGCATCTCCGCCTGAAAGCCGGCGATTGCCAAGCGCCCTTCCTCCACCGCTTCCTGAAACCTCCCCTGTTCGATGCGCACCATGCAACGGGATCCGTGCGCATCAGCCCCGAGACAGCACTGAGGGTCCATCTCCGCCGCCAACGTGAGCGCGACCTCCGTGAAGGACAGGGCTGCATCGAGGTCGCCGAACTTCGCCTCGATGTCGCACCGCACCAGCAACGCCAAGCCGAGGCCCAGCAGGTCGTCGGACGATCGAGCCGCATCCACTGCGTGGGCGATCGCAGCCCGTGCCGGCTCGACTTCTCCACGCCCCCACAACACCGTCGCCTGGCTGGTCAGGAGCACCGACAAGGGGCTCCACAAGCCCTCCTGGCGACACCTCAGCACCGCGCGATCGAACCGCTCGTCGAGTGCCCAGTCGCCGGTGAGCAGCCGGATATGCATCGCAGAGCTCAGACCGAGGGTGAAGATCTCAAGGTCGCCGGTGTCCTCGGCAAGTTCGATCGCTCTCGTGGCGTGGTACAGGGCAGCGCCGCTGCTGTGGGCCATCGTTCCTCGACACGCACCTCGATGCAGCCGGGCCGCACTTGGCGAGCCGTCGCCCACGACCTCCAGCGCCCTCGTCGTCCAGTAGGCCTGGCTGCGAAACCTCCGACCGAACCCCCACACCTCACTGAGGTCGCAGATGATCGCCGCCACCGTCTCGGGTTGAGCGCGGAGCAGCGCCAGCCCCGCGTTGACATCCGGAGCCAGCTGGCTGACGCGCGCCGCGGCCGCCACCGAGCCGGACGTGCAGATGCTGCGGGCTGCGACGTTCAGCTCCCCTGCCAGCCACGCGAGGAACCTGCGTTGGGTCTCGCCGCCATCGCCCCCTGCGGCCACCACCTGGCGAATCATCGGATGGAGGGTCACGGGGCGGCCGCGCTCCGCACCGCTCTCGATGATGCTGCGGTCCACCAGTCGACCGAGCACCGCAAGGGGCACCCGCTTGCCAAGCCCCTCCCCCAACCCCTCCAGGGAGACCGGCCCGAGGTGCGCCAAGGCGCGCAGCACCTCGGCGTCTTGGTCAGGCAGCGCGTCGACGATCGACTGGATGGATACGCGCAGATCCTGTTGATGCGTGGGAAGGTCGGTCGCTCCGCCGGTGAACGGTTCCATCGTCGTGCTCGCTCGCTCCACCAACTCGTCGAGGTCGCAGACCCGCAGCCATTGGGCAGCGAGCTCGATGGCCAGCGGGAGCCCTCCCGCCAAGCGGAGCAGTTCGACGAGCGTGGCGTAGTTGCCGGGGTCGACCTCGAAGTCGGGGCGGACGCGCCGCGCGGTCTGGAGGAAGCACTCCACCGCGGGCCACCTCGCAGAGTCCGCCACGTCGAACTCGGCTGCGTCCTGAGGGTATGCCAGCGGGTGAACTCGATAGAGCACCTCGCCCAACAGGTTCAATCTGTCTCTGCTGGTGCAGATGACCTGTACCGCAGGGAAGCGATCGAGCACCGAGATGAGCGCGGCCCCGCCCTCGGAGCGATCGAACGAGTCGAGCACGACTCGATGCAGACCGCCCGTGGGGGCGGACAACCTGGACTCCGCCCACTGTTCGATCTCCGGGATCAGCGACGCGGCATCGTCCCGGCCACCGGCATCGAACCAGCAGTCGATGAGATCACCGACGGCTTCCTGCACCAGGCGGGTCTTGCCCACGCCGGACAGCCCCGTCACGGTCAGCAACGGTTCACCCGAGAGCACGAGCCCGCGCAACTCCTCCAGCTCCCGCGCCCGCCCCACGAGGTGCCCGAGCCGCTTCGGGACGGTGGCCGCCATTTCGCCAAGTGCACGCGGCCTCATGTCAGGAACATAGCAATCGCCCGCTCGGGCCGGGGTTGCGGCGCCGCACATGCGCCTCGGCACCGCCTCGGTACTGGCTCGGTAGTGGCTCAGTAGTTCGCGACACCCTCGGTATCGCCTGCCGAGTCGGCGCCACCTCCCTTCCACGGGTTTCACGCAACTCCTACCGAAGACGCACGCCGCCGCGGGGCGCACTGTGGGTGGCAGCAACAAACCGGTGGTCAGCCCCGTCGAGCAGGCGAGCCGACCGCCCACTGAACAAGGGAGACAGAGACATGATCAAGGTATCGAACCGCTCAGTCGCACGGCTCACCGCCGCGGGGCTGAGCTTGGCCTTCTGCTCGTTGCAGTTCGCCGGCGCCATTCCCACGGTGTCTGCTGACGGTGCCAACGAGGAGTTCAGCGATGTCGCCGTGCCGACGCCCGACATCCCCGCCAGCCCCTATCGGGTGGAACGAATCGCGACGGGTGCGACGCCCGGGATCGGCGACCCGATGACGGTGACCGCTCCGCTGGAGGCGCAGGGCACGTACGACTCGCAAGCCACGACGGGCACTGTCCAGGACGTGTGCTTCGCATTCGGGCGCACCTACGACGACATCGTGAATGCTCGCCCGTTGCCCGGCGTGCGTGCCGCCTACGACTACGTCGACAAGACCTTCTCCTGGGTGACTGCAGGAACAATGGGCAACTGTCGGGAGCGCTTCAGCGGCGGCCCAGGGTGCGACGGCCAGGCGTACCCGACCAACGTCGGCCCGACCTTCTACTCCACCTGCTGGAGCAACCACGCGGCAGGCAGAGCGTTCGACGTGATGGTGGGCGGCGACGCCCGATACGACTCGAACGTCCTCGGCCGAGGCACGTCGCTGGTCAACTGGCTGCTCGCCCCCGACGGCACCGGCCGGCAGCAAGTCCGCGCCCGGCGGCTGGGGATCCAACAGATCCTCTTCAACGACCACTGCTGGTCGAGCGACACCACGGGCGACCGCACCGTCACTAGCTACGCCCAGATGCGGACCTGCTCCGTCGGCCACGAGAACCATGTGCATGTCGACTTCACGATCGTGGGGGCGAAGGGGCTGACCTCGGCCTACGGCACTCCCCCGGCGGTCGCACCCACGCCGCTGGCGGCTTTCCAGGCGAACACCGGCGTGCTGTACTCCGTCGATCCGAGCTACGCTCCGACCAACCGCGGCTTCGGCATGATGCCCGGCACCACGCCGGCCATGGCGGTGACCTCGACCGGCTACGTGATCGCCTTCCAGGCGAACACCGGCGTGCTGCACACCATCACCCAGGACGGCGTGCTGATGAACCGCGGCCTCGGCATGAAGGCGGGAACGAGCCCCACGGTCGTGGCGACGGCCTCCGGCTACGTGGTTGCCTTCCAGGCCAACACCGGCGTGCTCTGGACCATGACGGAGACCGGCGCCGCCATGAACCGGGGCTTCGGCATGCGAGCCGGTACCAGCCCGTCGATCGCGGCCTCGGGCACGGGGTACGTGGTGGCGTTCCAGGCCAACACCGGCGTGCTCTGGACCATGACGCAGGCCGGCGCAGGCTCGAACCGGGGCTTCGGCATGCGGGCCGGCACCAGCCCCTCCGCGGCTGCAGTCGGCAGCAGCTATGCCGTTGCCTTCCAGGCCAACACCGGGATCCTGTGGACGATGGACAGCAACGGCGTTGGCTCCAACCGTGCGTTTGGCATGCGGGCCGGAACCAGCCCGGCTCTCGCTGCAGTCGGGGCAGGCTATGTGGTGGCGTTCCAGGCCAACACCGGCGTGCTCTGGACCATGACGCAGGCCGGGGCCGGCTCGAACCGGGGCCTCTCGGTCATGACCGGAACCAGCCCGAGCATCAAGAAGACCACGACCGGCTACCTCGTTGCCTTCCAGGCCCCGACGACGCTGCTGTGGACGATGACCGACACCGGGGTCGCTTCGAACCTCGGCTTCGGGATGGGCACGGGGACGAGCCCGACGCTCTGACACCCCTCCGTCCGACTGCTTGCCCGGTGCTTCGGCGCCGGGCAAGCGGCGCGTCCGGGGTGCGACGGGCGGGCCTCAGCGCAGGGTGACCGCCGCCCAGCCGTCCAGGGTCTCCACCCGCTCCACCTGCAGCGGCGCGAGCGCGTCCAGCACGTGTTGGTGGGCGTCGGCCAGGATGCCGCTGACGACCATGCGGCCGCCGGGCGCAAGCACCCGCTTCAGGTCCGGCGCCAGTGCCACCAGGGTGGGTGCCAGGATGTTGGCGAGCACGATGTCGAACGTGTTCGACACGTCCGCCAGGTCGGTGGTGGACACGGCCACCTCGACCTCGTTGGCCGCAGCGTTGGCCAGCGTCACCGGCACGGCCGCCGGCGCGATGTCGATGCCCTCGGCGCGGCCGGCACCGAACACCATCGCCGCCACGGCCAGCACTCCACTGCCGCACCCGACGTCGAGCACGGTGCACCCGGGCGAGACCAGCCGGCGCGCGGCACGCAGGCACAGCACCGTGGTCGGGTGGTCGCCCATGCCGAAGGTGGCCCCTGGCTCGATGTGCAACACGGTGCTGCCCGGAGGTGCGGCGAAGGGCACCCACGCCGGGCGCACCACCAGGCCGGGCTCGACCTCGGTGGGTTCCGCGTGCTCGCGCCAGGTGTCCGCCACCCTTTCGTCCACTTCCTCGAAGCGCCACGGCCACGGCAGGTCGACCTCACCCGGGTGGTCACCGAGCGAGGTCCACAGCTCCACCCACTCCCCCGCCGCACGTTCCTCCACGGCCACCACTCCCAGCCCCCACAGCGCGTCGCTGGCGACCTCCACCTCGTCGGCAGACACGGAGACGACCAGCGCCTTCACCCGTCCAGCCGCCTCAGCTCGGCCTTGTAGCGCCGCGTGCGCTGCAGGTACGAGGACACCCCGCGATCGATGTCGCTCTGCCGAGCCCTGTCGGCTTTGATCACCGCCGGCGTGCCCACGGCCAGGGCCCGCGGTGGCACCTCGGTGTCGTTCAGCACCACGGCGTTGGCGGCCACGATGGCGCCGGTGCGCACTACCACGCGGTGCAACACCACGCTGGCGTTGCCGATGAGGCAACCGGCCTCGACGTGGCACCCCTCGAGGTGCACCATGTGGCCGACCACGCAGTCGTCGCCGACCACCGTCGGCCACTCGGGCGTGGTGTGCAGCACGCAATTGTCCTGGATGCTCGTGCGCGCCCCGATGCTGATGTACCCCTCGTCGCCGCGCAGCACGGCACCGGGCCAGATGCTGCTGTCGGCGCCGATGCGCACATCGCCGATGATCACCGCGTCCGGGTGCACATAGGCGTCGGGATGGATGGTGGGCACGAGTTCGCCGAGCGCATAGATGGGCACGCCGAGCAGGGTACCGAGCGCCTTCACGCTGGAGCGAAGTGCTCCCAACCCGATACCGTGGTGTCCTATGTCCCGCAGGATCGAAATCGAGCTCACCAGCGCGCGCCCGGATGGCACG
>JBPOIX010000172.1:0-10042 GCA_052034175.1 Actinomycetota bacterium
CCCGGGGGGGGGGGCGCGGGGGGGGGGGGCCGCCGGGGGGCGCGGGCCCCCGGGGGGGCCCGGCGCGGGGCGGCTGCCCGGGGGTCAGCCGGCGCTGGGCTTCGCTGAGGTGGCGAGTGTGCGCGGCACGTAGCCGAGGTGGCGCAGCCCGAAGCGCACGAGGGGGCCCATCACCGCGGCGAACAGGGCCGTGCCCACACCGAGGGCGCCGCCGAGCACCAGGCCGACGACGACGGGTGAGCCGTCGGAGAGCCAGCGCGCGGGGAGGATGGGCATGCCGCGGTGGATGAGGCCGAGCATGAACATCTCCGACGGCCCTGGCCCGAGGTCGGTGCTGACGACGAGGCAGATGGCCGTGGCGATGACCGCGATGCCGCCGAGCAGCAGCGGCACCCGGACCGCGAGTGCCTCGTGATGGCCGATGCGGTCGAGCACCAGGTTGACGATCGGGCCGATGACGAACGTGCCGACGGGCGACGCCCAGCCGAGGCGGGCGCCGAGTGCCCAGCCGAGCGCGAAGAACAGCACCGATGAGACGATGAAGCAGTTGCCGAACGACCAACCGAGCGTGCGGTTGAGCCCGCTGTTGAGCACATCGAACGGGGCCACGCCGAGCTCGGCACGCACCAGCATCGGGACCCCGACCCCGACCAGCACCCACGACACCACCAGGCGGATCAGCCGGGTGCGAAGGGTGAGGGTGCGGCTGGTGGACATGGCCTGCCCAGGGTAGGGCCGGCATGTCAACATGCAGGTGTGCCCTCCGCCCACGTCAACGGCATCGAGATGTACTACGAGCGCCACGGCGAGGGGCCGCCGCTGGTGGTCTGCAACGGCAGCGGTGCGTCGATCGCCGCCGCCGGCCCGATGATCGACAAGCTCGCCGCGCACTTCGAGGTGTTGATCCACGACCAACGCTGCCTCGGCCGGACGGAGGTCCCGGCGGTACAGCCGGCCATGGCCGACTACGCGGCGGACGTCGCGGCCTTGCTCGACCATGTCGGCTGGCCCACGGCACGGGTTTTCGGCATCAGCTTCGGTGGGATGGTGGCCCAGGAGTTCGCCGTCACGTGGCCGGAGCGGGTGGAGCGGCTGGCCCTGTTGTGCACGTCGCCCGGTGGCGCGGGTGGCAGCAGCTACCCGCTGCACGAGGTCCCTCTCCTCCCGGTGGAGGAGCAGGAGGGCGTGCGACTGCGGACCGCCGACACCCGCTACACGCGGGAGTTCCTGGCAACACACCCGTTCGACCAGCGCCTTGTCGATCTGGCGGCGGCGGGAAGGGCGCTGCCACGCACCGAGGTACAACAGCGTGGGGAGGCGATGCAATTGGAAGCACGCCGACACCACGACGTGTGGGAGCGCTTGGGTCGCATCGGCTGCCCCGCCCTCGTCGCGTGCGGCGAGTTCGACGGGCTCGCTCCGCCGGAGAACAGCCAGGCCATCGCCTCCAGGCTGGCTGCCGCCGACCTCCGGATGTACCAGGGCGGCCACGCGTTCGTCTGGCAGGACCGCACCGCGTGGCCCGAGGTCGTCGCCTTCCTCGCCGGCCGGGCTGTCAGCGGATGACGAGTTCTGCCACCATGCCGGCGGCCTCGTGGCCCGGCTGGTGACACACGATCAGCAGGCCGTCCTCGGCGACGAAGGTGGCCCCGTCGGAGAGGCCCGGTTCCAGCACTACGAGCGCGGCGATGCCGTCCATGCCGTGCATGTGCCCGCCGTCGCTCTCTGCCATCGCCTCGGCATGCGCCGCCTGCTCGTCGGCCGTGGCCACGACAGCCTCGTGCACGACGACCCCTTCGTTGTGGAAGCGGAGCGTGACCTTCTCACCTCGGCCCACGTCGATGGTGGCGGGTTCGAAGGCGAACTCGGTCATCGTCACATCGATGACGCGTGGCGCCGTGGCGTCGACACCGCCGGTGGACGGGGCCTCGGCGCTGCTCGGCGCGACATCGCCGTGCTCGTGTGACCCGCTGCACGAGGCGAGCGGGGCCGAGAGCACGACGATGGCGATGGCGAGGTGCACATGGCGCTGACGGCGAGGCATGCGCCGCACGGTAGCGGCCGAAGCGACCCCAGGGCCCGCAGCGGCCTCAGGTGAGTTCGTAGCGGATCGGCAGGGTCTTCACGCCGCTGACGAAGTTGCTGAACGTGAGCGCCGGTTCGCCGGCCAGCTCGACCTTCTTCAGGCGCGGGAGGATGGTGCCGAAGAGGGTCTTCATCTCCATCCGGGCCAACATCGCGCCGAGACAGTAGTGCACGCCGAAACCGAACGCGAGGTGCTTGTTGGGAGTGCGGCCCACGTCGAACGTGTACGGGTTCTCGAAAACCTCCTCGTCGCGGTTGGCGCTCCAGTACGACAACAGCACGTCCTGGCCCTCCTTGATGGTGGTGCCGCGGATGTCGTAGTCCCGCGTGGCGGTGCGCATGAAGTGCTTCACCGGCGAGGTCCAGCGGATCATCTCGTCCACCGCTGTCGCCATCAGCGACGGGTCGGCCTGGAGGCGGGCCAGCTGATCGGGGTGCTCGAGCAGCGCCTTCATGCCGCCGCCCATTGCGTTCGACGTGGTGTCGTGGCCGGCCGTCGCAGCGATGATGTAGTAGCCGAGCTGCTCCTTGTGGCCGATGGGCTCCCCGTTGATGATGCCGTTGGCGATCACGCTCGACAGGTCGGTGGTGGGGCTGGCCTGGCGGTCCGCGGTGATGCCGTCGAAGTAGGCCACGAAATCCGCCACCGTCTGCAGGATGCCCTGCAGCGCGTCCGGGTTGCGCTGGAAGTCCGGGTCGGCGGGGCCGAAGAGCTCCTGGGTGAGGCGCAGCATGCGCGGGTAGTCGCTCTCCGGCAGGCCGAGGATGGCCAGGATCACGTACAGCGGGTACTGCATGGCGATCTGGCTGGCGAAGTCGATCTCCCCGCCGGCGTCGATCATCTGCTGCAGGGAACGCTCGGCAAGCTCGTCGAGGCGGCCCTGCAGGGTGGCGAGGTTCTTCGGCAGGAACCAGTCGCTGGTGAGGTTGCGATGGTCGCGGTGCTCGGGGTCGTCCATCTGCACCAGCGACTTCACCAGGTGGCCCTGCATCTCGCGCATCGAGTCCGCGGTCTTGTCGCCGAGAATGGCGCGCGGGGCGTTGAGAAACTCCGCCGGGTGCAACTCCACATCCAGCACATCGGCGTGCTTGGTGAGCATGTAGAACGGGTTGAACAGCTCGTTCTCCACCCACTTCACGGGCGCCTCGTTGCGCAGCCGTGCGGAGACGCCGTGGAAGAACGCCTCGTCGGTGAACGCCTCGCCGCTGAGGAAGATCTGGCCGCACTCGTCGAGCGTCATGTCGGCAGGATTGGGCAGGTTGGTCATGGTGGTCAGCTCCCTGGGATGAGGACGGGCTTGATGGTGCCGCCGGCCAGCGAGGACTGCTCTGCCTCGTTGATCCGGCTCATGGGGTAGGTCTCGACGAGGCGGTCGAACGGGAAGCGCCCCGCCTGCCACAGCTCGATCATGTGCGGGATGAAGGTCTGTGGGTCGGCCCCGCCTTCGAGGATGCCCATTGCCGTCTTGCCGACGAGCGCCATACCGTCCAGCTCCAACGGGCCGGTCTGCACGCCCACGTAGCCGCACACTCCGGTCATCCGCAGGCACTGCAGCGCTGCCAGCATCACGCCCGGCACGCCGGTGGTGTCGAAGCTGTAGTTCGCCCCGCCGCCCGTGAGGCCGTGGATGGCGCCCGCGAGGTTGGGGTCGTCGCCGCGCAGCACATGGGTGGCACCGAGTTCCAGCGCCAGGTCGAGACGGTGCTGCTGCAGGTCCACGGCGATGATCGTGGTGGCGCCCGCCACGGCCCCGGCCATCACTGCGCTGAGCCCCACGGCCCCTGCGCCGAACACCACCAGGCTGCTCCCGGCCGAGACCTTCATCGCCACCAGGATGGACCCGGCTCCGGTCTGGATGCCGCAGCCGAGCGGGCCGAGCTTCTCCAGGGGGAGCGACGGGTCGACCTTCACCACGTTGCGTTCGGTGGCGATGCAGTACGTGGCGAAGCTGGACTGGCCGAACCAGCGGGCGCTCACCTGTCCGCCGCTGGCATCGGTGACCGACGTGCTGCCGTCGAGGCGGCGGCCGGTGAGGTTGCGGAACATGAACGTGTCGCAGTAGGCGGGCGCACCCTGCCGGCACGGCACGCAGGTGCCGCAGGAGTCGAACGACAGCACCACATGGTCGCCCGGGGCAACCCTGGTGACACCTTCGCCGACGGCGTCGATGACACCCGAACCCTCGTGCCCGGTGACGATCGGCGGCGCCACGATGCCGGCGCGGGGCAGCACGTCGGTGTGGCACATGCCGGCTCCGACGATGCGCACGCGCACTTCGCCGGGGCCGGGGTCGCCCAGCTCCACGTCTTCGATGGCGTAGGCGCCCGCTGGGTCGCGCAGCACTGCGGCTTGGATCTGCATGAGACGAACCCCTCCTCGTCGATGTCGCGGCGACCGTACCAAAAGGTATGGTGCCCTATCGACCCGGAGGTTCCGGTAGGGCACAATGGCCCTGTGGAGCCGCGTAGCCCGTCCGACTACTTCGACGCCGGGATGGGGTTGTTGGCGTCGGGCGGCGTCGCCGCGGTCACCATCGCCCGGCTGTGCGACGCGCTCGGGGTCACCAAGGGCAGCTTCTACCACCACTTTCGCGGCGTGGAGGACTTCAAGAGCCAGCTGCTGACCCACTGGTCGCAGGAGCGCCAGCAGCAGGCGGTGGCCGCAGCGGACGCGGTCGTCGACCCCTTCGAGCGGCTCGACATCCTGCGCGAGGCCGGGATCGGCCTGCACCACGAGGCCGAGGTTGCCATCCGCGCCTGGTCTCGCACCGACCCTGGCGCCTGGAAGGTGCGCGAAGCCGTGGATGCGGCCCGCGAGCGGGTGGTTGCGGACGCCTATCGGGAGGTGGGCGTGGAGCCGGCCGTCGCCGAGCTGCTCGGGCGGCTGTCGGTGGCTGTGCTGGTGGGGGTGCAGCACCGGCGCGGTGAGATCGACCGCGCCGAGCTGAGGGCGATGTACGTGCTGCTGCAGCAGATGGCAGCCGCTTCCCACGTCCCCACCCGCTAGGCGCGGCAGAACGCCAGGGTGATGTCGTGCGAGGGCGGCCCTGCGCTTGTGTTGCAGCCTTGGTGTCATCCCAATTCGGCGCTTCCCGTGGAGTACGGGTGACGCCGAGGCGGCACAATGGCCCGAGCGAGCCCGTGTTGCGGCCTCGCCTCGGCCGCGGTGCGGCGCCTGGGGTAGGTTCCGGCGCATGAAGGGGGAAGTGCGGGGCGACCCCGCGCACATCGACGCACACTGGCTGACGGAGGCCCTGGAGGCTGCGGGCGTGGCTCGCGGCGCCGCGGTCACCGCGGTCGAGTTGGCGGGCTTCATCGGCACCGGCCAGACCGGTCGCAGCGCTCGGCTGCACCTGGAGTGGGATCAGCCGGAGGGTCGGCCCGCGAGCCTGGTGGGCAAGTTCCCCAGCGGCGACGAGGCGGCGAAGGCGGCGGCCTTCCAGAACGGCGCCTACCTCACCGAGTGGAGCTTCTACCAGCACCTGGCCCCCACGCTCACGATCCGCCACCCGCAGTGCTACGTCGCTCGCTACGACCACGACACCCCGGACTTCGTGCTGCTGATGGAGGATCTCTCCGGCTCGGTGCAGGGCGACCAGATCGATGGGTTGACCATCGACCAGGCGGCGCTCGCGGTCGAGCAGGTGGTCGGGTTGCACGCCCCGCGCTGGGGCGACCCGACGCTGCAGGACTTCGCCGGCCACCGCCCTCGTGGCGAAGAGGCGGCGATGCTGCTCGGCGTGGTGTACGGGATGATGGTGGAGCCGTTCCTCGCACGCCTCGGCCCCGGGCTGGACGCCGATGTCGTCGAACTGGTGCGGGCGCTGGCGCCAAAGGCCGGGGCGTGGGCTACTGCCAGCGACACGCCGCGCACCGTCGTGCACCTCGACTATCGGCCGGACAACTTCATGTTCGGCGTGGCCCCGGAGGCTCCGCCGCTGGTGGTGGTGGATTGGCAGACGGTCACCGACGGCAACGCGATGATGGACCTCGCCTACATGATCGGCGGCTCGTTCCTGCCTGCGCAGCGCGCAGCGGTGGAACGTGAACTGCTGGCGGACTATTCGGCCCGAATGGGTGCCGCCGGTGTCGAGTACGGCGGCGACATCATGTGGCGCGACTACCGCCTCTCCAGCCTGTGGGGTGTGGTGATGACCGTGATCGCCACGATCATGGCGGCGCAGACCGAGCGCGGCGACGCGATGCTGACGGTGATGGGCCAACGCCACGGCCGCCACGCGATCGACCTCGACGCCCTGTCGTTGCTCGCCTGAGCAGTCGTCTCGCCGTGGCCGCCCGCAGCTTCACCCGCCGCCGGGCCGTCGTGCTCGTGGCCTCGCTGGTGGTGCCACTCGTCCTCGTGCTGGGGATGGGCCACCGCGGCCAGCACATGGCGCGCAACCTGCTGGTGCCCGGCGCCGGCCTCTGGGAAGAGCACCTGTGGGTGGGCATCGCGCTCACGCTGGCAGCGGTGGGAGCGACGGTGGCGTGGGTGACGTGGGGCGCGGACTGGATGGTCGCCGCCGTCGTCGCCCTGGCACTGGC
This sequence comes from Actinomycetota bacterium, assembly GCA_052034175.1. GTDB lineage: Bacteria > Actinomycetota > Acidimicrobiia > Acidimicrobiales > Ilumatobacteraceae > UBA668. Next base: position 6,631 of record JBPOIX010000172.1, read on the forward strand.
GGCCTCGGCCCTGTGGGCCCCTGGCGCGCACGACGCCGCGACGGCAGTGGGTGGCGTCGCGCTGGGTGCAGTGCGACGGGTCCGTGCGGCGCACGAGTTTCCGCTGGTCGTGTTGGTGGTGGCGGCGCTGTCATGGCTGAAGTCGTTGACGGCCCGCGTGCCATTGCTGCGGCGCCTCCGGCGGCGGCGGACCCGGCGGCCGAACCCGGTGGACCACGCCCGCGCGGCAGCGGTGGCCGGCCTCGTCCACGGGCCCGGGCCGGACGTCGCCCTGCTGGCCCGGCGGGCCCGTCGAGTGGGCGCGGTCGCCCGCTTCCGGTTCGGCGGCGACCCGTTCCGCCGCGACCACGCGGCGGCCCGGGCGGCGTTGCTCCTCACCGGGCAGCTCGACGCGGAGTCCACCCAGCGATTCGCCGCCGATGCCGCGGCCGCCCCGCTCGGCGTGCCGTGCAGCGAGCCGGGCTGGGTGCGCCCCCTCGACGGCACCCTCGCGGCCATCGCTTTGGTGAGGGCGGGGCACACCGAGCCCGCCACCCGGTGGGCCGCCGCGCTGGGGCACGAGTTCGCGCTCCACAAGGGCAAGCGGGCCGCGTGGTGGTGGGCGCCGCTCGGGGTCGGTGCCGGGTCGATGCCGGCGTGGGAGCACATGGTCGCCACGGCGCTGGCGCGCGCCGAGGGGTGGGTGGGCGATGCGGATTGGCCGGCCGTGCGCGCCCAGGCCCTCGGCGCCTCGGCCCGCGGGGTGGCCCACCCGCACGACGAGCGCACCATCGCCGCGGCCCGGCTGTGGGTGCGCTTCGTGGCAGACGACGAGGCTGCCCGCCTGCTGGCTCGGCCGACGGTGGCGCACGATCCGTTGGCCGTGGCGCTGGACTGCTACGCACGTGCAGTACCCGTACACCTGGAGGTCCCTGCGCTATGACGGCAACCCTGCTGCTGCCCACCGCGCCGCGGCGCATGGGCCCGGTCACCCGCTTCCTCGTGCTGCGGACCGTGATCGTGTTCCTGCTGGTCGAGGCGGTCGGCAGCGTGATGCTGGCCATCGGGGGGCCGGCCGTGCGCGCCGGCGGGTTGTCGCTGGTGTTCCCCGGCGCCGGCTTCCTGCTCGCCGGTCACCCGGAACTGCTCGCGGTCACCTGGGTGCTGCTCAGCCTGGCCCTGGTGCTGTGGTGGGGCATCAGCGCCCACTTCGGCATCCCTCTCGTGTGGGGGCTCAGCGCAGTCGGCGCGGCTCTGTTCGGCCAGGCCCATTGGGGCTGGGCTGTGCCCGTGGCCTACGCATTGGCAGCCGCTGCCGCCGGCGCCTTGGCCTACACGTTCGAAGCCAGGTTTCGTCGCAAGCGGGCCAAGGTTCCGGTGCTGAACGAGTACCTCTCCACGGCGGCGCTGCCGGAGCCGTCGCGGCCTCTCCGCGAGCCTGACGACATGGATGCCGAGTTGCTGCGCTGGGCGTACGAGTTGTCGCTGCAGCCGTTGGATCGCTTCGACGGCTTCGAGTGGGGCGAGCAGTTCCACGGCGGCACGGTCATCCGCTACCAGCTCAACTACCTGGGCTGGGCGCTCGCTCCCTATGCGGTGAACTACCTGCCCAATGCGCTCGGCCAGATCGAACCGGCGATGCGCAACCTGATGCACAAGCAGACCGACCTGCGAGTGTGGCGCTACTGGCGCACGCTGAACCTGGTGGGCAACTTCGCTGCCGACCCGGACCCGATCGTGCGCGACAACATCATGTTCTCCGGGTTCACGGGCGACCAGCTGAACCTCTACGAAGCCGCCACGGGCTCCACGGTGTTCGACGAGCCGGGCTCGCTGACGTTCGTGTGGGAGGACGGGCGCACGTTCGCCTACGACCACCGCACCTGGATGGATGCCGTGCAGCGCAACTTCGAACGCAGCCGCCTCGGCTTCTTCCCGTGCGAGCCGGGCTGGAGCTTCGCCGCGTGCAACACGATCGGCGGCCAGGCCTTGTTCGGCTACGACCGCCTGCACGGCACCGACCTGTGGGACCAGGTGGCCGAGCGGTGGCGCGAGACGTTGGAGCAGGAGTACCTGATGCCCGACGGCAATTACGCCAACATCCGCAGCTCGCACACCGGCCTGTCGTGGGATACCGGCGAGACCCCCGGTGGCGAGTACTTCACCACCGGCACGCACAGCTTCCGCGACCTCGCCCCGGACATCGCCGAGCGCGGCCGCAAGCTCGGTCTCCGTGGCGCACCGGAGAAGCTGGGCAAGCTGGCGGGGCTGGTGCGCGACGGCGAACTGGCCATGGAGCTGCCGCTGGAGTGGGAACGCAACCGCGCCCGCAAGAGCGCGGTGCCGGGCTGGATGAAGCTCATCGGTGGTGCCAGGGCCGTGGGCCAGGAAGAGCTTGCCGCCGCCGCCCAGCGGGCCTGCGACCGGCAGTGTGCCACCGGCCAGCGCTGGCCCGAGCGGCCGCTGGAGGTCGGCGTGGCCAACATGGCGCTGTACATGCTGGTGCGCTGGAGCACCCCGATGGACAACGCGATGCTCAACATCCGCGGCTGGGTACCGCCGGTCGGGCCCACCGTCGACGTCGCCTGGCCGCAGGTGCTGCTCACCCTCGCCCGCTCCGCCGATGGCCGCTCGCTCGACCTGGCTATGCGGCCGGGGCCGGATCCGACCGCCGCGCCGGTGGCGCTTCGCTTCGCAGCCCTGCAGCCGGGCGCTCGGTACCGCCTCGTCGGCGACGGTGTTGCCGCCGACGTGACGGCGGATGCCGATGGCGCGGCCAGCATCGAGCTCGCGGTGGACCGGTCGCTGCGCATGGCCCTGGAGCCGGTCGGATGATCAGCCTGTACCTCAACTGCGCCAAGGTCTGGACCCGTCTGGTGCGAGGGGTGTGCACGCTGCTGCGCCGCCCCCAGGTCACCTACTCGGCGCCGCCGCTGCCGCCCATCGCCAGCCGCAAGGAGCCCCGATGACCGCTCTCGACGACCGCCCCGTCCGCCCCGTCACCCCCTTCGCCGAGGTGGGGGAGTATCGCTCCTCGGCCGGCGGCGAGCAGGTGCTCGTCCTTCCGGAGCACCCGCGTCGCCTCGGCCCTGTCAGCCGGCTGTTGCTGGCGCGCCTGGTCGTGGCCGTCGTGGTGGTGCAGGCCGTCGGCGCGTGGCTGTTCTTCGGCACGACGTCCCATCCAGCGCGGGCCGCGGGTGCGGGCCTGGTGTTCCCGGGCGCCGGGTTCCTGTACGACGCCGCTCCGCTGCTGTTCCTGTTCACCATCGTGCTCCTTGTCGTGGCACTCGTGCTGTGGTGGGGGCTGAGTGCTCACTTCGCCATCCCGCTGGTGTGGTTGGCGGCGGCGGGCGGGGCGGCGGTCGTGGCGACCGGCCCGCGGCTCTGGACCGACCGTGGCGCGCACTGGGCCTGGGCCATCTGGCCCGCGTAT
>JBPOIX010000266.1:0-17574 GCA_052034175.1 Actinomycetota bacterium
GTTCCGAGTGAGGCGGCCGGGTTCCGCGTGTGGCGGCCGGGTTCCGAGTGAGGTGGCCTCGGTCCGAGTGAGGCGGCGCAACCGAGTGTGCACTCCCATACGGGATGCGAGTGCTCACTCCATTGCCGCACCTCACTCGGACCTAGGCCACCTCACTCGGATGGCCGCCACCTCACTCGGACCTAGGCCACCTCACTCGGATGGACGCCACCTCACTCGGATGGACACCACCTCACTCGGACCTACGCCGCCTCACTCGGATGGACGCCACCTCACTCGGATCGAGGTGAGCTTGGGCCGAAGAGTCAGCGGCGTGCAGCCAAGGCGTCGCAGATCGGGGTGCCGGGGGAGAGGTCGGCGACGCCTGGGCCGGGCTCAGCGCCGGCCAGCCCAAGGTTCGACGGCGGTTGAGGGAGTGCGAACACCTCGGTGCCGTCCACCAGGATGGCGGCTCGGGAGAGATGCAGGACGACCTCGACACTGGCGCCCGCCTCGATGCGGCCGATCGGAACGGCTCCGCCGCCGTCGCCTGTTGAGAACAACGCGACGTCGTAGGTCTCGCTGAACCGCAGCTCTCCCACCGGTGTTGTCGCCAGCAGCTGGTCGACACCGGGTGCGCCGACCTCCGGCATGCGGACGATGAAGCGGCGCCGTTCCAGCTCGAACCAGCGGCGGTCCTCAGCGATGTAGAGGCCGTCGCACTCGCCATCGATGGCCACGGTGCCGTTGGCAGGCACGGGCGCACCTACCACGAGGTCGACGACGTTGGGCGGCGAGCCGCCGAAGACGGCGTCGTCGACGGAGTAGCGCCATTCGGTGAAACCCGGGTTCTTCAGCTCGCTGGTCCAGACGGCGAACGCGGCGTTGGCCCACCCGCCCCATACCAGCGCCGCAACGGCAAAGCCCCGTACCGCTCGCACCCGCACCGGGCGCCACGCCACCACGGCCACCGCTGCGGGCAGCACGAGGAGGGGCAGCAGGTCCACGAGATAGCGGTTGGCGACGAAGCCGATCAGCACGGTCGGCGCGGCTGCCACACACGCCCCGAGCCACGGCCACGCCAGCCACCACGCCCGCCGGCGCACGGCGAGCACGCCGCCCGCCACGGCCAGCACGCACAACCCGGTAGCGGCCACGGTGAGCGACGACGACGCGGTGTTGCCCTCCAGCGGGTAGCTGCCGTACTCGGTGGCGTTCGGGCCGAACTTCACGAACGGCAGCAGACGCTCCAGCCGGAAGGCGTCCGGCCGGAGGTACTGCACGACGGTGGTGGGCAGAAAGCGCGGGCTGAAGAAGCTGCCGTCGTTTCCGGCAAACCATGCCGCTCGGGCGGGCGACTGCAGCGTCAACACCTGACGGTCGGCCGGCAGGTCGAGCAGGGTGCCGAACTTCGCCAAGTTGAGCAGGCTGTTGAGCACCAGGCCGCCGGCCGCCCAGGCCACGCCCCGGACGGCGAAGGGACGCTCACGTCGCCGCCACCACACCAGCCCGACGAGGCCGACGGCGAACAGGGCGCCGATCCCCACCGACGCACGCGTGAGCACGCACGCGGTAGCCCCCAAGCCCACCAGGTGCACGCCGCGCAGGGTCGGCCGGTACAGAACGTCGAGCAGTGCCACTGCGGTCCAGAGGAACAGGGCGAACGCCCACAGCTCCGTCTCGTGGTACACGCTCACCCAGCCGGCCAACGCCAGCACCGGCGAGGCGACAACCACAGCGACGAACACTGCAGCCCTCCACGGCGACACCGGAGCGTCCTGGCCCAACGCTCGGTGCACCCGACGGACGAGGTGGAAGGCCGCGGTGCAGGCGAGCAGGAGCGCCACCCCCATCGAGACCCGGGCGAACCGTCCATCGACCCAGCCGCCGAACACGACCAGCGGCATGCGGAGCAACGCCAGAAAGGGCCCGTAGTACAGGTACGTCGAGCCGTCGATGAGGAACCCCTCGGGCCCCGGCACGTCGGCCGGCACCGCCAATCGGAGGTGCCAGAACGCCCGTGCCTGCTCGTCGTAGAAGTTGTTGCTGAAGCCGGCCACGTCGAAGAGCGTCCACGGCCTCCCGCGGCACAGCAGGAACAGGAACAGGGCCGTCACGCCGAGCGTGACTCGCCTCGCCGCTCGCGCCGCCGGTTCAGCGGCGCCAGGCCCGCGCCACATCAGCCGTTGGCGTCGGCGCGCAACGCACCGCCGTGCCACGGCCGCAGCTCGAACACGAACTGGTAGGCGAACAGAGTGGGCCAGGCACGGACGAGCAGCCGATCGGCACGGCCCACGGTGCCGGCCACGGCGCGGTTGTCCGCGAGGTGCAGCGCATCGAGAGGGAGACCGGTATGTGCCTTGCCCACGGGCTCCAGGCCGGCTTCGTGCGCCAGGCGCAGGAAGGATCGCCTGGTGAAGAAGCGCAGGTGAGTGCGATCGAGGATGCCGCGCTGGTCGTAGTCGAAGCGGCCGGTGAGCACGCGGGCCCGCGGGTACCAGTGGCTGATGTTCGGCACGCTGGCGATGACCGAGCCGCCGGGCACGACCCGCTGCGACATCGCCTCCAGCAGGGGCTGCGGGTCGGGGAGGTGTTCGATCACGTCCGCGGCAAGCACGACGTCGAAGTGGTCGTCGGTCTCGGGGAGGCCGTGCGCCAGGTCGGCGCGGATGAACCGGTGCATGCGCCCTTCCACCCCGTCGGCGTGCTCCACGTCCACACCCGTGACGGTGTGGCCGGCCCGGGTGAGCGCCTCGGCCAGCCAGCCGGGGCCGCAGCCGACGTCGAGGATGCGGAGCGGGGGGCGCCCCTCCAGCATCTGCAGGATTCGGCCGTGGGAGCTGTACGGCGAGGGCTTGAAGGCGTACGGCACCTCGACATGGCCCAGTGCGCCCGCGCCGAAGCCGCTGCGGCCGAGGCGGAACCGCAAGGTGTCCACCACGACGTCCTTGGCGTACTTCATCCCGTCCACGTAGCAGATCTCGTCGCCGTAGTAGGTGGGGATCGGCACCTCGACGATCGACTTCTTCGCCGCCGCGAGTTGCAGGATGATCTCGGTATCGAAGTCGAACCCGTCGGAGTTGCCGACGAACGGCAGGTCGGCCAGCGCCGACACGCGGTAGGCGCGGTACCCCGAGTGCCATTCGCTCAGCTGCAGGCCGGTCATCGTGTTCTGGAACGTGGTGAGGATGCGGTTGCCGACGAACTTGTAGAGCGGCATGCCGCCCTTGCGCGCCTGCCCGCGTTCCATCATCCGCGACCCGAAGACAGCGTCGGCGTTGCCCTCCACGATCGGGGCGATGATGTCGCTCATGATCTCCGGCGCGTATTGGCCGTCGCCGTGGAGCAACACGACGACGTCCCACCCATGGTTGATGGCGTACGTGTAGCCGGCCTTCTGGTTGCCGCCGTAGCCGAGGTTCTGCGGGTGGCGCACCACGGTGAGGTTGAGGTGACTGTTCTCCTCCAGGTACTCCTGGGCGACGCGATGGGTGTCGTCGACGGAGTGGTCGTCCTGGACGAGGACCTCGGCGAGCTGCAGTTTGGTTGCGGGCGGAATGCGATCGAGCACGCGCGCCAAGGTCGTTTCGGCGTTGTACGCGACGACCAGTACTCCGACCTTCACCCGGACCTCCCTCGGCCCGCAAGGCTACCCCGGCTACTGTCGACGGACGATGACGCCGAACGCCGAGGCCCCGCCGATCCGTAGCAAGAACGTCAGCTACCTGCTCGGGGTGGACCACCTGCGCGGCTTGGCCGCGTTGTACATCGTGCTCTACCACGGCATCCAGCAGCTGAGGGGCAGTGTGGGCGCAGCACAGCTGTTTCCGCAGGCGCAGCATCCGGCCTCGGCCTCGCTGATCGAAGGGCACACCGCAGTGGCCCTGTTCATGGTGCTCAGCGGGTTCATCCTCACCTACGGCGCGGATCGTCGCGAGGTGCACTACGGCCGGTTCATGAAGAACCGCGTGCTGCGGGTGATCCCGATGTACGCGATCGTCGTGCTGATCGCGGCGTTCTCCAACCCCGGCGACCTCACCCTGGCACGGTTCCTGCCGTTCGTGCTGATGCTCGCCACGCCTCCATTCCCGGCCGCGGACATGGGTGTGTGGTCGGCCGTCCTCTGGAGCGTCAGCGTGGAGTTCGTCTTCTACCTGCTCTTCCCCTTCCTCCTCCGGTTCCTGCAGCGGTGGGGTGTCCGCTATCTGCTGGCACTCCTGGCGCTGCTGAACCTGCTGCGCCTCCTCGCCGCGGCGACGAACCCCGAGCAGGTTCGCGACCTGTCGTACTGGACGATCGTCGGCCGCCTCGACCAGTTCGTGCTGGGCATGCTCGGTGCGTGGGTGTTGCGCCGCGGGTGGGTCCGCTGGGGTCGGCGGTTGTGGCTCGGGTTCGCCGCACTGGCGCTGGTGGGGCAGGCGTGCGCGCTGTGGTGGTTCAACCGGCACGGCAGCTTCTTCGGCAACGGCCGGTGGCGTGCTGTGTGGCCGCTGGTGGAGGGCTCGCTCTGGGCGGCGGTGGTGGTCGCCTGGGTGGCGGCGCTGCAGGGTGTGAGCGGTCGCGGCTGGCGCTGGCTGGCCATGCCCGGCCTGGTGAGCTACTCCGTGTACCTGTTGCACTTCCCGGTCGTGGCCGCAGTGAAGACGAGGCACTGGGGAAACTCCGTGGGGGAGGCCGCGCTGCTGACCTTCGGTGTGGTGGTGCCGATCGTGGCCGTGGTGGCAACACTGGCGTACTTCGTGGTCGAGCGACCGTTCATGGAGATGAGGGTGCGCTACCTCAGCGACCGCGACGCCGCAGCAACGGCGAGTACTTGACGATGCACACCACGGCTCGGACACCGTCGCGCCAGCCGATCTTCTTCCCCTCGTCGTAGGTGCGGCCGGCGTACGAGATGCCGACCTCGTACACCCGGCAGCCGGAGGCCGCGATCTTCGCGGTCACCTCGGGCTCGAAGCCGAAGCGGTCTTCCTCGATCGTGATCCCTTGGATGACCTCACGGCGGAACGCCTTGTAGCAGGTCTCCATGTCCGTCAGGTTGAGGTCGGTGAGCATGTTCGAGAGCAGGGTGAGGAAGCGATTGCCGACGGTGTGCCAGAAGTAGAGCACCCGGTGCGGCGCACCGCTCTGGAATCGGGAGCCGTACACGACGTCCGCCAAGCCGCGCTCCAGCGGCTCCAGGAGCAGCCCGTAGTCGCTCGGGTCGTACTCCAGGTCGGCATCCTGCACGATTGCGTACTCCCCGGTGACCAGGCCGAACCCGGTGCGCAGCGCCGCTCCCTTGCCCATGTTGTGCGGCTGGAGGTGAACACGCACGAGTGGGTTCTCGTAGCCGGCGAGTTGTTCGCGGCTGGCATCCTTGCTGCCGTCGTCGACGACGACGATCTCGCACACCCAGGGCGATGCGGAGACTCGATCGAGGAGCTGCAGGATCGTGCGCTCCTCGTTGTAGCAGGGCACGACGACGGACAGGCAGCGGCGGGGGGTCTCGCTCACGGCAGGCGAGCCTAGCCGTCACCATGCCACCGACCACTGCGGCGCTACGGTGACGGCCCGATGGATCTGCTGCGCCGCACCAAGGACCCCGTGCTGTGGGGGGTGGTCGCGGCGGGGGCGTTGGTGCGGGCGGTGTACTGGCTGACGAAGTGGAACACCAACCTCAAGCTCAACGACTCGATGTACTACAGCGGGCAGGCCTACCAGCTGGGCCAGGGCCGCTGGTTCCGTGAGTTGTTCGTCGACCAGCCCGGCGCCGAGCACGGCCCGCTGACGTCGCTGCTGATGGCCCCGGTCAGCTGGATGGACGACCAGGACGTGCGGGTGCGCTTGCAGCGGCTGGTCACGGTGGTCACCGGCATCGCGCTCGTGTGGGTCATCGGCCGCCTCGGGACCCAGGTTGCCGGGCGCAGGGCGGGCCTGATGGCGGCAGGGGTCGCGGCGGTGTACCCGAACCTGTGGATGAACGACGGCCTGGTGATGTCCGAGAGCATCAGCATGCTGCTCGTGGCGTTGGCGCTGTGGGCGGCGTGGAATGCCGCGAGCTCGGGCTCCACGAGGGACCTCGTGCTGCTCGGTGTGGCGCTCGGCCTGGGCACCCTCGCCCGCAGCGAGGTGGCCCTGATGGCCGTCCTGCTCGTGGTCTGGGTGGGGCTGGTGCTCCGCCGCCACGGTGGTGCGTGGCGGAGGGCTGCGTTGGCATGGGCGGTGTGCGGCGCCGTACTCGCGCCATGGGTGGGTTTCAACCTGGCGCGCTTCGAAGAACCGGTGCTGCTCACCACCAACGACGGCACCACGCTCCTCGGCGCCAACTGCCCCGAGACGTATTCGGGCGAGGAGCTCGGTGGGTGGTTCGTGTTCTGTGTGGTGAAGGAGCCCGAGTACCGCATGGAGGAGGAGCCCAGCGTGCGCTCCGTGAGGCAGCGGGACATCGCACTGCACTTCATGTGGGCGCACAAGCGGGAGCTCCCGAAGGTGATCCTTGCCCGTGTGGGGCGGACCCTCGACCTGTACGGGCTGGACAGCCTGGTGCACCAGGACGTGGGGGAGGACCGGCCGCGGTGGGCGTCGTGGGCAGGTATCGGCATGTTCTGGTGCCTCGCCGTGATGGCCGTGTTCGGTGCCCGGCGGGTCGGGCGGCGGTTGCGCAGCGTGCTGCTCATCCCGGTCGCGGTGAGCGTGGCGACGACGGTGCTGTTCTACGGCGGGCACCGCATCCGCTCCACCGCCGAGCCGAGCGTGGTGCTGTTGGCCGCGGTGCTCTGCGCCGAGGTCTTGGTGCCGAGGGCGGCGGCGTGGCGTCAGGCCCGGTCGGCGTCGCCGTCCGGGTTGCCGCCCGCCTCGCCGTCCGGGTCGCCGTCCGGCGCACGGTCCGCCATCACTGCCCCGGCCAGCACGAGCATCACGACCAGCAGCCCGTAGCGGTGCAGCGGGTCCCACAACAGGGGCCACGCGGCGTTGGCCATCCCGCGGTTGCGGATCTGGGAGAACACGATGCGTGCGGCGAGCACGGCCAGCAGCGCCACCCCCGCCGCACCTGCCAGCCGCGGACGGCGGGCGCCGATGACCACTGCGCCGACGGCGAGGGCCGGGAGGGCCGTGGCCGGCGAGGCCAGCAGCGCCGCCCCGGCAACGAGTACGACGGCCGTGACGAGTGACGGCCGAAGCCCCGCGGTAGCACGCCGATCGAGGGCCAGCGTGGGCAGGCCTCCCACGACGTCCGCCGGCTCCCGGGCGCGGCGTCGAGGCCAAGCCAGGAACACGCACAGCAGGATCGCAGCCGCGCTGACCACCAGCGCCAGCGTCACCGGTGTCTGTGCGGTCCATTCCATCGTCACCGTCGTCGCCGACGTGGTAGGCGGTAGCCACCAGCCGTTGAACCCACCGGCGATCTGGGTCGGGGCCCCGAGCGAACCTGCAGGCCCGCTGGCAGTCCACGCCTCGTTGTAGCCCTCGCCGAGCACGAGCCAACAGCCGTTGGGGCAGGGTGCGACGCGGACCGTTCGCGTGGTCCGCCCGCGTTCCAGCACGGTGACCTCGGGTGCGGCGACTGACGGGGCTACGCCGGCACGCAACACGACCTGGTCGACCTGCAGGCCGGCGGCCAACCCGTCGGCGGACTCGATGCGGTGTGCACCCTCGGCCAGGGTGCGAGGTGCCCCGTCGCACGGGCGCACCGTCACGGCGCGGCCAGCGCCGAGGGAGGCGAGGTCGGCGGCGGTCACGGTGAGGGGTACTGCGGCGCCGTCCACGGTGAGCAGGTCCTCGCGGCAGGCGCCGGTCGGGGCGCCCTCGCGGCTGGGCGCGACGCCTTCCCCGGCCAACTCCAGGATCGACACGGGAAGCACTGTCGGTTCGGCGAAGCGACGGTCGATGGTGGTCCGCTCGCTCACCCCGGAGATCTCGAGCCGCAGGTCTGTGCCGGCGGCGGCGCCGGGGATGCCGGTGAGGTCGATGGTGCTCACGCCGTCCGCGTCCGGCTCCGGCACAGGGATGATGGACAGAGGGCCGCCGTCGGCCGACACGCGCACTTCGGTGATCAGCGAGTGCAGGTCGTCGGCGGGCTGTGTGAGCCGCAGGGTGGATGATGCGGCATCGAGTGGCACGGTCAGCGTGGAACCGACCGCCGAGCCGAACGGAGAGGTCCAGCCGGTGGAGGGGTCGCCGTCGGCAACGAACCAGGCTCGGGCCGCCAGCGCACCGGTCAGGCGGGCGTCGGCCAGCGGGCCGGTTTCACCCAGCAGGGCGGCCACCGTCTCGTCGGTGGCGCGCGGGGCCAGGCGCAGCGTGACGGCGAGGTCGAAGGTGTCGGCCCGGGGCAGGCTCACCTCGCGGACGAGGGTGGCCTCCGGGTCGCGCCGCCAGCGGTCCATCGGGTCCACCCGCTCGCGGGTCAGCACCACCGCCAGCGGCGTATCGGCGTCCAGCGGAGCGTCCGCCGGCCAGGCCGGGGCGACGATCGTCTCGCGGTGCGTGCCCACTCCGAGCTCGGCGAAACCGACGGCCGTCGGCCCCGTGTCCGTGCCGCCGGGCCGCGCGTCGATCGCCACGATCTCGATCGTGACGTCAGTGGCCACCGGAAGCGGAACGACCTGCCCAGGGGCGGTGAGCGAGCGTTCGTCCAATGACACCTCGAACGGGGTGGAATCGCCGGCCGTGATCCGTACCCGGCTGATCACCCGTGTCGGCACCGAGCTCTGGGGCTGGAGGAGCGTGAGGCTGCCGTCGGTGGCCGACACCCAGATGGCCTCGCCCACGGGGTCCTGACGGTCGGCCACCACCCAGGCCGTGGTCGGGTCGCCGTCCACCGCCATCGCCGGCCGGTCCTCCGGCCGATAGGCGAACGGTTCGCCGTAGCCGGTGGCGCGCACGGCGAACCCGTCGTCGAAGCGAGCCACCGTCTGGCCGGCGGCGTCCGGTTCCGGCCCGAAAACCGGCAGGCGCTCGTCGCCGTCGTCGGGCGCCAGCACGTCCGCCCCCGGGCCTCCCGTCTCGGTGAAGCCGGTGAGGTCTTGTGAACTGCGCCAGTGATGGGCGCGATCGCGGTTGGAGTCGGTGAGGATCACGAAGGCCGGCGCAGGCCCTTCGCCAAGCGGTGTGTCGGCGAGCTCGGCGAGGGCCACCAGGTCGGCGGCGTAGAGGAGGGCTTCGTCGCCGGTCAGCAGCCCTGCGGCAGCAGCGTCCACGACCCCATCACCGCTGCCGACGAGCACCACGGTCGCGTCCGCGGCGCGCACGATGGCGGCAGGGTCCTCCACCGGATACAACGCGACCGGGGCCAGTTCGGTGTCGGTGCCGAGCAGCACCGCCTGCTCGTCGACGAACGGGATGTCCGCTGTGTTCGGCTCCGGCTGGCCGAACGTGGTGCTCGCGCCGAGGCCCGGCACCGACTCGAACCACTCCGAGAGGGCAGCGGGCAGAGGGTTGCGGTAGCGGTCGTAGGCCTGGTCGTTGGTCAGCCAGATGGTGTCGGCGGCCAGGAACCGTGCCACCACGGCGAGTGCTGCGGGGTCGAGGGTCTGCTGTTGCACCCGGCTGTCCAGCGCGTCGAGGAGGTCCATCACTCCCGGTGAGCCCAGCGGTAACAGATCCCGGGTGATGAGCGGCTTGGTGGTCATCCCCACGAGTGGCGGGTCGGAGGTGTAGCCCCAGCGGAAGGCCCCGAACTCCGCACCCGGCAGTTGCAGGACGCGGTACTCGGGCGAGGTTGCCGAGAGGGCATCGGCCGCCGCCGCCCACGCCGCGGGAGGGTCCTGGTCGCGGTCGAGCGCGGTGTCCACCAAGCCCCCGTTGAACAGCGCGGGGAGGTTGAGCACCGCCACGAGCACGGCGAAGGCCGGCGCGAACGCCCTCCAGCGGAGGCGCGTGGTGGCCAGTGCGCTGACCAGCGCGCCGAGGCCGAGCGCCAGCCCGAGGTTGGCGACCGGGATGGCACGCGCGCTGCTGCGCAACGCCAGCGACAGGCTGCTGCGGGACTGCTCGGCCAGGGGCTGCATCAGCGGCGAGGGCGCCCAGATCGGATGCACACCCACTGCCAGCACAACGCCCGCAGCGAAGAGCAGCGCGGCGAAGCGGCGCTGTGCCCAGCGGGTGGCGGCTAAGCCGGCCACGCCGAGCAGGGGCAGGATGTAGCTCACGGCGATGCCGATGCCGCTCTCCATATAGTGCTGCGACGCCGTGGTCGTGAACGAGTACGGGTCGCGCACGTAGAACAGCCAGTAGCCGGCCCCGCGCAGCACCTCGGTGGAGACGGTGGTGTAGGAGGTGGCCTCAAGGCTCTCGCTGTAGCTCAACACGTCCGCCCCATGGAGACCCTGAGCGCGGAGCATGAAGATCCACCACAGCGACACTCCGACCGCAAGGACCCCGATGCGCAACGCTGCCTGAAGGGCGGCGCGCCACGTGACCGAACGGCTCCAGGCCGCATGCACGAGCCACAGCACGGGCGCGGGTGCGATCATCAGCACGGCGGTGGCATTCACCGCGCTGCACGACAGCAGGACCAGCGCCATCACGGCCGGCGCCCGCCACTTGTGGACGGTCGCGGTCGAGGCACGGATGGTGAGGCCGACCAACCACCCGAGCGCCGCCCAGGGCAGCAGCATCGCCGATGTCCGTGACAGGTAGGGGAGGATGTACGGCGAGAGCATGTACATCGCTGCGGCGGCGATGGCCCCGCCGCGGGCCAGGCCCAGGAGCCTCCCGGCCCACAGCACACCCCACGCGCCGAGGAACAGCAGGGTGCCGATCCACAGGCGGTGGGCAATCCAGTCCGGCACACCGATCTGGTCGCACAGCCAGTACCACGGGCCCTGCGGCCACAGGTAGGCGATCGTCTGGTGCGGCACCCAGCCGCCGAACTGGCGTGTGTCCCACGTGAACGGGGCGTCGCCGATCAGGCGGCCCGGGTCGAGGTAGAGGAAGAGCTTGGTGTCCGCCGGCATACGGCCAGGGCGGGCCAGAAGGGCGGGGACGTAGGCGAGCAATGCGAGCACGGCCAGGCCGCCACGCGGCACACCACGGCGGTGCAAGCCGATGGTCACGGAATGGCCCCGTACACGCCGTACAGCGCGGTGAGCGCCACCAAACCGGCTGCGCAGGCGCTGGCGACGTAATGCCACCAGTGGGGGTTGCGGCGCTCGAACCACACCGCCGCCGGGATGAACAGCGGGAAGGCGGTGAAGACGAAGCGCGGCCGGGCGGTGACCGTGGCCGGCAGCAGCATCAGCAGCACGATCACCGCCGAGTACGCCACGAGGGGCGTCGGCAGGCGGTGCTTGCGGAGGAACCACCACAGCAGCAGAAGGGTGGCCACCGACACGGCCGTGATCGTGTTCGTCGGTGAGGTCATCGGCCGGACCACGGCGAGGAAGGTGCGGCGCAGCGCGGTGAAGCCGAAGCTGGTGCCCTCGCCCCAGGCCTCGGTCTGGACTCGGAACCACACCCCCGCCTCGCCGGCGTGGTGGCCGAGCCACACCTGGAAGGCCACGAAGCCCACGGGTGCGAGCAGGGGTGCCACGAGGCTGCGCCACTCCCTCCGCTCGCGGATGGCCACCAGCGAGGCCACTGCGCAGGCAGCGATCAGCGCCACTCCATTCGGGCGGGTGGCGGTGCCAATGGCTGCGAACAGCCCGGCCAGCCACCACTGGCGGCGGAGGAGGAAGAGCATGCACGCGGCGGCGACGGTGATCAGCAGGGCTTCGGTGTAGGCGAAAGAGAGCACGAAGCTGCCGGGGAACATGGCCACCAGGAACATCGCGCGCTCGGCCACCTTCGGGCCGTACACCTCGCGCGCGATCAGGCCGATCAGCCAGATGGCGATCGCCCCGAGGACGAGGTTCACGAACAGGGCGGCCATCGTGTCGCCCCCGGGCAACAGCCAGTCCACCCAGCGCACGAGGGTCGGGTAGGTGGGGAAGAACGCGGCGCGGGCATCTGCCACGTCGTAGGTGACGTTCGGGCGAACGGTGGTGGGGTAGCCGCGGCGGATGATCCGCAGGTACCAGATGCCGTCCCAGGAGGTCAGCACATCGAGCATCGGGCTGACGGCGTTCTTCGGGATCGGCTTGTTCCAGTAGTAGGGGTCCGCCCATGGGGCGAGCGGGAACTTCTCCAGGCGCTTGTTCTCGTCCGCCCTCAGTTCGGCGGCCACGATCGCCGCCCCGATCACCACGCAGACGCGGGAGAAGACGTAGACCATGCCGGTGCGGATGAGGATCCGGCGCCAGGCCGCGGCCAGGGCGGGGGAGTGCTCCCCGGACGGCGCGTGGGGCTGCTCGGTGGCGGCGTGAGAGGCGGAAGTGACGGGGGAGTGGTCGCTCATGGTCGGGTGCTCCCGGCGCCTGGGTGGTGCTGAGGGCGCGGCGAGGCTAACACCGCACCGGGCGTCACCACCGGCTCATGGGGAGCACCCGCTGGCGTGGCCCGAAGGCCGGCGGTCGATGCCCTGCGGCGGACAACAGGGCCACCACCCGTCCGCGTTGCCCGGCATACGGAGCCAGCAGTTGCAGCATCTCGTCGTCGGTCCCTCGCGCGCGGCCGGTGAGGGCGTGCACCACCTGGTTCTTGAGGTGGAAGTCGCCCACGGCGATGGCATCCGGGTCGCCGAACGACACCGCCAACACCGAGCCGACGGTCCATGCGCCCACTCCGGGGATGAGCCGCAGCAAGGCCCCGGCTTCCGCGGGTGCATGATCGGCCCACCGCATGACGGCGTTGCCGTGCCGCGCAATCTGCCGCAGGGTTTGTGCCCGCTTCCCTTCGATGCCGAGCGGGTGGAACCACCACGTCGGCACAGCCGCCAGCCGTGCCGGTGAGGGCGGGAGGAGCAGGCCGGCGACGGGGCCGGGCGCGGGCTCGCCGAGCCGGTGGACCAGGCGGGCCCATTGACGAACGGCCTCGCCGGCGGTGATGCGCTGGCCGAGAACCACCGGGAGCAGGTCGTGGTACAGGGAACCGCTGGCGCCGAGGCGGAGGAGCGGGTGCGCATGCTGCGCGGCCATCACGACCGGGTGGGCGTCGACGAACGTGAAACCAGGGTCGAGATCTCCGCACATCGCGGGGACGCCTGCGAGGAGACGGTTCCCGCCGGGCCCGTAGGCGGTGGCGGCGACCGTTCCCGAGGTCCAGTCCAGCACGAGGGTCCCGGGGCCGTCCGGGGTGAGGGTGGCGCGTACGAACGTGGAGGCGCCGAGACGTGTGGTGGGGTCGCCTGAGCCGAAGCGCATTGCCGAAAGCGTGGCGGCCAGGTGCCCGCCGGCGGCAGCGGTGAGCTGGGCACGGGCCATCTGCGGGAGCCTAACTCGTCCCGAGGACGGCCTCTCGGACAGCATGGGGCATGGCCGTGATCGAACGCTCCAGCCCCGCCGAGGGAATCGCCCAGCTGACCTTGAACCGTCCGGACAAGCTCAACGCGATGACCAGCGAGCTGGTGCAGGGCCTGCACGAGCACCTGGACGCCATCGCCGTGGACCCCGAGGTGCGGGTGGTGATCCTCACCGGGGCCGGCCGCGGGTTCTGCGCCGGGCTGGACCTCGGTGGCTACGGCAGCGCCCCGCACACAGCCCACCTGGGCCGCACCCAGGCCGGGTTCGCCGTCCAGAAGCACATCGCCACGCTGATGCCGAAGCTGCGCTCGTTGCCGCAGCCGGTGATTGCCGCAGTCAACGGCCCGGCCGCAGGTGGCGGCTTCGCCCTCGTGCTCGGCTCGGACATCCGCCTCGCGTCGCGTTCGGCGAAGTTCAACGCGGCGTTCATCCGCATCGGCCTGTCGGCATGCGACATCGGCACGAGTTGGGTCCTGCCCCGTCTGGTCGGCGCATCTCGGGCGCAGGAACTGATGCTCACGGGTCGGGTGTTCGACGCCGAGGAGGCCTACCGGATCGGCCTGGTGGTGGACCTCGTGGACGACCACTCCTTGCTGGACTGCGCGCTCACCAAGGCCCACGAGATCATGCGCAACGCTCCCTTCGGAGTGGCCCTCACCAAGGAAGGGATGTGGGGCGCGTTGGAGATCCCGGCCATGCAGAACGCGATCGATCTGGAGAACCGGCAGCAGATCATGGCCAGCGCCACCGCGGATCACCGCGAGGCGATGGCGGCCTTCCTCGAACGGCGGCCGCCGAACTACACGAACGGCTGAGCGGTACACTCGCCCGCCGGTGGGCAGCTCTCGTTCGGACACATCGTCGCGCAGCGGCATCGCCTATCAGCCGGCGCTCGACGGTGTGCGAGCCCTCGCCGTCACCCTGGTCCTGCTGTTCCACCACGGCTTCGCCTGGATGACCGGCGGCTATGTCGGTGTGTCGGTGTTCTTCACCCTCTCCGGCTTCCTGATCACCAGCCTGCTGTTGGCGGAGCACGGCGCGACGGGCCGAGTGTCGTTCGCCCGCTTCTACACCCGGCGCGTCAAGCGTCTCCTGCCGGCCAGCCTGGCGTGCCTCACCGCGGTTGCGGTCCTCGGTGCAGCAGGGGCCTTCCAGGCATCGTCGAAACTGCGCCGCGAGATCGTCGCCGCCGTTCTGCAGGTGGCGAACTGGAACGACCTGCTGCAGGGTGCGTCGTACGCGGACCTGCAGGGCAGGCGCAGCCCGGTGGCGCACTTCTGGTCGCTGGCGGTGGAGGAGCAGTTCTACTGGGTGTGGCCGTTGGTGGTGGCGCTGTTGTGCAAGGTGGCGCGCCGCCGCCGGGATCGCGCCGCGGCCCTTGTGGCGCTGGCCGCTGTCGGGCTGGCCGCGGCGCCGATCATCGCGGCTGTCTACGGGCCGGACGTCGCCTACCTGTCGACGCCTTCCCGGCTGGGGGAGATCCTCACCGGTGCCGCGCTGGCAGGTGTGCTCTCGGTGGTTCGTCTCCGCCGCCCGTGGTTGCACTGGTTGGCACCTGCAGCGGTGGCGCTCATCGTGGCGGCCGCGGTCGTGTGGCCGAGCGGTTCCGGGCCGGCCTACCGCGGCGCCCTCGGCGTGTTCTCGCTGGCGAGCGTGGCGCTGATCCTCGGCCTGCAGGTGGCGGGGCCTGCGGTGGCTGTGTTCTCCTGGCGCCCGCTCGTGGGTTTGGGGAGGATCAGCTACGGCGTGTACCTCTACCACTGGCCGGTGTACGTGCTGCTCGACGAGGCTCGTACCGAGCTCAGCGCATGGCCCCTGCTCGCGGTGCGCCTGGTGGTCACCTTGACGGTGGCGCTGGCGTCCTACCGGCTGCTGGAACAGCCTGTGCGCCGGGCGACGCTGCGCGGCGGGCGGATCGCCCCGGTGATGGTGGCGGCGATGGCAGCGGTGGTGGCTCTCGCTGCCGTTGGCGTCTCGACGTCGGAACCGACCTATGGGGCCGACGCGGAGGACCTGACGCGCGTGTCCTTCGCCCCGACCACGGCACCCTTGCCGTCACTCGCCCCTGCCACCTCGGTGTCGCTGCCGCCCGACAGCAGCCCGCACACCACGGTGCAGTCGACAGGGCCGACCACCACCGGGCCGCTCCCGGTGCCGAACCGCCCCGTGCGGGTGCTCGTGCTCGGTGACTCGACGGCCATGGCGTTGTCCGTGGGGTTGGTGGACTTCGCCACGGCGCACCCGGAGCTCGCCGAGGTCGAGGTCCTCGCTCGCGTCGGCTGTGGTGTGGTGCGTGCCAGCGTGGTCTATGGGGACGACGGGACGCTCCATGAGGACTGCGACCGCGCGCTCGGGGAGTTCCTGCCGCAGGCGCGGGCGCAGCGGACCCCGGACGTGGTGGTGGTGCTCGTGACCTTGGCCGACGCCTCGCCGCGGCGCTGGCTGGAGGCCGAGGGCGACGTGGCCCCCGAGGACGAGCGCTATCAGGAACGGATGGCCGCGGACTACGAAGCGCTGCGTGCCACCCTGCTGGAGAACCCGTTCGTGCACGTGCAGTGGCTGACCGCGCCGATCCCGACCACCTGGTATGCCGGGTACATCGGCAACCCGATCACCCGCGATTCGTTCGCCCCGATGAACACCCAGGTCGAATCGATGAGCGAGGGCACGTCGGGCCGCGTCGAGGTCGCCGAGTTCGGTGCCTGGCTGGAGGCGTTGGAGGTGGGGGAGGACACGACATGGCGCCCCGACGGGCTGCACCTCGACCCAGCCGCGGCACGACAGGTGGTCGACGAGTTCCTCTGGCCCCGGCTGGTTCGCCAGGTGTTGGAGTAGGGCGGGAGCGGCCGAAGCCGAGGCCGGCGGCCGGCCGCCGGCTTGCGGCCCTCCTGCGCCGGCTGGGTCAGCCGAAGGGCCGCACGGCGACGGGCGCTTCGCCACCAACCAGGGGGTGGTGGCAGGCCACGAAGTGGCCGGCGCCGATCTCGCGCAGTTGGGGCTCCTCGGTGGCGCAACGCTCGTCCGCGGCGGCACAGCGCGGGTGGAACCGGCAGCCGCTCGGCGGGAGCACCGGCGAGGGTGGTTCACCCTCGATGGCCACCTTGCCGACGGCGACCTCCGGGTCCGGGACCGGGATGGAGTCCTTGAGAACGGCCGTGTAGTGGTGCGCCGGCTCGTGGAACAGCACGTCGCTCGGTGCCACTTCGCACATCTTGCCGAGGTACATCACCGCCACGCGGTCGCTGATGTTCTTCACGACTGCCAGGTCGTGCGCCACGAAGATCAAGGTGAGGCCGTGCTTGGCCTTGAGATCTTCCAGCAGGTTCAGCACCTGAGCCTGGACGCTGACGTCCAGCGCGCTGACCGGCTCGTCGCAGATGATCAGCGTGGGGTCGAGCACCAGCGAGCGGGCGATCGAGATGCGCTGGCACTGGCCGCCGGAGAACTGGTGGGGCTGGCTCTCCGCAGCACGCTGCGGGTCGATGCCCACCTCTTCCAGCAGGGCGTCCACCTTGCCCAACTGCTCTGCGGTGGCGCCGCGCTTCCAGATGGCGAGCGGCTCGCGCACGATGTCGCGCACCTTGCGGCGCGGGTTGAGCGAGGAGATCGGGTCCTGGAAGATCATCTGCATGCGGGTGCGCGCTTCGCGCATGGCCGCACCTTCCATCGTCGTGAGCTCCTTGCCCTCGAACAGCACGGAGCCGCTCGTGGGACGGGGGAGCTGCATGATCGCCTTGCCCGTGGTGCTCTTGCCACAGCCGCTCTCGCCCACCAGGCCGAGGGTTTCGCCGCGCAGCACGTCGAAACTGATGCCGCTGACGGCGTTGACCTTGAGGCCGGTGCGGCCGACGGGGAACTCCATCACGAGGTCTTCCACGCGCAAGATGACGTCGTCGCTGTCGCGCAGGTGCGCCTTGCCGGTACCGGCCATCAGGCGGCCCTCACTTTCTTGGCGTCGATGTCGGCTCGCTTGTCGAGGTACTCCGGCGAACCGACGGGGTACCAGCAGGCGAAGGAGTGGCTGGGGTCGTCGGCTGCCTGCACCAGCGGTGGCTCCTCCGTCTGGCACTTCTCCCGGGCGTAGGGGCAACGGGGGGCGAAGCGGCAGCCCTCGGGTGGGTTCACCAGGTCCGGCGGGCGGCCGGGGATGGTCATCAGCCGGGTGTGGCTGGGGTCCTCCAGCTTGGGGATGCTCAGCATCAACGCTTCCGTGTAGGGCATCTTCATCGCCGCAAACAGGCGCCGGGTCGGGGCCTTCTCCACCAGCTTGCCG
>JBPOIX010000232.1:0-2811 GCA_052034175.1 Actinomycetota bacterium
GATCGCAGCCCGCTACGCCGACGGGTGGAACGTGCCGTTCATCACCCCGGAGCAGTTCGCGCACAAGAACGCCGTGCTCAACGACCATTGCGCCACCGTCGGGCGCGACCCGAAGGAGATCCGCCGCGCCGTGAACGTGGGCCTGGCGTTCACCGAGGAGAGCCTCGTCGGCCAGTTCGGCAACCTCGCCCCGATGGTGCGCGGCGGGGTGCTCGGCGGCAGCGACGAGGAGATCATCGACCGCATCGGCCAGTACGTCGCCGCAGGCGCCGATCAGGTGAACATCGCCCTGCGTGCTCCCTTCGACCTCGACTCGCTGGAGAAGTTCTCCGCGGCCCTCGGGCTGGCATGACAGTCGGCACCCGCGTCGCCCGAGCCCCCGGCCGGGTGAATCTCATCGGCGACCACACCGACTACACGGGTGGCCTGGTCTTCCCGATGGCGGTGGACCGCTGGACCGAGATCCGCTTCGGCTCCAGCGACCTCATCGAGCTGACCTCCGCCGACGAGACCGACCCGGTGTTGTTGCCGTTGAACGTCGCCGACCCCAGTGCCATCGAGCCCGCGTGGGGCAAGTACGTGGCCGGTGTGGTCAGCGAGATGGCGCCGGCCCGCGGAATCCGCGGCCATGTCACCACCACCATCCCGATCGGCGGCGGCATGTCCAGCAGCCACGCGCTCGAGGTGGCCGTGGCCTTGGCGCTCGGCTTCGAGGGCTCCGTCGTCGAACTGGCGCAGCTCACCCAACGCGCCGAGAACCGGGCCAGCGGGGTTCCCACCGGCATCATGGACCAGTTCGCGATCGCGGGTGGAGTTGCGGGCCATGCTCTCCTGATGGATTGCGGCGCGCTGACCATCGAACCCGTCCCGCTGCCCGAGGATGTGGACGTCGTGGTCCGCTTCGTGGCCCATCGCACCCTCGTCGGCTCGGCCTACTCCGACCGTGTGGCCGAGTGCGCTGCGGCGGAACGCGAAGTCGGGCCGCTGCGCGGTGCCACGCCGGGCGCGGCTGCGGCAATCGCCGACCCGGTCGTGCGCCGCCGGGCGCAACACGTGGTCGCCGAGAACCAGCGCGTGCGAGACTTCGCCGCCGCATTGCGCAGCCACGATCTGAACGCCGCAGGCGAGCTGATGGTGGCCAGCCACGCCAGCCTCCGCGACCTCTACGACACCTCGACCCCCGCGATGGACGCTGCAGTGGCGGAGCTGTGCGCCACCCCGGGCGTGTACGGGGCGCGGATGACCGGAGGTGGCTTCGGCGGATGCGTGGTAGCCCTCACCAGGCCTGGTGCTCTGGCCGACGGCTGGGTGGTTCGAGCCGTCGACGGCGCGGGCGTGTTCGAGGGCTCGGTCGCCGCATGACCACCCGGCCGGAGTTCCGCATCGCCCCGACCGACCCCGCAGGCGCGGATGCCCAGACGGCGATGGCCGCCTACTTCGCCGAACTCGACGAGCGCTTCCCCGGCGGGTTCGATGCGGGAGACGCGCTGCAGGACGCCCTCGGCGCCTTCAGCCCGCCCAACGGGGTGTTCCTGCTCGCTCACGGCCACGGGCCGGCTGAGCCCGGCGCCTTCGTCGCCGGGTGCGGCGGGGTGCAGCTGCTCGCCCCCGACACCGCCGAGGTGAAGCGGATGTGGGTGGCCCCGGCCGCCCGCGGCCACGGCCTGGGGCGACGCCTGTTGGAGGCGCTGGAGCAGCAGGCGGCCGAACTCGGTGCCCGCCGGGTGCTGCTCGACACCAACAGCACCCTGGTCGAGGCAGTGGCGATGTACGAGCGCGCCGGCTACCACGCCATCGAGCGTTACAACGACAACCCCTACGCCGAGCACTTTTTCGCCAAGGCACTGCCCTGACGGCGTAACGTCGCCGCCAACGACAAGGAGTGGCAGATGAGCGTGGACGTCCTGGCGGAGGGGTTGTACTTCGGCGAGGGGCCGCGCTGGCACCACGGCGCCCTGTGGTTCAGCGACTTCTACGACCATGCGGTGAAGACGGTCGATCTGCACGGCACGGTCGCCACGAAGCTCGTGATCGACGACCAGCCGAGCGGGCTCGGGTGGCTCCCCGACGGCACGATGCTCATCGTCTCGATGACCTCGCGGCGCCTCCTGCGCTTCGACGGTGAGGCCTTGGTCGTGCATGCCGAACTGGGCGACATCGCCACGTTCCACTGCAACGACATGGTGGTCGATGCCGCCGGCCGGGCGTACGTCGGCAACTTCGGTTTCGATCTCGACGCGGCCGTCGCCTCCGGCGACTTCGCCGGTGCGCTTGCCGCCTACGAGGGCGCCGCCATCGCCCGCGTCGACCCCGACGGCAGCGTGCACACTGCCGCCACCGGGCTCCGCTTCCCCAACGGCTCGGTGATCACCCCGGACGGGCGAACGATGATCGTGGCCGAGAGCCTCGGCCGGAGGCTGACGGCGTTCGACATCGGCGGCGACGGCGAGCTGGAGAACCAGCGGGTGTGGGCCGACCTCGACCGCGCTGTTCCGGACGGAATCAGCCTCGATGCCGAAGGCGCGGTCTGGCTGGCCGACGCCGGCGGGGCGCGGTGCCTTCGGGTTCGAGAAGGCGGTGAGGTGCTGCAGGAAGTGGAGACGGGGCAGCCGTGCTTTGCGTGCATGCTCGGCGGGCCGGAGGGGCGCACCCTGTTCATGTTGACCGCGGATTCGTCACGCCACGCCGAGGCCGCGGCCGCACGCACCGGCCGGGTGCTGATCACCGAGGTCGGTGTGCCGCACGCAGGCCTGCCATAGCGGCACTCAGACGCGCCAGTGCGGCCGGGGTGCGCGCACCCCACCACAACAG
>JBPOIX010000387.1:0-6288 GCA_052034175.1 Actinomycetota bacterium
ATCGAGGTCGTCAAGTACGGCGCGGCGCAGAGCTGGCAGCTGGAGAACCGCGGCCCCACGATGGTGCGCGACGAGTTCGACTTCGGCTTTGCCGTGGAGTGGATGCGCAAGGACCTCGGCATCGTGCACGACGAAGCCCATCGCAACGGCGCCCGCCTTCCCACCACGGCTCTGATCGACCAGTTCTACGCGCAGATCATCGCTCGCGGTGGCAAGCGCTGGGACACCAGCAGCCTGATCCACCTGCTGGCCCACGACTGACGGCAGGCGCGGCCCCGCGGGCCATCGCAACGGTCCCTACCGGAGCGCCAGCGGCAGCCGATCCACGCCGCGAATCGTCAGCCGGTCGCGCCATGAGGGGGCCCCGGCCAGGTGCACTTCGGGGAAGCGACGGATCAGCGACGTGATGGCCACGCCCGCTTCGAGCTTGGCCAGCGAAGCGCCGAGGCAGTAGTGCACGCCCGCGGCGAAGGCGAGGTGACGCCCCGCCCCTGCCCGGTCCAGCCGCAGCGACTCCGGGTCGTCGAACACCTCGGGGTCGTGGTTCGCCGAGCCGAGCACGGTCATCACCATCGTGTTCGCCGGCACGGTCACGTCGCCGTACTGCACGTCCACCAGCGGCACACGCACCGTCTGCTGCACCGGCCCGTCGTAGCGCAGCAGTTCGTCGACGGCGTTGACGTCCATCGACGGGTCGGCGGCCCAGCGGCGCATCTGGTCCGGATGCCGCAGCAGGGCCAGAGTGCCATTGCCGATGAGGTTGACGGTGGTCTCGTGGCCGGCCACGTACAGCAGGGTGACGAACGACTTCAGCTCGGCCTCACTGAGGCGGTCGCCCTGCTCCTCGGCCTGGATCAGCGCGGACAGCAGGTCGTCGCCGAGGTGGGCGCGGCGATGCTCGATCACGTCCGCCAGGAACGCGGTCATCTCCGCACCCGCCCGCTCGGCGGCGTCCATCCCCGCCTCGTCGACCGTCGGCTCCAGCGACGCCGTGAGGATCTGCGACCACTCCCGCACCTCGTCGCTGCGGTCGGTGGAGAAGTCCAGCAGGTCGCTGATCACCTGGAACGGCACCGGGAAGGCCAACTGGTCCACCAGCTCCATCGCACCGTGCTCGGCGGCATCGTCGAGCACCCTGTCCACCAACTCCTGCACTCGTGGCCGCAGGCGCTCGATGGCGGTGGGGGTGAACGCCAGTGACACCAGGCGGCGGAGCCGGGTGTGGTCCGGCGGGTCGAGGTTGAGGATCGACTTCGCCGCAGTGCCGTCGGCGACGCGCTGTTGGAAGCGCTCCCGCCGGGCCCGGCGCGGGTCGTCGTCGCGACGCGCCACATGGGCGTCGATGTCCCGCGCGAACTCCTGCCCACGCAGGGTGCGGGCGATGTCCTCGTAGCGGGTGAGCACGGTGAAACCGAGGGGCGACACGTGCACGGGGTCGATGGTGCGCAGGCGCTCGTAGAACGGGTACGGGTCGGCCCGGAAAGCCGGATCGAAGGGGTTGAACAGCACCTCGGTCATTCGGTTCGCTCCTTGCGCGTGCTGCCATCAGAGCACACCCTCACCCTCCGTGGCACGACTGGGCGAACGGCCCTGGCCCGGTGCCGCGGCCGGGCGCATGCTGCAGCCGAGGGACGAAGTTCCCCCGCAAGGTGACATGCAGAAGGGAGGGCTGTATGAAGGCCATGCGATGGACCTGCGTCGGCCTGCTGTTCGGTACGGTCGTCGCCGGGTCCGGTGGGCGGGCTGCCGCCCACCTGGAGGGCGCGTGCCAGGCCTCCGGCACCTGGCAGGCCGCGGGCATCTCGGTGGACGCCACCACCATCGGCGACGAGGTGGTCACCATCCCGCGGCGGGACACGGTGGACTGGCAGGGCTCCGTCAGCGGGCCGCCCGGGGTGCACAGCGGCGCGATCTGGCTGGAGCTGCCGCCTCCGTTCGGCACCGTGGAGATCGACAGCTGGGGCGGCAGCGGGGTCACCACCTCCAACGTCGGGTCGGAGGAGTACGACCTGCCGAAGCTGGTGCCCGCTGGTGTCACCTTCACGGTGGCCGGTGAACACCACGACGCCAACGGCACGTGCACCGGTTACGTCAACCTGAAGATCGATGGCAGCCCGCTGAGCTCGCCGCTCACATGGGTCAGCCTGGCCGGGACGGCCGGCACGGGGGCGGGCGCAGCGATGCTGCTGAAGCCGCTGCTGCGCCGGGCCGCCACAAGGAGCGTGGTGTGATGAACGTCGGACGGATCATCGGTACGGCAGTCGTCGGCTTCTTCTTCCTGCTGTTCGTGGCCCTGGACCTGGTGCTGTTCGGCGTGATCCCGCTGAACAGCGCGCTGGTGACAGTGCTGCCGCTGCTCGGCCTGGTGGCCGGGGCGGCCCTGGGCACGATGGTGGCCAAGGGGCAGCAGCCCCACTCCTGACGTGGGCCGTGCCGCGGCGGGCGTGTCAGCTCGCCGCGGCGGCCGCGGCCACGGCGTCGACGATGCGGTCGATCTGCGCGTCGGTGGTGACCAGGGGCGGGCAGAACAGCAGTGAGTCCGCGTTCAACGCCCGGCAGACCACCCCGCCCTTTTCGTACATGTGGTCGCGGAAGGCCATCGCGTTCTGATCCGGCCGTAGGCCGGCGGCCCACATGGCCCCGAGGCCGCGGGCGTGGTCGATCACGCCGTCGGTGGCCAGCGCCTGGAGGCCGCCGGCAAGCCGTGCCCCGACATGGCTGGCGCGATCCACCAGGCCCTCGCGGCGCATGATCTCCAGGTTCTTCAGGGCAGCTGCGCAGGCGGTGGGGTGGCCGGAATAGGTGAACCCGTGGCGCAGGAAGAAGTCCGGGTTGCGTTCCAGCGCCGCGGCCGCGCGTGGGCCGATGAACACGCCACCGAGCGGCTGGTAGCCCGAGGTGACGGCCTTGGCGAAGGTCACGAGGTCGGGCGTGACGCCGTAGTGGTGCGCGGCGAACCATGAGCCGAGGCGCCCGAAGCCGGTGATGACCTCGTCGAAGATGAGGTAGGCGCCGTGCTGGTCGCACAGCCGGCGCAGGCCCTGCAGGTACTCCTCAGTGGCCGGGTAGATGCCACCCGCGCCCTGCACGGGCTCGGCGATCACGGCGGCCACGGTGGAGCCACGTTCGCTCATCAGTGTGGCCAGGGCCTCCAGGTCGTCGGCCGGCACCTGCACCACTTCGTCCACGAACGGCCCGAAGTCCTCACGGTTGGGGGCGATGCCTTGGGCGCTGGTGCCGCCGTAGGCGGTGCCGTGATAGCCGCGCCCCCGGCTGATGATCAGCTTGCGGTGGCCTTCGCCGGCCTGCACATGGGCGATGCGGGCCAGCTTCATCGCCGTGTCCACGGCCTCGCTGCCCGAGCACGTGTAGAACACCCGGGCGTCGGGAATGGGGCCGAGGGCGCGCAGTTCGTCCGCCAGCTGCTCGGCCGGTTCGTTCGTGAACGGGTCGAACGTGCTGTACGCCTCCAACGTGCCCACCTGGGCGGCGATGGCCTCGGCCATCTCGGCCCGGCCGTGGCCGATGGCGCAGTACCACAGGCTGGCCATGCCGTCGACGAGCTCGCGCCCATCCTTCGTCCACAGGAGTGCCCCCTCGCCGCGGACGATGGGGATGAACTGCTCGCGAGTCGGCTTGGCGAAAGGGTGGAGGAAGGCGCGGGGCATGAGGCGCAACGGTACAAGGCGCCGCGCGGCGCTGGTCGGATCTGAGCTTCTATGCTGCTCGACGAGGAGGCGTGGTGACGGCAACCCAACCGAGTGGCAGCGTGGGGCAGCCAGGCGGCGCGGCCGGGCTGCTGGCGGCCGCCGTGAAGTGGCTGCGCAGCCGGCTGGCCGGCAACACCACGCCGTCGCTGCTGCGGCTGGCGATGGTGGTCACGACTGCGCTCACGGTCCTGTTCGGTGTGTTCGGTGCGCTCGGGGTCAGCCGCCGCGAAGCCGCGCTGGCCGACGCCCGCGTCGCCGCGGAGCAGTTGCTCGCCGTGCAGGAACTGCGGGTCAACCTCGTGCACGCCGACGCCCTGGCCAGCGAGGCGTACCTGGCCGGTGGGGAGGCGTCGGGCAGCCTGCGCACCGAGTACGAGGCGGAGATCGCGGCGGTGGGTGTGGGCGTGGCGGCCGTCAGCAATGGCAGCTCGCCCGCGGTGGCCAGTGCGCTGGGTGAGGTGGCGCAACAGGTGGCCCGTTACGCCGGTCTGGTGGAGCAAGCGCAGGCGAACAACCGTCAGGGCTTCCCGGTGGGCGCAGCGTTCCTCCGGCAGGCGAACACCGTCGTCACCAAGGAGTCCGTGCCCCTGTTCACCGGCCTGGAGCAGACGCTTCGCGGCCAGGTGAACTCGGCGCTCGATCGCGCGTCCCGAGCCGGTGCCTGGCTGCCGTTGTTCGGCGCGGCCGCCTTGGCCGGGCTGGCTGTCATCGGGGCGTGGCTCAGCGTGCGCTTCCGCCGCCTTCTCAACATCCCCTTGGCGTTGGCATCGGGTGTGGTGGCCGTGCTGCTCATCGTCGGCTACTCGATGCAAGCGGACGCCATCACCACCGCGCAGGACGCCACGGCCGGCCCGCTCACGCTCGCGGACTCCGCCGCCCAGGTGCGCGCCGCCGAGTTCGCCGCACGCCGGGAGGAAACCGCCGTGCTGATCTACCGCGGCAACAACCAGGCACAGCGGGATGCCTTCGCCCTCGCCATCAACACCGCCGCCGCGGCGGTTCGCTGCCCGGCCACGGAGTGCCCGGTGCAGGCCGGAGTGACGCGCTACCGGGCCGCCGCGGAGTCGGTGATCGAGCTCAGCGAGAGGGACGGGGACGCCGCCCGCGAGGCCTCACTCAACTCGTCCTCCGCGGACTTCCGTGCCGCGGCGGATGCAGCGGGGCAGGAGACCACCGAGCAAGGCGCGGCCGCATCGGCGGCGTTCGCCGACAGCGCGGACGGGCTCGGCACGCTTCGCGTCGTCGTGTTCGCCGGCGCGCTGGTGGCGGCGGCGCTGGCGCTGGCGGGCCTGGGGCAACGGTTGAAGGAGTACCGATGAACCGCGTCGCGTGTCTGGTTGCCGCCGGGTTGCTGCTCGTCGGGTGCGGCAGCGATGTCCAACTGGCCAGCCCGGCCCCCGTCACCGCGGCCCCCACCACAGCCGCGGCGCCGACCACGAGCATCGCCCCCGAGGCCACCTGCCTCGGCGACGAGGCAGTCGGCAGGGCCCCGCAGAGCTACCCGGCCCTGGAGTCCGTGCCCGCGGCGACCGAGCTGCCCGAGGGCAGCACGATGGAGGCCATCCGCGAACGCGGCGCGCTGCGGGTCGGCGTGTCCTCGGACACCCTGCTGTTCGGCAGCCGCAACCCGAGTAGCGGGGAGATCGAAGGCTTCGACATCGACATGTTGAAGCAGGTGGCGATGGCGATCTTCGGGGTCAGCGAGGAGGAGTCGTACGACTACCTCGAGCTGGTGGTGATGCCGTACTCGCAACGCATCTCCAAGCTGCTGGCGGACGAGGTGGACATCGTGGCGCACACGATGACCGTCAACTGCGCCCGCTGGACGCGCATCGCGTTCTCCACCGAGTACTACCACGCCGGCCAGCGCCTACTGGTCCGCGAAGTGAGCCCCGAGGTGGGGGAGTTCGCCAGCCTCGAGGAGTTCATTTCCGACGCGGATGCCACCGTGTGCGTGCCGGCCGATGGCACGAGCGAAGAGGAGATCGGCGCCCGGTTGGTGGAGGCTGGCGCGGATTCGAAGCGGATGCAGGCCGAGACCGAGATCAGCGACTGCCTGGTGCTGTTCCAGCAGGGCAAGGTGGCCGCCATCGCCAGCGACGACACCGTGCTCGCCGGCCTGGCCATCCAGGACGACCCGAACGCGATCGTCGTCGGCCCGTTCTTCAGCGAGGAGCCCTACGCGCTGGGCATGCAGCCGGGCCAGGTGGACTTCGTCCAGTTCGTCAACGCGGTGCTGGCGGGCATGCGCGAGGACGGCACCTGGCAAGCGATCTACGACAGGTGGCTGTTCGGGACCCTCGGCGAGGCGAAGCTGCCCGACGCCCGCGACGACAGGCCACTGCCGTGAGCACCCCGGCACCGGCACCCACCGCCGCGGGCGTGCGCCAACTGGTGGCCCAGTGGCGCGACTGGCTGGCCGAGCGCACCGACACCCTGCTGTCGCTGGAGGAGCGCACACGCACCGCTGGCAGCGACGAGGACATGGCGAACGTGGCGGCAGCGTTCGTGGCCCGCAAGGCCATCGCTGCCCGCCTGGACGCTGTGGAGGCTGCGCTCGGCAAGGGTGCGGGTGCGG
>JBPOIX010000269.1:0-17717 GCA_052034175.1 Actinomycetota bacterium
TCCGGTGTCACCCGCCGGCGGATGCGGTTCATGGGCGCGGACAAGTGGTGGAAGAACAAGTGGTTCGGCAAGGTGCTCACGGCGTGCGGCGGGTTTCCTGTCACGCGCGGAAGCGCCGACCGCGAGGCGCTGAAGCGTTGCATCGCCGTGCTCGAGGACGGTGAGCCGCTGGTGCTGTTCCCCGAGGGCGAACGCAAGAGCGGGCCGGTCGTGCAGCCATTGTTCGACGGTGCCGCGTACATCGCCGCCAAGTCCGGCGCGCCGATCATCCCCGTGGCGATCGGCGGCTCCGAGCGCGCCATGCCCAAGGGCGCCAAGTTCATCTACCCGAAGAAGGTGCACGTCATCGTCGGCGCACCGATCCCTGCGCCCACCGGAGGGACGATGAAGGAGCAGCGGGAGGCCGTCCGTGTGGCCACGCTGGCGCTGCACACGACGATGCAGGCGATGCTGGACGAGGCCCAGCGGAAAGCCGGCGCCTGACCCCTCAGCGGAAGGTCGGCGCCTGACCTCCGAGTTTGAGTACCGGCCGCCGGTGGGTTTGAGTACCGCCACTCTGGTCCGCAACGGGCGCGGGTGCATACCGTTTCCGCATGCGCTGCGCTCTCCGCTCCGTCGTCCTGGCCGCCCTCGTTGTCACCACCGCCGCATGTGGCGGGGACGATTCGCCGGCTCCCGTCGCTGACCCGGGTGGGGGCACCGTGCCGGTCGGAGCGGACCCCGGTTCGCTCCCGCTCGACCCCGGTGGCACGCTGCCGACCTTCACCGAGGAGCTCGTCGAGGTGCCCGAGGTGCAGATCCGCTTTGCCAACTACATGTACGACGCGGGCGGCGCCGGCCTCTCGCTGGATCTCTACTGGGGGTATGCGGCGGGCTCGCAGGGCCCGACGCTGGAGTACGGAGCCGTCACGGACTGGATGTCGTTGAAGGTGCCCTCGTACCAGGCGGCGGACGCCGAGTTCAGCGTGGCGTTGCCCCTGCTGGCGTCCGGCACGACGGACCTCTACTCGCCGCTGCAGCTCGTGTCGCAGACACTTCGGCCGGGGGATCGGATGACGTTCGTGCTCGGCCACTCCCGGCCGTTGGACGGCACGCCGCAGTATCAGTACAGCTTCGTCTTCGAGGCGCAAGCGGGGCCGCCCCCTCCGGGCAAGGCCCTGGTGATCCTCAACGAGGCGCCCATCGGGGGCATCGAGGGCGGCGACTTCACCAGCCTCTTCACCGTCGGCGAGTGCAACCAGTGGTCGATCGACAACTCCGTCCCCAACGGCAACGGCGGGACGGGTTATGTGGTCGACCCCGGCACGATCGAGGTGTTCGCGTCGGACGCCAACTCCGACTGCTCGGTGGCGACCCCGCCCGCCACCATCGAGGCCACGGAAGGCTCCGTGTGGCTGGTGATCGTGCACGGCACCACGCGGGAGGACCGCGAGCTGACCGTGCTGCAGGTGGCCTGACGAGTCGTCACGCCTGGATGGTGAGGGTGCCGCCGAAGTAGGTGGTGAGGCCGGCAGCCAGCCATAGGGGGTCTTGCGTTCCGCACAGTTCGCGGGCGGAGTGCATGCTCAGCTGCGGGACGCCGACGTCCACGGTGTCGATGCCGAGGCGAGTAGCCGTGATCGGGCCGATGGTGGAGCCGCATGGCATGTTGTTGCGGCTGACGAACACCTGCCACGGCACACCCGCGGCCTCGAACACGCGCTGGGCCAGCGCAGCCGATGTCGCCGAAGTGGCGTACCGCTGGTTGTGGTTCAGCTTGATGGCCGGGCCGTGGTTGGCCATCGGCCGGTGGCCGGGCTCGTGCCGCTCGGGGTAGTTCGGGTGCACGCTGTGGGCGTTGTCCGCGGAGATGCACGAGCTCGCCGCCAGCTGTGCCAGGAAGGCTGCGCGCGAGGCCCCGGAGGCGACCGCCAGCCGTTCCAAGACGTGCTCCAGCAGTGGGCCGCCGGCGCCGGACACACTGTCCGAGCCGACCTCCTCGTGGTCGAACAGCGCAATCACGGCAGTGCCATGCTCGGGCGCCGCCACGGCCAACGCGCTGGTTGCCGCCCAGCAGGAGATCTGATTGTCCAGCCGGCCGGACGCCAACAGCTCGCCCTGGGAGCCGAGCACCGCAGCGGGGGACAGGTCGTACAGGCAGAGGTCCCAGGCCTCCACGGATGCGGCATCCACGCCGGCTGCGGCGGCAATCCAGGCCCGGAACTCGCCGTCCCTGGCCGCGCCGATGCCCCAGATCGGAGCGAGGTGCTGCTGCTTGTCCAGCGCCACCCCCTTGTCGTTGACGTCGCGGTCGAGATGGATGGCGAGCTGCGCCACCCGTGCGACGGGGGTGGCGGCATTCACCAGCACGCTGCCATCCGAGGTGGCCAGCGTGCCGGCCACGCCGAGGTCCCGATCCAGCCACGAGTTCAGCAGCGGCCCGCCGTACACCTCGACCGCGAGCTGCTTCCAGCCGTATCCGCCGGCATCCGGGCGCGGCTTGACCCGCAGGCACGGGGAGTCCGTGTGCGCGCCCACGATGTGCAGCGGGTCGGTGGGTGCTGCCCCGGGTGCGCGATGCCAGCCGATCAGCGCTCCGCCGCGCCGCACGAACCCCCGGGCGGGAACCTCCGCCCACGTGGAGGTGAGGGTCAGTTCCGTGAACCCGGCTGCGATCAGCCGCGCCGCGGACGAGGCTGCGGCATGCCAGGGCGACGGCGAGGCGTCCAGGTAGGCGCGCAGGTCGGACAGGGTGGTCATGACTGCTGCACCACGCCCATCGGAAGGCCGGTGCCCCGAAGATGCGACGTCTCGTTGACGGTGACGATGCTGCGGTGCCCGCCGCGGGACGCGGCGATGCGATGGATGCTCGTGTAGTTCGGGTAGAAGAACCCGGCCGTCGGCGGCAGCCCGAGCACATGGCTGAGGTAGGCGTTCACCACGCCACCGTGGCACGACACGGCAATGCGCTCGCCCGGGTGAGCGTCGATCAGCGCCTCCAGCGCGGCCACCACACGCGCTCTGAACTCTTCCGGGGTGACCTCGACATTGTCGAGGAAGCCGTTGGCCAGTTCCTTCCAGCGCGGATCGCCCGATGCCTTCAGCTCCTCTGCCGGGATGTACTCCTTCGAGTTGCGATCCCACTCGGCCACATCGTCCACGATCGTGACGGGTAGGCCGCGGTCGGCAGCGATCGGGGCCGCCGTCTGCCGAGCCCGTTGCAGCGGGCTGCTGTACACCGCATGGATGGACTCCGTGGCGAGGTAGCGGGCCAGGTGCGCCGTCTGCTCGTGCCCTGCCGGGCTGAGCTCGGGATCAGCGATACCCTCTTCAAGTTCGCGGCGCACCGGAAGGGCGTGGCGGATCAGGATCAACTCCATCCCGACAGTTGAGCAGCTATGGACCCCAGAAACGACACCCGAACGAAGATCGTGGCCACGCTCGGCCCGGCCAGCGACACGCCGCCCGTGCTCGACGAACTGCTGCGCGCCGGAGTGGATGTCGTGCGCCTGAACCTCAGCCACGGCACGCTCGAAGGCCATGTGGAACGGCTGCACGCGGTTCGCGCCGCCGCCGAGCGGGTCGGGCGGGTGGTGGCCGTGCTCGCCGATCTGCCTGGCCCGAAGGTGCGTTCTGGCCAGTTCCCGGAAGGTGGCGTTCAACTCGTCGGCGGTGCGGCGCTGGTGCTCGTGCCGGGCGAGGCGGCCAGCAATGCCGGCCACATCACGGTGGACTACCCGACCCTGCTGGACGACCTGCAGGTGGGCGATCGCATCGTGCTCGGCGACGGTGCCATCACCCTGGCGGTGCAGGAGGTCACCCCCGCGGAGGCTCGCTGTGTCGTGCTCACCGGCGGGCGTGTGCAGGGCCGGCCCGGGGTGCACTTGCCCAGCGAGCGCCTCCGGCTCACCACGCCGACGGAGGAAGACCTGGAGTACGCAGTCCGGATGGCGGAAGAAGGCGCGGACTTCCTTGCGGTGTCGTTCGTGCGCACCGCTCACGACCTGCGCCTCGTCCGTCAGGCCATCGCCCCGCACACCACCCACCTCGTCGCCAAGATCGAGACGATGAGTGCCGTCAACGATCTGGAAGCAATCGCTGCCGAGACCGATGCCGTGATGGTGGCCCGCGGCGACCTTGGCATCGAGTGCCCGCTGGAGGACGTGCCGCACCTGCAGAAGCGGATCATCCGCTACTGCGTGGAGATGGGCGTGCCGGTCATCACGGCCACCCAGATGATGGAGAGCATGATCACCGCGCCGTCGCCGACGCGGGCCGAGGTCAGCGACATCGCCAATGCGGTGTTCGACGGCACCGATGCCCTGATGCTCTCCGGCGAGACGGCCATCGGCGCGGACCCGCCCGAGGTGGTGCGCACGATGGTGCGGATCGCCGCGCGGGCCGAGGCCGAGGCCGGCTATCGGCAGTGGGCGTCGCGGCTGGGGCGAGTGCAGCGCAGCCAGTGGCCCGAAGGCCCCGGCCGGATCACGATGGCCATCACCCACGCGGCCGGTATGGCCGCCGCGGACTCGGACGCGCAGGCAATCCTGTGCTGCACCCGCACCGGTCGCACCGCCAGGGCGATGGCCCGCTTCCGTCCCGTGGTGGCGCTGATCGGCCTGTCGCCCGACCCTGCCACCCTGCGGACCTTGGCGTTGTCCTGGGGCGTCCAGCCGGTGGCTGTCGGCATCTACCACTCGACGGACGAGTTGGTGTGGTTCGCAGTGGAACGCAGCGTGCAGGCGGGCCTCGTGGAGTCCGGCAACACCGTCCTGGTGCTGGCCGGCGCCCCGGACCGGCCGAGCGGCGCATCCACCGACGTGCTGCGCATCGTCCGGGTGGATTGATGCAGCACGCCGGCGTCTGGCGTGAGGCCGCGGGCAACCCCGAGCACCCTCTCGTCGTACTCATCCACGGGTCCATGGATCGCTCCGCCGGCATGCTGCGGCTGTCCCGCCGGCTGGACCACGACCACCATGTCGTGCGCTACGACAGGCGGGGCTACGGCAGGTCGAGCCACCATGGCCCGTTCACCGTCGACCAGCATGTCGCCGACCTGATCGATGTGCTGGCGGGCCGTCGCGCGGTGCTCGTGGGGCACAGCTTCGGCGGCAACGTGGCGTTGGCCGCTGCCGCCCGGCATCCGGGTCTGGTGGCGGGTGTGGCCGTGTACGAGACGCCGCTGAGCTGGGAGGACTGGTGGCCGCGGAACTCCGCCGGCTCCAGGGCCGTGGCCCACGGCGGCGACCCGACGGACGCCGCCGAGGTGTTCATGCGGCGGCTGATCGGCGACCGCCGGTGGGAGGAACTGCCGGAGAAGACCCGAGCGACCCGCCGTGCCGAGGGCCCGGCGATGGTCGGTGAACTGGCGGACATCCGCAGCACCCAGCCGTGGCGCTACGAGGACATCGCCGTGCCGCTGGTGGCGGGGCATGGAACCACGGGGTCGCCGCATCACTTCCGCGGGATGAGCCATCTCGTCGAGCAGGTGCCGGGAGCGCTACTGGTGGCCATGGACGGTTGCGGGCACAATGCGCCGAACACCGACGCCGACCGCTTCCGGGCGGAGATGGTGGAGCCGCTGCTGGCACGAGCCGGGCAGCCGTGGGGCGTGCCGGCAGGCTGACTTCCGGCTGGACGCCGGCGGGGCGCCTGCACGACCGGGGGCGGTCAGACGCCGATCTCGACCTCGCTGCCGAAGAAGGTGCACGAGACCTTGGTCGTGCCGCTGGTGACGTTGGCCTTGGCGCGGTCCGCGCAGTCCGACAGGTTGGAGCGCTGGGTCCAGACGCCCAACGCCAACGCAGCCATGATGGCCACGGTGATCAGCTTGGCGGTGACGTTCTTGATGACCCAGGCGGACACCACGCCGACGGCGAGGAAGACCAGGAGCACGACGATGGCGACGGTCTTTGCGGTTTCCAGCGACAGAGCGAGCATGGCGCACACCCTACGCATAGGGTGACGCCGTGACCGAGCACCATTCCGTGAACCTTGTGCCGCAGGGGCCGCCGCGCACCGTTCTCGCAGCCGAACCGGCGGAGGCCCGTCATGCGGTTCAGCAGGCGCTCGGCGCGCCGGCGGACGTGCGGCGCGAACAGATCGCAGCCGCAGTGGCCGCCCATCCGCGCTCGCTGTTCGGCTGGTGTGCGCTCGGCGACCACGGCCGCGACGTCATGGAGCGCTATGCCGCGTACCGGGTGGGCTATCACCGCGGGCTCGATGCCCTGCGCGGGAGCGGGTGGAAGGGGTCGGGGTACGTCCGCTGGGCGGACGACACCAACCGCGGCTTCCTCGGCTGTCTGCGAGGGCTGGGCGAGATGGCCGCAGCCATTGGCGAGACCGACGAGGCCGATCGCGTGGCCCTGTTCCTCGCCCAGCTCGACCCGTCCGGCCCGCCGGCCTGACGGCGGGGCGAGATGGAGCCGGTGCCGGGCCCTGGCCCACTCGGGTGTGCCGGAGCGGTGTTGTGCGGTGGCCACAGCTCCCGCATGGGGCGGGACAAAGCGCTCATCTCCTGGGATGGGGTGCCGATGGCCGCCCGCGTTTCCGCCGCGCTGCGCGCTGCGGGCTGCAGCCCGGTGTTCGCCGTCGGTGGCGATGCCACGCGGCTGGCGGCGCTCGGCCTGGAGGTCGTGGCCGACGGTTTCCCCGGCGAGGGGCCGCTCGGCGGGGTGATCACCGCGCTGGAAGCGGCGGGTGGCAGGTCCGTGATGGTCGTGGCGTGCGATCTGCCCCAGCTGTCGTCACCCACGGTGGTGGCCGTGGCGGCGTCGCTGCGCTCCGATGTCGATGTGGCAGTCGCCGTGACACCGCGATGGGAGCCCTTGTGCGCCGCGTGGTCGTTCCGGGCGTTGGCAGCACTGCGGGCGGCATTCGACGCGGGTGATCGCGATCTGCGTGGCAGGATTGCCACCCTGCGTCGAAGTGAAGTCGCAATTCCCGAGCAAGATCTGCGGAACGTGAACGCGCCGAGTGACCTCGACCAGTAGCGTGGCCGGCGATGTCCATCGACGAGATCAGCACGGCGGAGCTGGCGGAACTGCTTGCAGTAGGCGCCCGGCTCATCGATGTCCGCGAGACCGATGAATACGTCGCCGGGCATGTGCCGGGCGCCGTTCATGTCGCCCTCGGCACGGTACCCCAGCATGTGGACGCCTTTCGGGGCGATGGGCCGGCGTACGTCATCTGCCGCAGTGGGGCACGCTCGATGAGGGCGTGCGAGTACCTGGCGCAGGAAGGAGTCGTCGCGGTCAACATCGCCGGCGGCACCCTGGACTGGGTGGCCGGCGGACGCCCCGTCGTCACCGGGGCCAACCCCACGTGACCTGGCGCTGGGTTTCGTCGAGCCACGAGGTAGCCGAATTCGTCGACCGCCTGCTGGCCGAACCGCGCTACGCGATGGACACCGAGTTCCACCGGGAGCGCACCTACTTCCCGAAGCTGGCGCTGGTGCAGATCGCAGGCGCCGGTGAGACGGTGCTGATCGACCCGCTGGCCTGCGACCTGTCGCCGTTGAAGGCGCTGTTCGCCTCGGATGTGCTGGCGGTTCTCCACGCCGCCCAGCAGGACCTGGATGTGCTCACCCATGCGGTCGGTGCGGTGCCGAAGTGCCTGTTCGACACCCAGCTCGCCGCCGGCTTCCTCGGCTACAGCACCCCGTCGCTGGTGTCGTTGCTGCAGAGCGAACTCAAAGTGGCCGCTGCCAAGGGCGACCGGCTCACCGACTGGCTGCGGCGCCCGCTCACCGAAGACCAGTGCGACTACGCCGCCAGCGACGTGGACCATCTGCTGGCGCTGCACGATCAGCTGGGTGAGAAGCTCGCCGCCGATGGCCGGACGGAGTGGGTGGCGGATGCGTGTGAGGAACTGCTGCGCAAGCCCGTCACCGGAACCGACCCCGACCAGGCCTGGACACGGCTGAAGGATGTGCGGGTGCTCAAGCCGCGCGCCCGCGGGGTCGCCCGTTCGGTGGCCGCCTGGCGCGAGCGCCGGGCGATGGCCATCGACTCGCCGGTGCGCCAGGTGCTCCCAGACCTTGCGATTCTCGGCATTGCCCAGAAGCAGCCGCGCACCGTCCAGGAGCTGGGGCACGCCCGCGGTGTGGACGACCGCCATACGCGGGGTGTGATCGCCAAGGATCTGCTGGAAGCCGTTGCGGAGGGAATGGCCACGGAGGCCCACCTGCCCGCGCCCGATGGCGACGACCTGGAACGCAACCTGCGGCCAGCGGTCACGCTGGTGTCCGCCTGGGTCAGCGAGGTGGCCCGGCAGGAACGGATCGACACGGCCCTGTTGGCGACGCGCAACGATCTCGTCGCCTTCCTGCGCGGGGATGCGGACGCGCGGCTGGCCAACGGCTGGCGCCACGACCTGCTCGGCGACGGCATCCGCCGCCTCGTCAGCGGGTCCGCCGCCATCACCTTCGACGGCAAGGGCGGCTTGCACCTCATCGAGCTGCCTGCCTGAGCGGTAGCCCCTGCGCGGCCGCAGCCCTGCCTCGGCGCTGCTCCGGCCTGCCCGGGCTCAGCCCTTCGTCACCCGGCGCAGCTTGGCCCACAGCTTGTCGAAGGCCTCGGCGACGTCGGCGCTGCGTGAACCGTAGGAGTGGATCGGGCGGCGCTCGCCGATTGCCTGATTCACCACGACTCGCTGTGGCACCACGGGCTGCCAGACGGCCCGCTTGCCGACGGTGCGGGTGAGTTCGTCGTAGCGGCGGTCGGCTTCGCCGCTGACGGCCGGCACCTTGTTGACGATGACACCTGCCAACTCCAGGCCCGGATTGTGGGAGTCCCACACCTCGTCCACGAGGTCGGCGACGGCGCCGACGCCACGCAGGCTCAGCGCGGACGGCTCCACCACGATCACGGCGTGGTCAGCGGCCGCGAGGCCGGCTGTGCTCAGCGAGCCGAGCGACGGTGGGCAGTCGAGGATGACAGCGTGGAACTGGTCCGACACTTCGGCCAGCGCGTCACGCAGGCGGGTGGGGTTGCCGCCGTGGTCGCGGGGGAGCAACCGCGGTGAGGCCGGCACGACCCACACTTCGCCGCCCCATGCCGAGGGAACCATGGCCCGTGCCGCTGGTGTCCGGCTGAGCACCTCCGCGGTGGAGATCTCCACGCCGGCCGGGTCGAGCCCGAGCACCCATGTGCTCGAACCCTGCGGGTCGAGGTCGACCACGAGCACACGGTGACCTGCGGCGGCGGCCGCCGAGGCCAGCCCGAGCGCGACGGTGGTCTTGCCGACCCCGCCCTTCTGGTTCAGTACAGCGATGACACGACCCATGGCCTCAGTTTCTCACGCGCGCCGGGCCACCACCGCCACGCGAGAGCCAACTTCGGTGACCGCACTCCCCGGTGCAAGGCCGTCCGACGCCGCGAGCACGGTGTGCGGACGGGGGAGTGCCACCGGCGCGGTGCCGAAGTTGAGGACGACGAGCAGCTCGCCGCCGCGAGTGAACGCCAACACGTCCTGGCCAAGATCGACGAGCTCGCAGGGACCGTCGAGCAGCTCGGGCTCGGCCCGGCGGAGGCGGAGCAGGGTGCGATACCACGCCAGGATCGAGCCCGGCTGGGCGCGAAGCGTCGCCAGGTTGTGGGCGTCGGGCTGCGGCGGGAACGGCAACCACGGGTCGGAGTGCCAGCCATGAAGGCCCGTCGCATCCCACGGGATCGGCGCCCGGCAGCCGTCGCGGCCGCCCGGGTCGACGACGCGCTCGGCTGGGATCTCCGCGTCCACCAGGCCGAACTCCTCACCCTGGTACAGGAAGGGCGTACCAGGCAGGGTCAGGAGGAGTGCGGCCGCCATGCGCGCCTCGGCGTCACCCCCGCCGAAGCGTTGGCGATGGCGCGGCACGTCGTGGTTGCTGAAGACCCAGGTCGGGGTTGCGCCCAGGGGTGTCAGCAGCTCCAGGGTCCGCTGGATGCGAGCGTTCAAGGCTGTGGCGGTGAACTCCGTCCAGAGGAAGCGGAAGTTGAAGCTGAGATGCAGTTCCGGGGCTGCCGGCTGCCCGTAGTAGGTGGCCATGGCCTGCTCGTCGAGCAGGTACACCTCGCCCACGCTCGTGCGTTCCCCGGGGTAGGAGTCCAGCAGCGCCCGAATTCGGCGCAGGCGGTCGTGGGTGACAGGCACATCGTTGTAGGTGACATGGCTGAACCCCCTGGCCACGGCGTCGGCGGGGTCATCCGCGAAGTCCTTGCCGATGAGGTGCACCACGTCCATCCGGAAGCCGTCGATGCCGCGGTCGAGCCAGAACCGCAGCGTGTCGTGCATCGCGGCCTCCACCTCCGGGTGATCCCAGTTGAGGTCGGGCTGTTCGGGCAGGAAGCAGTGGAGGTAGTACTGGCCGCGCTCCTCGTCGAAGGTCCAGGCGGGGCGGCGATCGAGGAAGCTGGCGTTCCAGTTGGTGGCGGGTTCGTCGCGCCAGACGTACCACTCTGCCTTGGGGTTGGTGCGGTCCAGGCGGCTTTCGCGGAACCACGGGTGCTGGCTGCTCGTGTGGTTCGGCACCCAGTCCAGCAGGACCCGCAACCCGAGCTGGTGGGCGGCGGCCACCAGCCGGTCGAGGGTGCCGAGGTCGCCGAAGACCGGGTCGATGGCGCAGTAGTCGCTGACGTCGTAGCCGAAGTCCGCCATCGGGGAGGCGAACACCGGGGACAGCCACACTGCGTCCACCCCGAGCCAGGCGAGGTACTCCAGCCGCTCGATGAGGCCTTCGAGGTCGCCGACCCCAGCGGTGGCGCCGTCCCGCCCGGAATCCGCGAACGACCTCGGATAGATCTGGTAGACCACGGCCTGGCGCCACCACTCGGCACCCTGCGAGGGGCTGATAGTGCTCATGACCTGCACCTTAGGTCCGGGATCGCCATCCCGCAGTTTGGGCGGTGGAGCCGATAGAGTGGCACTCAATGTCAATTCTCTAGGTTCGGGAGCCCTACCGTGAAGAAGGGTCGTCACCGCCGCTTCGAAGAAGCGCGGAAACTCAAGCAGGCTGGTCCGAGTGCATTCGATCTCGGGTTCGGCAGCACGGATCGTCAGCAGCACAGCGAAGAGGACGAGTACGCCGCCTTGGCGGAGAAGTACGGCGTCACCTTCGACGATGACGACGACAGCGAGCTCGACGACTGACCTTCCCGGTGGTGGCGCCGAGCCTGGTTCTTCCCCTCACCTCGGCACTTGGATCCGGTATGTCTCCCCAACTTCGCAATGTTGCCCTGGTCGCGCACGTCGACCACGGCAAGACCACCCTCGTCGATGCGCTGTTGCGCGCCACCGGTACGTTCGCTGCCCACCAGGCGGTGGTCGACCGTGTGATGGACTCCAACGATCAGGAGCGCGAGCGGGGCATCACGATCCTCGCCAAGGCGGCCTCGATCACCTGGAAGGGCGTCAAGATCAACCTGGTGGACACCCCTGGCCACGCCGACTTCGGCGGCGAGGTGGAGCGTGCCCTCACCATGGTGGACGGCGTGCTGCTCCTGGTGGACGCGGCGGAGGGGCCGCTGCCCCAGACGCGCTACGTGCTGCAGAAGGCGTTGGCCAAGGACCTCCCGGCCATCGTCATCATCAACAAGGTCGACCGTCAGGACGCTCGCGCCGACGAGGTGCTCGACGAGGTGTACCAGCTGTTCATCGACCTCGATGCCGGCGACGAGCACATCGACTTCGAGATCATCTCCGCCATCGCCCGCGAGGGCAAGGCGATGCGCGGCATCGGCTACCCGGACGACGACGCCGACCTGTCCGCCCTGCTGGACACCATCGTCGAAGCCATCCCCGCCCCTGAGGGCGATGCCGCCCTGCCGCTGCAGGCAATGGTCACCCAGTTGGACGCCAGCGAGTACCTCGGCCGGCTGGCCATCGGCCGCGTGGTCAATGGTGTGATGAAGCGCGGCGAGACCGTGGCCCTCCTGGAGGAGGAGTTCGCCGAGGGGCAGCCGCCCCTCAAGCGGCGCCTCAGCCAGCTGATGGCGTTCGAGGGAGTCAGCCGCAACGAGGTGGACGAGCTGAGCGCCGGCGATCTGTTCGTGGTCGCCGGCTTCCCCGAGGTCGAGATCGGCGACACGATCGCCTCCATCGAAGATCCCGTGGCGCTGCCCCGCCTGGTGGTCGACGAGCCCGTGCTGCGCATGACGTTCGGCGTCAACACCTCGCCGCTCGCCGGTAAGGACGGCAAGTTCCTCACCAGCCGCCACCTCGTCGACCGGCTCAACAAGGAACTGCTCGGCAATGTGTCGATCAAGCTGTTCGAGACCGGTTCGCCCGACGTCATCGAGGTCGCCGGGCGTGGCGAGCTGCAGTTGGCCGTGCTCATCGAGAGCATGCGCCGTGAGGGCTACGAGCTCCAGGTCAGCCGCCCCGAGGTGATCACCAAGGAAGTGAACGGTAAGAAGTTCGAGCCGCAGGAACGCGGCGTGTGCGACGTGCCGGACGAGCACGTCGGCACCGTCACCCAGGAGTTGGCACCGCGCAAGGGGCGCATCACCGACCTGCGCGCCGGCGACGCCGGGCGCACCATCGTCACCTTCGAGTGCCCCAGCCGTGGCCTCATCGGCTTCCGGTCGTTGCTGATGACCGCCACCCGCG
Organism: Actinomycetota bacterium; assembly: GCA_052034175.1. Classification (GTDB taxonomy): domain Bacteria; phylum Actinomycetota; class Acidimicrobiia; order Acidimicrobiales; family Ilumatobacteraceae; genus UBA668. Next base: position 12,565 of record JBPOIX010000269.1, read on the forward strand.
GCACGGCGCTCCTCCATCAGCACCACCTCGGCTGGATGCCGTGGGCGGGCGACATGCCGGACAACCGGGGTGGCGCCATGGTGGCGGACCGCTTGGGCGTCACCACCGGCTACGCGCTGGACAAGCTGCAGCTGAGTGGCGGCTTCTTCGTGAACCCGCAGGAGCAGGTGTACGAGGGCATGGTCGTGGGCGAGTGCTCCCGCGAGGACGAGATGGTGGTCAACGTGGTGCGGGCGAAGGAGAAGAACAACATCCGCACCCACAGCCACGACGACGCGGTGAAGCTGCCGGCGCCGAAGATCCACACCCTGGAGACGGCGATCGAGTGGATCGCCGCCGACGAACTGGTGGAAGTGACCCCCAAGGCCATTCGCATCCGCAAGCGTCACCTCGGCCTGGAAGACCGGCGCAAGGCCAACAAGAAGGTCAAGACCGACTGACGCCCCCGGCCGGCAACGGCACGGCCGCCGCGCTGTCAGGTGCGGACTGCAGGGTGGGGGAGGGGCGTCCACTGCGGACGCTCCAGCAGCTCCACGATCTGCTCGTACGCCCTCGGCCCCACGAGCTCGACGATCTCGTTGCGCAGGTAGACGTACACGGGCACGGCACCGACGAAGGCTTCGTCCGTCTCGGTGCACCACCAGTGGAACTCGTCGCCGCCCGGGCCCCAATCCCGTCGCTTCCACTCCCGCAGGGTGGACGTGATGTAGCCGTAGTCGTCGGTCTGGTCGTCCAGCCGCAGCGGGAGCTGCCAGCAGACGTCGGGCTGGAGGTCCATCTTGCGTTCCCCGGTCTCCGCCGCCAGGTGGTGGAAGGCGCAACCGCTGCCGCCCTTGAAGCCGGGCCGGTTGAGGAAGATGCAGGCGCCGTCCACCAGGCGGGTGGTGGTGACCCCGTCGTCGGAGTCGAGGATGCCGCCGGCCTTGCCTTTGCGGATGAACTGCCAGTGGTGCGGGCGCAACCGGGCTGACGCCATCACCACGGTCTGCACGTCCTCCTCGTCGATGAAGTGTGCGCCGTACGAACAGCAGCCTTGGCCCATGTGGGTGGCGTCGTCGTCGAGCACGCCCTTGCACCCAGCGCCGTAGACGCAGCTCCAGTTGCTGCGCAGGAACGTCGCGTCGAACACCCAGGTCCGGCGATGGTTGTCGTCCTCGAAGCTGATCCATTCATGAGTGTCCAACGGCACGGCGGGCGACCCTATCCGCAAGACTTGTGCGATGCCGACCGCGCCCGATGTTCCCCGTTGCTCCGCCGACGCCACCGCAGAGGATGTGGCGGCTGCGCTCCTGGCCCACGGGGCGGTCATCGTCGAGGCGCTGGCCCCGCCGGCCCTGTGTGCTGCGGTGGCCTCGGAGCTGCAGCCGTGGCTGGACGCAACCCCCGTCGGGGCGGACGAGTTCTCGGGGCGCAACACTCGCCGCACCGGAGGGCTGCTCACCAAGGCGCCGAGCAGCGTGGCCATGGTGGCTCATCCGCTCGTGCTCGATGTGGTGGAGCGGGCTTTGTGGCCGAAGAAGACCTCGTTCCAGCTGCATCTCACGCAGTCGATCGCCATCGGCCCGGGGTCGCCGGCGCAGATGCTGCACCGCGACCACTGGTGCTTTGACTTCTTCCCGTTTCCTCGTGAGGTGGACGTGGAGGTCAGCACGATCTGGGCGCTCACGGAGTTCACCGAGGAGAACGGCGCCACGCGGGTCGTGCCGGACAGCCACCGCACCGAGGACGACGTGCGTTACGACCCTGCCGACTCCGCACCGGCGGCGATGCCTCGCGGCTCGGTGGTGATCTACCTCGGCTCCACGGTGCACGGCGGCGGCGCCAACCACAGCGACGCCACCCGCATCGGCGTGAACATCGACTATGTGCTCGGCTGGCTGCGCCAGGAGGAGAACCAGTACCTCACCTACTCGCTCGACGAGGTGCGGGCCATGCCGGAGCGGGTGCAGCGCCTGCTCGGCTATGAGCCCGGGGCCTACGCACTCGGCTACATCGATGGGGGCCGCAGCCCGATGACCCTGCTGACGGGCGAGGGCCCGGCCGCCGCGCAGACGTTTGCCCCTGGCTGACCTGCGGAAAGGCCGGGGCCGCGGCAGGCGGCATCGGTAGGCTGGCCGGACCATGGGTACGCCGCCGAAGACCGCCGATCAGCTCCGCTCGACCTTCCTCGACTACTTCGCAGGGAAGGGCCACTCGATCGTGCCCTCGGCAAGCCTCATCCCGCACGACCCCACACTGCTGTTCACCGTCGCCGGCATGGTGCCCTTCAAGCCGTTCTTCGTCGGCGACGAGGCGCCCCCCTACAGCCGGGCCACCACCAGCCAGAAGTGCGCCCGCGCCGGCGGCAAGCACAACGACCTCGACGACGTCGGACGTACCTCCCGCCACCTCGTGTTCTTCGAGATGCTCGGCAACTTCAGCTTCGGCGACTACTTCAAGACGGACGCCATTCCGTGGGCCTGGGACCTCGTCACCGAAACCTTCGGCCTGGACGGCGATCGCCTGTGGGTCACCGTGCACGACTCCGACGACGACGCCGAGGCCATCTGGCACGAGCAGGTCGGTGTGCCCATGGCGCGCATCCAGCGCCTTGGCGACAAGGACAACTTCTGGCAGATGGGCGACACCGGCCCCTGCGGCCCGTGCAGCGAGATCCACTTCGATCGCGGTCCGGCGTTCGGCCCGGAAGGCGGCCCGCTGGCGGACACGGCCGGCGAGCGGTTCATGGAGCTCTACAACCTGGTGTTCATGCAGTACAACCAGGCGCAGGACGGCACCCGGACGCCGCTGCCGAAGCCGAGCATCGACACCGGCGCTGGGCTGGAGCGCATCCTGTGCGTGCTGCAGGACGTGGATGCCGTGTGGGAGACCGACCTCATGCGCCCGCTCATCGAGCAGGCCTGCAGCCTCACCGGCAAGCGATACGTCGCGGGCGACTACGAGGACCGCGAGAGCTTCGCGATGCGCGTCCTTGCCGAACACGCGCGCAGCGCCACCATGCTCGTCACCGACGGCGTGTTCCCCAGCAACGAGGGCCGCGGCTACGTGCTGCGGCGCATCATCCGCCGCGCGGTGCGCTACGCCTACCTGCTGGGCACGGAGAAGCTGGTGATGCCCACCCTGGCCGAGACCGCGGTCGCCGTGATGGGTCACGCGTACCCCGATGTGCTGAAGAACGCGGACTTCGTGACGGGTGTGCTCACGCGCGAGGAGGAACGCTTCCGTCAGACCCTGAAGACCGGCCTCGGCATCCTCGAGGACGAGCTGGCCGGTGGCGGCATCCAGCTGCCCGGCAGCACGGCCTTCCTGCTGCACGACACGTACGGCTTCCCGCTGGAGCTCACCGAGGAGATCGCCGGCGAGCGGGGCGTGAAGGTGGACGGGCCCGGTTTCGATGCCGAGATGAAGGCCCAGCGCGAGCGGGCCAAGGCGGCGCGCAAGGGCAAGGCCGCGGACGATGATCGCACCGACGCCTACCGCGACGTGGTGGACCAGTTCGGTGTCACCGAGTTCGTCGGCTACACCCAGACCGATGCCGAAGCCCGCGTGTTGGCGGTGTTCGAGGGCGACGACGGCACGGTGGAGATCTTCCTCGACCGCACCCCGTTCTACGCCGAGGCCGGTGGTCAGGTGGGCGACACCGGCACCATCACCACGTCCGGCGGCAGCGCCGATGTGCTCGACACCACCTACGCCCTTCCTGGCTTGCGGCGGCACACGGCCAAGGTCGTCAGCGGCGCTGTGGTGGCCGGCGAGGCCGCCACGGCGGTCATCGATGTGGCTCGTCGCGATTCCATTCGTCGCAACCACACCGGTACCCACATCCTGCACCATGCCCTGCGCAGGGTGCTCGGCGAGCACGTGAAGCAGGCCGGCTCGCTGGTCGGCCCCGACCGGCTGCGGTTCGACTTCAGCCACTACGCCGCGGTCACCGACGACGAGATCCGTCGGATCGAAGAGATCGCCAACGCCGAAGTGCTGGCCAATGCCACCGCCCGGGTCTTCGAGACCACGAAGGACGAAGCCGAATCTCTGGGGGCGATCGCTTTCTTCGGCGACAAGTACGGCGACCTCGTGCGGGTTCTGGAGGTGGGCAACTCGATCGAGCTGTGCGGCGGCACGCATGTGCGGGCTTCCGGTGACATCGGGCTCATCAAGGTCGTCTGCGTGGCCAGCATCGGCAGCAACCTGCGCCGCATCGAGGCCACCACCGGCGCCAACACCCTGGCCCTGCTGCAGCGGGACAGCGCCGCCGTCGCCCAGGCGGCCCGGCTGGCCGGTGCCACGGCGGATGATCTGGTCAGCGGCGTGCAGCGGCGGATGGACGAGATCAAGTCGTTGCAGGACGAACTGAAGGCGCTGCGTGCGAAGTTGGCCACCGGGCAGGCGGCCGACCTGGCCGGGGCCGCGGTGGACGGCATCGTCGTCACCCAGGTGGACGGGCTGAGCCCGAACGACCTGCGCGACCTGGCCATCGCCGTGCGGCAGCAGCCGGGCATGGTGGCGGTGGTGCTCGGTGGGCTCACCGATACCGGTGGTGTCTCCCTGGTGGCCGCCGTTCAGCCGTCCAGCGGCAAGCAGGCGGGCGACCTCATTCGCGACGCGGCCAAGGCGGTCGGTGGTGGTGGCGGCGGCAAGGGCGACATCGCCACCGCGGGAGGGAAGAACCCCGCAGGCCTGCCGGAGGCGCTGCGCATCGCGGAGGCCGCGGCCAGGGGCTGAGCCATGCGCTCTCTCGGCATCGATCTCGGCTCCAAGCGCATCGGCGTTGCGGTGGGCGACCGCAGCGGCACGATCGCCTCGCCGTTCCTCGTGTTGCAGCGCACAGGGTCCGTCGCCCGGGATCATCAGGCCATTGCCCGTCTCGTGGTCGACGAGGAAGCAGAGGTCGTGGTGGTCGGGCTGCCGTTGAACATGAACGGTTCGCTTGGCCCGGCCGCCCAGGCTGCCCAGAAGGAAGCGGCAGCCTTGGCTACCGTGGTGACCGTGCCGGTCATCCTCTCCGACGAGCGCCGCACCACCGTCACCGCCGACCAGGCGATGATGGAGGCGCGGATGAACGCCCAGGCGCGCCGCAGGGTTGTGGACAAGGTGGCGGCCGCGGTGATGTTGCAGCAGTGGCTCGACGCCGGCCGGCCCGGCGCGCCGGGGCC
>JBPOIX010000339.1:0-10782 GCA_052034175.1 Actinomycetota bacterium
ACTCCGGCGGTGACTCGGGCGGCGGGGACTCCGGCGGTGACTCGGGCGGCGGCGACTCCGGCGGCGGGGACTCCGGCGGCGCGGACTGATCGGTCAGCGCAGCACTGCCAGGCCCTCGTAGCGACGGCCGAGCACCAACTCCGCATCCACCCCCAGCCAGTCGAGGCAGGGCGTGTACAACGCTCGCGGGTCGAGCACCGGGCGGATGTCGCCGTCGAGCAGGTCGCCGAGGTCCACGTCGCCGAACGCGCCTCCGGCCACGCTCGACCCGAGCACCAGCGACACGCCGCCGGCACCATGATCGGTGCCCTCGCTGCCGTTCTGCGCCACCCGCCGGCCGAACTCGCTGGTGGTCACGAGCAGCACGTCGTCGGCCAGGCCGGCAGCCTCGATGGCTGCCTGGAATGCGGCCAACCCATTGCCCAAGTCTTCCAGCAGCCCGGCGTGAACTGCCGCCTGCCCGGAGTGGGTGTCGAACCCGTCGGCACTGACCACCACGATCCGAGCGCCGACATCCGCGGTCAGCAAGGCGGCGGCGGTCGCCAGGGCGTCGCTGATCGGCGCGCCGCCGGCGAACTCCGGCAGGTCGGCGTCGGCGGGGGCCTGCGTCACCAGCGCGGAGAAGTCCGCCATGGCCTCCAGCGCCCGGGCGAACGCACGCCGGGCGGCACCGTCGAGTGAGCCGGACTGCCCGTCGCCGAATGCCAGTGCGGCCGGGTCGAGCAAGCGGAGCCGGAACGACTCCGGCGACGGCACCACCGTCGGCTGCACCGCGGAACCCGCCAGCAGCGGAGCGCCTCCGCCGAGCGCCGTTCCCGCAAGGGGCGGCTGGTCCGCGCCCCACAGGTCGAGCACACGGCCCAGCCAGCCTGGGCCGGTGGGGTCGTCGGCACGCCACCAGCGGTCCATCGACACGAAGTGCGAGCGGTTGGGATCGTCGAACCCGATTCCCCGCACGAGGGCCAACGAACCGTTCTCCCACGCCGGAACCAGTGCGGCCAAGGAAGGGTGCATCCCGAAGTCGGAGACACCCGTCAACGCGATGCGGTCGGCTTCGGGCAGCGCCAGCGTCGGGCGTTGGTCCATGTAGCGGCCGTCTGTGGGCGGCAGGGTGTTGAGCAGGTCGTTGCCGCCGTGCAACTGCACCACCACCAACCGCCGGGCTCCCGCCACGCTGCCCCCGGCAGCCGTGGTGGCCGGGGCACCACCGGCCGGCAACGACGTGGAGGTGCCATCCCCGGCCACGGCTCCCGAGGCGGTCGTGGCCGGCAACGACGTGCCACCCCGTTGGCTGCAGGCGCCGAGGGCGGTGACGGACACGGCGGCCCCGGCCCCTGCCCCGAGGAAGTGGCGGCGGGTGAAGGAGTGCGTGCTCATCGGGGGGCCTCCACGATCGTGAACTCCGGGGACACCAGCGCCGCCGCCAGCCTGGCGGCACCGCTCTGGGCCGCGTCGAGGGCGGCCTTCGTCTGTTCACTGAAGCCCGCCGTCGGCAGGCACAGCGCTTCGGCCAGCCGATCGTGATCGGCCCCACCGGCGGCCTCGAGCACCTCCGGATGTTCAGCCCGGGAGGCCACGATCGAGGCCAGGTTGGCACGTGCCACCAGGCCGCCCGCACCGAACCATGCTGCACCTCCGGGCCACCCGGCCACGTTGGGCGGCAGCATCGGCAGTTGCCCCGCCTCACGGAGCAGGCGAGCCGCGTCGCGCACGTCGCCGTCGCCGAGCAACCGGGCCGAGCACACCCGCAGGGCCTGCGTCAGCCACGGCACGGGCGCCAGCACCACCGGCTGCGCCGCTCCGCCCACACCCGCCTCCAGCACGGCTCGCACCAACGCGCGCACGTCGAACCCGCTGCCGGCGAAGGCGTCCGCCAGCGGCGCGACCACCTTCTCGGCGGTGGTGCCCAGCACGTCCTCGGCCAGCGAACCGGCGACGAAGGAGGCCACGGCAGGGTGCGCGAGCACCGTCGCCAGCACCCCGTCGAGATCGTGCACACCGTCTGTTCCCAGCAGCGTCTGTGGCGTGTCGTCGTGCAAGCGGCGGGCGAACTGCACCCCGACGGCCGGCCGGTAGACCCAGCCGGTCAGGGCCACGGCCGCAGCCTGCACATCGGCCTCGGTGTACTGCCCCTCCCCCAGCGCGAACAGCTCCATCAGCTCGCGAGCGAAGTTCTCGTTCGGGTCGCTCCCGGTCGAGGTTCGCAGATCGAGGTAGATCATCATCGCCGGGTCCAGCGTCGCGGCGTTCAGCAGCGCAGGAAACGAGCCCATGGCGTGCTGCCGGAAGAGGCGGATCTGTTCCACCATCAGGCGAGCCACACGCACCTTCTCCAGGCCGCTCACCAGATGCCCGTGCCAGAACCACACCATCCGGTCCACCACCGGCTGCCCAGTCCGCGCCAGATGGCCCAGCCAGGCACCGATGGCGTGGGTCCGTGCCGCCCGGTCCTTCGGGTCGTGGGGCAGCAGGGTGTCGTCCCACGGATCGTCCGTCGGCACCATGCCGGCGCCCGCGGGGTCGAGGAGCCGCTCGATCTCGGCTGCGGCACCACGGCCCACGGCGGCGCGGAGCTCCTCGACGGGCAGCCCGAACCCCGCGGCCCGGTGCAGCCACGAGACCGCATCACGTTCGTTCATGGCCCGATTCCAGCAGGGCGATGTGAGCGAAGTGTGAGCCTGCCCCGAGGCAGCCACAGCGCCACGGCCCCGCGCCTATCGAGGTTCTGCCCGCGCGGTCTCGATGAAGATGCACTCGCCCGGGCAGGCCAGCGCGGCGTCGATGACCGGCTGGGTGAACCGGGGTTCCACCGTGGCCAGGCTGCCCGAACCGCCCGGGTCGTTGAGCACCTGCCCGCCGTCGATCACATAGGCGATGCCGTCTTCCAGCAGGGTGAACACCTCATGGCAGTGGTCCACGCACAACCCGTCGCCCGTGCACAGGTCCTGGTCGATCCATACGCGCACGATCGCGCACGCTACCGGCGTCGTCCCGGGCGCGTGTGATCCTGCGGATACCCTGTGGCGGGTGCAGCACCCGGTCGCCAAACAGGTTCCCCACACATGGCAACGGCCCACAGGGCCGGCGGACGACCCGTGGGCCTGGCTGCTGGACCGCACCGACCCGGACACGATTGCCTACCTGGAGGCGGAGAACGAGTTCGCCGAAGCCTGGTTCGGGGAGCGCGCCGCGCTCACCGACACCGTGTTCCAGGAGATCAAGGGTCGCATCCAGGAGACCGATCTCTCGGTGCCCACCCGCAAGGACGACTGGTGGTACGTCACCCGCACGGAGGAGGGCGCCAGCTACCCGATCCACTGCCGCGGGCGGGCGCCGGCAACCGCCACAGAGCACCTCCTGCTCGATGAGAACGCCGAAGCCCGCGGCCACGAGTACTTCGCGATCCACGCCTTCGACGTCAACCCGCAGCACACGGTGCTGGCCTGGAGCGCCGACACGGACGGCAGCGAGCAGTACACGATGCGCTTCCGCGACCTCACCGCGCCCGAAACGGCGGCTCACCGGGACCTGCCCGACGTCCTGGCCGGTACCACCTGGGGTGGCACCGCGTGGTCGGCCGACGGCACCGTGCTCTTCTACGTGACGGCCGACGAGCAGCAACGACCCTCCACGGTGTGGCGCCACCGGCTCGGCACCAACCAGACGGACGACGTGGTGGTCTTCGACGAACCCGACGAACGCTTCTACGTGCACGTCGAGCAGAGCCGCAGCGGCGAGTGGGTGCTCATCGAGACCGCCAGCAAGGTCAGCTCCGAGGTCCTGCTGGTGCGGGCCGCCGACCCTGAAGCGCCGGCACGCGTGGCGGCGCCGCGGCGCGCCGACATCGAGTACTCGCTGGAGCACTGGGGCGACTGCTGGGTGGTGCTCACCAACCACGAAGCCGTGGACTTCCGCGTGATGACCGCCCCGCTGGACAACCCCACCGCCTGGGCCGAACTCGTCCCCCACGTGCCCGGTCGGCGGATCACGTCGGTCGACGCCTTCGAAACCCATCTCGTCCTGCACGAGTGGGCGCAGGCGCAGCCCCGCGTGCGCATCCTGTTCCGCGACGGCAGCGAGCGGCTGTTGGAGATGGGCCCCGAGCCGCACGACATCGAGCTCGACAGCAACCCGGAGTGGACGGCCACGACGCTGCGATTCGGCTACCAATCGCTCACCACTCCCGCCACCGTCTACGAAGAGGACGTGCGCTCAGGCGAGCGCAGCACACTGAAGCAGACCCCGGTTCCGGGTGTGGACCTCGGGCAGTACGTCGCCGAACGGGTGTGGGCCACCGCGCCGGACGGCACCTCCGTTCCGGTGGACATCGTGCACCGCCGATCCACCGTGGCCGACGGCACGGCCGCGCTGGTGGCATACGGGTACGGCAGCTACGAGGAGTCCCTTCCCCCGTGGTTCAGCGTGGCCCGGCTGTCCCTCCTGGACCGCGGCGCCGTGTGGGCACTGGTGCATCCGCGCGGCGGGGGCGAGCTCGGACGCGGCTGGTACTTCGCCGGGCGGCTGGAGCACAAGCGCAACACCTTCACCGACACCATCGCCTGTGTCGAGCACCTCGTGGGCCTCGGCTGGGGTGCCGCGGGCCGGTGCGCGGTTCGCGGCGGTAGCGCCGGCGGGCTGCTGGTCGGGGCCTGCGTCACGATGCGCCCGGACCTGTTCCGCGCCGCCGTGGCCGAGGTGCCGTTCGTCGATGTCGTCACCACCATGTCCGACCCGACGCTGCCCCTCACCGTCACCGAGTGGGAGGAATGGGGCGACCCGCGCCGCCTGCCCGCAGCGGCCTACATGCTGGAGTACTCCCCGTACGACAACACGGTGGCCACCGACTACCCGGCGCTGCTGGTGACGGCCGGCCTCAACGACCCGCGCGTCAGCTTCCACGAGCCGGCGAAGTGGGTGGCAAAGCTGCGTTGCGTGGACACCGGGGGCAAGACGATCCTGTTGCGGACGGAGATGGGGGCCGGGCACGGCGGCCCGAGCGGCCGTTACGAGACCTGGCGCGACGAAGCGCGCATCCTGACGTTCCTGCTCACCGAACTGGGCTGAACGCCACCGGAGCGCCGGCCGCTCAGAGCACCGCGGCAGCCACGGCGACGGCGATGAACACCGCGTTGCGCACCAGGTGCCCGGGGCCGATGGGCTTCGCGCTCCACGAACCGAAGCACGCGCACGGCGGGCGCCGCCCTTGCGCCAGGCGCACCGCCAACAGCGCGGTGAACACGAGCAGCACCCCTGCCGCCACCCAGCCGGCAACCACACGGTGCCACTGCACCAGCAGCCAGGCCGCCAGGACGGCCTCGGCGTACGGCACCACCGCGGCCGCCGCGGCCGGCACCCCAAGTTCGCCGGATTGCGCCCGCCATGCGGCCGGGCCGGCCAGCTTGGTGACCGAGCTCGCCAGGAACACCAGCCCGGTGAGCACGGCTGCGGCGATGCCCCAGGCGGCGGACGTCATCAGACCTCGACGGTGAGGCCCTCGGCGGCGGCGATGACCTTCACCCCGTGGCGGCCACCGAACGTGGCGGCGCACCGGTGCAGTTCGTCCAGCGCGTCGTCGTTGCGGGTGGGGTCGTGGTGGAACAGCGCGAGCGTCCGCACGCCACACTCCTGCGCCAACCACACGGCATAGTCCACGGTGCAATGGCCCCAGGTGGCCTTCATCGCGAACTCGTGCGGCGTGTATTGGGAATCGTGGATCAACAGGTCGGCGCCACGGGCGATCTCGCGGGCGCCATCGCTGACGGCGAACGACCCGTCGTACGGCTGCTGGTGATCACTGAGGTAGGCGATCGAGCGGCCACCCCATTCCACCCGGTACCCCAAGGTCGGGCCGATGTGCGGCACCAGCCTCGAGGTGACCTTCACCCCGCCGACCATGAACTCGCCGTCGGAGGTGTCGTGGAAACGGATCGTCCCCGGCAACCGATCCAGCGTGACCGGGAAGAGCGGCGGGCGAATCGTGGCGTCGAACACTTCCTCCACCGAGCGGCCGTCTTCCTGCGCCGGGGCGAAGATGTCGAGAACGGCGCCGTCGGTGAGCATCGGGCTGAAGAACGGCAGGCCCTGAGTGTGGTCCCAGTGCAGGTGGCTGAGCAGGCAGGTGCCGCGGAACGTGCCGTCCTGGGGCAGGGTGCGGCCGAAGTAGCGGGCACCCGTGCCGAGGTCGAAGAACAGCGGGCCCTCACCGGGGACGCGCACGGACACGCACGACGTATTGCCGCCGTACCGCTGGATGTCCTCGCCATGGCACGGCGTGGAACCGCGCACACCATGAAACGTGACCTGCATCGCAGTGTTGCCCCCTCTCCGCCCCACGTTAGGGCGGTCGTTGTGACACCGTAAACAGTTCGTGTGTGTGACGCCTGTCGCACCTTGGCTACGGTGCGGGAATGAGCACTGCCTCGCACGACCTTGCCACGGGCTCGATCTCCGCCAACGGGGTGGAGTTCGCCTACCTCACCGCCGGCCCCGCCGATGGCCCGCTCGCGCTGTGCCTGCACGGCTTCCCGGACTCTGCGCACAGCTGGCGCCACCTGTTGCCCGCGCTCGCCGCGGCGGGGTACCGCGCCGTGGCACCGTTCCAGCGGGGCTACGCGCCCACCTCCGTTCCCGCCGACGGCCGCTACCAGACCGGGGCGCTGGCGGTCGATGCCAACGCCCTGCACGAGGCACTCGGCGGCGACGAGCGGGCCGTGATCATCGGCCACGACTGGGGCGCACCCGGCACCTTCGGCGCGGCGGTCCTCGCCCCGGAGCGCTGGAGCAAGGTCATCGGCATGGCCGTGCCGCCGGGTGGTGCGCTGGGCCTGGCGTTCGTCACCAACCTCGCCCAGCTCAAGCGCAGCTGGTACATGTTCTTCTTCCAGCACGGGCTGGCGGACATGGTGGTGCCGGCCAACGACCTGGCGTTCATCGACATGCTGTGGGCCGATTGGTCACCCGGCCACGACGCCGCCGCGGACCTGCCCCACGTGAAGGCGTCGCTGCGCGACCCGGCGAACCTCACTGCCGCCCTCGGCTACTACCGCGCCACCCTCGGCGACGGCTACCGGGACCCTGCACTCGACGCCGCGCAGGCGGCAGCAGGCGCGGTGCCCACCCAGCCGACGCTGTACCTCCACGGGCGCACGGACGGGTGCATCGGCGTCGAGGTGGCCGAACTGGCGGCCACGATGGTGCCGCCGAACGTCACGGTGGAGATCATCGATGGCGCCGGTCACTTCCTCCAGGTGGAACAGCCCGAGGCCGTGAACGCGCGGATCCTGGAGTTCCTCGCGTGAGCCGGGGGAATGCCCCGGTGCTGCCCGACGGCCTGGTGGTGTTCCTCAAGCGCGAGTGCGAGACCTGCCGGATGGTGGCGCCCCTGCTCGCCCACTTCCCCGTCCACGTGATCACCCAGGACGACCCGACGTTCCCCGAGGGTCCTGCGGTGCAGCACGACGCCGACCTGTCGTGGAGCTGGCATCACGAGATCGAAACCGTCCCCACCCTCATGCGGGTCGAGGGCGGCCTCGAGGTGGAGCGCACCGTCGGCTGGCTGCGCAGCGACTGGCAGCGGATCACCGGGCTCGATTCCCTCGGCTCCGAGCTCCCCCTGATGCGCCCCGGGTGCGGTTCGCTGAGTGTGGACCCCGACCTCGCCGATCGGCTCGACGCCCGCTTCGGCGGCAGCGCACTGCACAGCCGGCGGATCGAGCTGGCGGACGTGGATGACGAGATCGAGGCGATGTTCGATCGCGGCTTCAGCGATGGCCTGCCGGTCGTGCCACCCACCGAGGAGCGGGTGCTGCGCATGCTGCAGGGAACCTCTCGATCCCCTCAGGAGGTCGTGGCCGTCGTGCCTCCCGACCTGGTGGAGGTCACGGTCGAGAAGGTGGCCATCAACGCGGTCATGGCCGGGTGCAAGCCCGAGTACCTGCCGTGGGTGCTGGCCGCGCTCGAGGCCGTGTGCACCGACGAGTTCAACATCCATGGGGTCCTGGCCACCACCATGCCCGTCGGCCCGGTGCTGATCTGCAACGGCCCCGGCACCAGGGCCATCGGCATGAACGGTGGCGGCAACGCACTCGGCCAGGGCAACCGCGCCAACCTCACCATCGGCCGCGCCTTGCAGCTGGTCGTGCGCAACGTCGGCGGCGGGCGCCCCGGCGAGGTGGACCGTGCCACCCACGGCAACCCCGGCAAGCTCAGCTTCTGCTTCCCGGAGCTGGAGGACACCTCGCCCTTCACCTCGCTCAGCGTCAGCCGCGGCTTCTCCCCCAGCTCGGACACCGTGACGGTCTTCGCCGGCGAAGGGCCGCGCTGTGTCGTGGACCAGAAGGCGCGCACCGCACCCGAACTGGCCAACGCCTTTGCCGCCTGCCTGCGCACCCTGCACAGCCCGAAGCTGGTGCTGGCGTTCGACGCGGTGCTCGTGGTCGGCCCCGAACACGCCCGGGTCTTCGCCGAAGCCGGTTGGGATCGCACACGAGTGCTCGAAGAGCTGCATTCCCGCCTGCAGATCCCAGGCAGCGAACTGGTGCACGGCGCGCTCGGCATCGCCGACGGCGTGCCCGCCCACCTGGAGACCGCCACCCTCCCCAAGTTCCGCCCCGACGGCATCCTGCTGGTGCACGCCGGTGGAGGCGCCGGGCTGTTCTCTGCCATCATCGGGGGCTGGGCGAACGGCGCCACAGGGTCGCACCCGGTCACCAAGGAGGTCCGTCGATGAGCAAGGTCCTACTCGACCCCACGGGCGAGCGCTCGGTGCCGCACCGCGAACCGCTCCCCCGCCCCGCCTCCCTGCAGGGGCAGGTCGTCGGCCTGCTGGACATCAGCAAGCCGCGCGGCGACATCTTCCTCGACCGGCTGGAACAGCTGCTGGTGGAAGGCGGAGCGGTGGTGCGCCGCTATCGCAAGCCGACGTTCACCAAGCCCGCTCCGGTGGACCTGCGCCAGGAGATCGCCACCCAGTGCACCCTGGTCATCGAGGCCCTCGCCGATTGAGGCAGTTGCACGTCGTGCAGTGTGCACGACATCGTCGACATCGAGCGCCGCGGGGTTCCCGGCGTGTTCGTGGCGTCCTCCGAGTTCGTCGAGGCAGCCATCGCCCAGTCCGGCGCGCTGGGCTTCCCCGGCGTGAAGCGAGTGTTCACTCCGCATCCGATCCAGGACCGGACGGACGAAGAGATGCGCGCGTACGCCGAGGCGGCGTACGATGCCATCGTTGCGTCGATCATCGGGTGAGAAACTCCGGGGCCGGCCCACACGCATGATCAAGGCTGCGGGGCGGCAGCCGATACTTCACTGCGGGCGACCGAATCGATCTGGAGACCACAGGATGAAGCACCGGCTGTTGGCCGTCATCACCATCGCACTCACCTCGACGGTCACGTTGAGCGTGGCACCCACGGGTGTGGCGCCCGTCGCACACGCGGTGGCATGCAACCTCGAAGGAGTGCCGGTGCTGTTCCCCGGCACATTGTCACCGGGGGTGTCCCGACTCCCCGAGTGGGCCAGCTACACGAACTCCGGTGCTGCAGTGAACTGCCTGGAGCAGCGGCTGCAGGAGCTCGGCTACACCGTCAACGCACCGGACTCCACCTACGACAGCACCACCAAGGCCGCCGTCCAGGCGTACCAGCTCTCCCGCGGCTACCACCCCGACGGCGTGGTCAGCCCGGCCTTGATGCGCCAGCTGTCGCTGCGGGGCACGAACCCGGCAGGTCCGTCCACCCCGAAGGTCACCTGGCTCGCCGACTCCGTCTCCGCCGCCATGCGCTGGACGGACGAGATCAACAGCAACTCCTCCGCGGCCACACAGCGCTACGACATCCTCGGCAACACCTACGACCTCGTGTGGTCGCTGGAGAGTTGCCGGCGGCTCGTGGCCGCCAGTTGCACCAGCCGCACCGGCCGCTACACGACGGAACGCCCTGCGCCGGTCAGCGTGTTGCCCCTCATCCAGGGCTCGCTCAGCGGCCGGCTCGGCGAGGCCATCGTCGTGTCCGCGGGCTACGACGACACCTCGATCACGAACGCCATCGAGCAGATCATGACCGAGGCCACCAACCAGGGTGTGGCCCGCGTGTACTGGATGACGTACCGCATCGACCCGAGCCGCAGCTACCCGTACAAGGCCTACTACGCCAAGCACAACCTCGACCTGCAGAACGCCAAGGTGCGCTGGCCGAACCTCACCGTGCTCGACTGGAACACCTACTCCGCGGGCCAGACGTCGTGGATCACCTCGGACGGCATCCATCTCACGCCGACCGGCGCGACCGCCATGGCCAACTACCTCAAGGGCGTGCTCGACGCATCCGACGTCGGGGGCTGCACCGTCGGCCAGGCGCAGGCCGGTGTGCCCGACCCCACCGTCGGTACCCCGGCTGCGCCCGCCGACGCGGACACCGGCTTCGCCAGCATCACCCCGGTGCGCATGCTCGACACGCGCAACGTCAGCCTCGGTGGCGGCAACGGCAAGCTCGGCGCGGGCAACACCATCGACGTCGACCTCTCCGCCGAAGTGCCCGGCGGCGCGGAGTCCGTCGTCGTCAACGTCACCGCGGTGAACCCGTGCGCCCGCGGCTACCTCACCGTGTTCGCCTGCGGCACCCGCCCGGACACCTCCAACGCCAACTTCGTGGCGGGGCGCACCACCGCCGCGGTGGCCATCACCACCCAAGCCGACGCCCACCTGTGCGTAGAATCCAACGTCCGCACCGACCGCATAGGCGCACTCGTCGGCGCGTTCCTGCCGGGTTGGGAGTTTTTACACCCGCA
>JBPOIX010000059.1:0-14797 GCA_052034175.1 Actinomycetota bacterium
GGAGGTCGACGGGGTGCCGGTCGGGGTTCGCCCCGGGCTGGTCTACTACCTGCTGAACAAGCCGACGGGTGTCGTCACCACGGCCAGCGACCCCCAGGGGCGCCCCACCGTTGTCGACCTGCTGCCCGCCGAGCCGAGGGTGTACCCGGTGGGGCGCCTGGACATGGAGACCGAGGGTCTGCTGCTCGTGACCAACGATGGCGAGCTGGCGCACCGGCTGGCGCACCCGAGCCACGGGGTGGAGAAGGAGTATCTGGCAGTGGTCCGCGGGCAGGCCGGTGGGGGCGCGCTGCGCCGATTGCGTGAGGGCGTCGAACTGGAGGACGGCCAGACGGCGCCGGCGAAGGTGTCGCAGCCGGAGCCTGGTGTGTTGCGGATCACCATTCACGAGGGCAGGAACCGTCAGGTCCGGCGGATGTGCGAGGCCGTCGGTCACCCCGTGGAGCGGTTGATCCGCGTCCGGATCGGGCCCTTGCGGGACGCCCAGTTGCAGCCCGGCGAGTGGCGCGAGCTCCTGCCCTCCGAGCTGAAGGCGCTGGTGGAAGCTGCCGCCGGCGCACCCCGCCGGATACGCTGAACCCTCGTGTCTCCTCGTCGCGCGAACGTCATCGGGCTCGGCCTGATCGGCGGGTCGATCGCCCGGGCGCTCACCGAGCGCGGCTGGCACGTCTGCGGTGAGGATCACGACCCGACGCGTTGTGCCACCGCAGAGGCACGGGGGTTCACCTCGGGCACCGGGCTGGACCACGATGCCGAGGTCACCTTCGTGGCCACACCCGTGCTCACTCTCGCCGACCAGGTGAAGCGGGCGCTGGCGGAGACGTCCGGCCTGGTCACCGACGTGGGCAGCGTGAAGGCGGGCGTTGCCGCCGCCATCGACGACCCTCGTTTCGTCGGTGGTCACCCGATGGCCGGCAGCGAGCTGGAAGGGCTCGACGGCGCCGACGGCAGCATGTTCGAAGGCGCCGTGTGGGTGCTCACGCCCAGCGACGCCACCAGCGACGGCACGTTCAGCGGTGTCGCCGCCGTCGTCGCCGAGCTCGGTGCGGATGTGGTGGCCCTGCCCGCCGAGCGCCACGACCAGACGGTGGCCGTCATCAGCCATGTTCCGCACCTCACGGCTGCCACCCTCATGGGCTTGGCCAGCGAGCGCGCCGAGGAACACGCCGCGCTGCTGCGCCTGGCGGCCGGTGGCTTCCGGGACATGACCCGCATCGCCAGCGGCCAGCCGAACATCTGGCTGGACATCTGCGCCGAGAACCGGCCCGCCATCCTGTCCGCCCTGGATGGGCTGATCCAGGGGCTCAGCGAGATGCGTCGCGTCGTCGACACCGACGATCGGGCCGAACTGTTCGCCCGCCTCTCCCACGCCCGCGACGCCCGCTCGAACCTCCCCGTGCGTGGCACCCAGCCGCAGGCGTTGGCCGAGGTCCGCATCCCCATCCCGGACCGACCGGGCGCCGCGGCACAGGTGTTCACGCTGGCGGCCGAGCTCGGTGTGAACATCGACAGCTTCGAGGTCGTGCACAGCGTCGAAGGCAACCGTGGTGTCGCTGTCGTGCTCGTGGATGCCGACGTGGTGGAGCTGTATCGCGGCGGGCTGCTGGCTCGCGGGTACCGTCCGGCTGTGCAGCGGTTGGCCTGATGGACGTCTACCGCGTCGCGCCGCTCGGTGCACCGCTGGATGCCGTGGTCGAGGTGCCGGGCTCGAAGAGCGTGGCGAACCGGGCCCTTGTCTGCGCTGCGCTGGCGGAGGGCGAGTCGGTGCTGCACCATGTGCCCGACGGCGACGACACGGAGGCGATGCTGGACTGCTTGTCGGCGCTGGGCGTGGAGGTCGAGCGGGCCGAGGAGACCGTGCGCCTGGCCGGCGGCGTCAGCCACTTCCGCCGGGGCCAGGTCACGCTCCACACCCGGCTTGCCGGCACGACATCGCGCTTCATCACGGCCGTCGCCGCACTCGGCCCCGGCCAGTACACGATCGACGGGCTGGCACCCCTGCGCCGGCGCCCGATGGCCCCGTTGCACGAGGCACTGGCCACGCTCGGCGTTTCGGTGCGGGCTCTGGATGGTGCGGGGCACCTGCCCGTCACGATCGAGGGCCCGCTGGATGTCACCGTGGACGAGGTGCAGCTCCGCGGCGACATCAGCAGCCAGTACCTGACCGCCTTGATGCTGATCGCTCCGTACCTGCCGAACGGGTTGCGCCTGGTCCTCACCACGCCGCTGGTGTCGCGGCCGTATGTGCGCATCACCGCGGCAGTGATGGCCGCGTTCGGCGTGCCCGGTGTGGAACTGGGCGACCGCATCATCACCGTCCCCGGCGGGCGCTACGCCGCCCGCGAGTTCACCGTGGAGCCGGATGCCAGTTCGGCCAGCTACCCGCTTGCTGCGGCTGCGATCTGTGGCGGCACTGTGCGCGTGCCCGGCCTCACCGACTCCTCGCTGCAGGGCGACGCCGGGTTCCACCGGGTGTTGGCACGGATGGGCTGCTCCGCCACCCAGGACGCCTCGGGCACCACCGTCACCCGGGTCGGGGATCTGAAGGGCATCGAGGTGGACATGGTCGACCTCAGCGACCTCGTGCCGACGTTGGCGGTGGTCGCCCCGTTCGCCTCCGGGCGGACGGACATCCACGGTGTCGGCTTCATCCGCAACAAGGAGAGCGACCGGCTGTCCGACCTCTGCGCCGAGTTGCGCAAGGCCGGCATCGACGCGCTGGACAACCCGGACGGGCTGGTCGTCGAGGCCAGCACGCCTCGAACTGCAACCCTGGGTACTCACCACGACCACCGGCTGGCGATGGCCTTCGCCCTGGTCGGCCTCGGCGCCAGCGGGATCATCATCGAGGATCCCGACGTGGTCTCCAAGAGCTGGCCCGGGTTCTGGGACATGATCGAAGGCCTGCGATGAGCCGCCGGCCCGCCGTGGCGGCGTTCGACGTGGATGGCACCCTCACCGTCCGCGATTGTGTGCGCCCGTTCCTCGTCAAGGTCGGTGGCTGGTCCGGCATTGCCGGCGCCCTGCTGCGTGCCCCCGGCCGCACCGCCGGTGCCGCCATGCGACGCGACCGCGACCGGTTCAAGGAGCTGCTGGTGGGCGGAGTCCTTCGTGGCCGCCAGGTGGAACACGTGGAGCGCATGGGCGAAGAGTTCGCCGAAGAGGTGCATGGTGGGTGGCTGCGCCCGGACACCATGGCCCGGTTGCAGTGGCACCAGCGGATGGGGCACCGGATCGTGCTCGTGTCCGCCTCGCTCGGGCCCTACCTGCGCCCCCTCGGCCGCCGGCTGGGGGCCGATGGGGTCTTGTGCGCCGAACCGTTGCGCGCCGGAGACCGCTTCGCCGACGGCCTTGACGGGGCGAACTGCAGGGCCGCGGAGAAGGTCCGCCGGCTGGAGGCTTGGCTGAGTGCCGAAGCGCTCCCGGATGCCGATGTGTGGGCGTACGGGGACAGCGCCGGCGATCGCGAGCTGCTGGCGAGGGCCGACCACCCGCTGCTCGTGGCGGGCGTCACCGTGCCGGCCGTGCCCGCGGGGTTCGAACGATGATCCGCCACCTGCTACGTGAGGCCCGCCCGAAGCAATGGGTGAAGAACGTGCTCGTGTTCGCCGCGCCCGGCGCGGCGGGCGTGCTGGACGACGGCCGGTCGCTCGGGCGGGCGGTGGTGATGTTCGTGGCGTTCTGCGCCGCCAGCAGCGGCACCTACTACTGGAACGACCTGCACGACCGCGACGCGGACCGGCAGCACCCGACGAAGTGCCGTCGGCCGATTGCCAGCGGCGCACTCCCGGTGCCCCTGGCGTCGGTGGTCGGCACCGTGCTGCTGTTGGGCGGGATCGGCCTGGCGTTCGTGCTCGGCTGGAAGGCCGGCCTGGTGGCAGTCGGCTACGTGGCACTCACCACCTGCTACAGCACGATGCTCAAGCATGTCGCCGTGGTGGACCTCGTGGCCATCGCCGGCGGGTTCGTGCTCCGGGCCGTGGCGGGCGCCGTCGCTGTCGACGTGCCGCTGAAGATGTGGTTCCTGCTGTGCACGTCCTTCGGGTCGTTGTTCATCGTCACCGGCAAGCGGTATGCCGAGATGCGCGAACTGGGGGAGGCGGGCGGCAGCGTGCGCGCCACCCTGGAGGACTACACCCCGGAGTTCCTGCGTACGGTGCTCTCCGTCGCGGTCGGGGCCACCCTCGTGACGTACTGCATCTGGGCGTTCGACACCAAGGAAGTCAGCGGCTCGCAGTGGCCCTTCTACGAGCTCTCGATCATCCCGATGGCGACCGCCCTCCTGCGCTACACCCTCGTCCTGGAGCAAGGCCACGGTGCTGCGCCGGAGGAAGTGTTCGCCTCGGACCGCACCCTGCAGCTCCTGGGCGTGGTGTGGGTGATCGTCTTCGGCCTGGGGGTGTACGTCGGGTGAGCACGGCCCCGCTCCGCAACCGCCGCTCCCTGGTCGGGTGGGGGCGCACCAACGCCACTGTCGCCGCGCTGCGCGAGGTTCCGAACCACGAGGCCGCCGAGGCCGTCGCGCAGGCCGGGAGCCGCGGAGCAGTCGTGCGTGGGCTGGGGCGAAGCTACGGCGACGCTGCACAGAACTCCGGCGGCATGGTGGTGCGGCTCCAGGGCGCGGCGCATGAAGCCGTCATCGATGCTGCCGCCGGCACCGCCACTGTTCCCGCGGGTGTCAGCCTCGACGATCTGCTGCGCCACCTCGTGCCGCGAGGTTGGTTCGTGCCGGTCACGCCAGGGACGCGGTTTGTCACCATCGGCGGCGCGGTGGCCAGCGACGTGCACGGCAAGGGCCACCATGTCACCGGCTCGTTCGGCAATCATGTCGTCTCCCTGCGGTTGCTGCTGGCGGACGGCCAGGTGGTGGACATCGCCCCGGATCGGCAGCCGGCGCTGTTCTGGGCCACGGTCGGCGGGATGGGGCTGACGGGCATCATCCTCGACGTCACCTTCCGCCTGCTGCCCATCGAGACCAGCCTGATGTCGGTGGATACCACCCGCCTGCCGGACCTCGACGCCGTCTTCGCAGCCATGGAGGAAGGCGACGACGACTACCGCTACAGCGTCGCCTGGATCGACCCGCAGGCCAAGGGCCGGTCCCTCGGCCGTAGCGTGCTCGGCCGCGGCGACCACGCCCGCCTGACCCAACTCGGGGCGAAGGCCGCCGCCGACCCGTTGGCCTACGGCGCCCGGCAGATGGTGACGATGCCGCCGCTGTTTCCCCGCCCTGGGGTCATCAACCACGCCACCGTGGCCGCGTTCAACGAGATGTGGTTCCGCAAGGCGCCGCGCCATCGTGAGGGCGAGCTGCAGTCCATCGCCACCTTCTGGTACCCGCTCGACATGGTGGGTTCGTGGAACCGTGTGTACGGCGCCCGGGGCATGGTGCAGTACCAGGTGGTGGTGCCCTTCGGCGCGGAGGAGACGATGCGCGCCGTCGTGGAGCGCTTCTCCTCCATCGGCGCGGCGAGCTTCCTGGCGGTGCTGAAGCGCTTCGGTGCCGCCAACCCGGCACCGTTGAGCTTCCCCCAGCCTGGCTGGACGTTGGCCCTCGACGTGCCCGCCACAGCGGGCCTGGCCGAACTGCTGCACAGCCTGGATCGGCTGGTGCTGGACGCCGGCGGCCGCCACTACCTCACCAAGGACTCCCACACCACCCCGGATGCCATCCGCCGGGGCTACCCGCGCCTGGACGAGTGGAAGGCGGTCCGCGCCGCCGTCGACCCCAATGGTGTCTGGCAGAGCGACCTGTCGCGCCGCCTCGGGCTGACCGACTGAACGATCGACCGACGTATGCGCGGCCGGGAGCGGCCGCCCGCACCTTGCACACAGGAGACACACCATGGACAACGCTTTCCGCCAACCGCAGCAGATCCTGCTGCTCGGAGGGACGAGCGACATCGGGTTGGCCATCGTGCGCGAACTGCTCAGCCCGGCAACGCGCACCGTGGTGCTGGCCTGTCGCGACCTCGTCAAGGGTGAGGCCGCGGCCGAAGGTTTGCGGCACGACCATCTGCAGGTCGAGGTGGTGGCATTCGACGGCTCGCAGCCCGACACTCACGCGGCGATCATCGACGGGGTGGCTGCCCGGCATGGCGACATCGATGTCGTCATCAACGCCTTCGCCCTGCTCGGGCATGGTGAGGCCACGTCTCGTGATCTGGGCGAAGCGGTGCAGGTGGCGCAGGTGAACTTCACCGGAGCGGTGGCGGCCACGATCGCCACCGCCAACGTGCTGCGCGCCCAGGGGCACGGCAGCATCGTGGTGCTCAGCAGTGTGGCGGGGGAGCGCGTGCGCAAGGCCAACGCCGTCTACGGCGCCACGAAGGCCGGTTTGGATGGGTTCTGCCAAGCCCTTGGCGACGAATTGGCGGCGGAGGGTGTCCACATGATGATCGTGCGGCCCGGGTTCGTGCACTCGGCGATGACGGCCGGGATGAAGGCCGCCCCGTTCGCCACCACTCCGGAAGCGGTGGCGGCGGTGGCCGCGAAGGGCCTGCGGTCGCAGCGGCGGATGGTGTGGGCGCCGGGCATCCTGCGCTTCGTGTTCATGACCCTGCGCCACGTCCCTGGGCCGATCTGGCGCCGGCTACCCCTCGGGTAGAGCAGGTTCCGGCAGCCGCCACAACACCCAGCGATCGTTCCGCCACACCTCGGTCAGCCCGAGGGCCGCTGCATCGTCGTCGGAGAGGACGAGCAACCCGAGGAAGGGCGAGAAGCCCGATGGCCCGGTGAAGTGGTCGTACCGCTGGAGGTAGTAGTCCGCTTCCTGCAGCAGGGTGTCGAGGTCCGCGGTCTGGATCGCAGGACGGTCGGTGAGATAGGTCAGCGCCCTGGCCTTGAAGAACGCCACCACATCCCGATGCGCGGTGTGGTCGCGAACTGCCTGGATGGCCTCGTCCTCGGCGGGGTCGCCGGGGCCGAGCAAGTACTCGTGCGCGGCGTTCGCCCGTCGGGTCTCGAGCACCCGCTGGCCGCTGTCGATGGCGCCATGTGCGGCCAGCGCACCGAGCAGCACGAGCGGGACCGCCAGCCGCCAGGTCGGCGCGGCAAGCCGCTCGCCGACCCAACACATGCCGACCGCCGCAAAGGCAAGCACGAACGGCGTGGCAAGCATCATGTAGCGCGGGTCCATCGCAGGGTGGCTGGCGGCGATCACGGTCGACGCTGCCACGAAGGCGATGATCGCCACGTCTTCGCCCTTGCGAAGCCGCAGCACGACGCCGAGAACCGCCAGCAGGATGAGGGCAGTACCGGCAGCGGTGGTGCCGCTGCCAAGGCCGAGCAAGCCGGAGAACGCGTGGCGGAACGGGCCCCACAGCTTGCGTGCGGCCACACCGAGGCCGGCTCCGGCATAGCGCGGGAACAGCGCGCTGGGCAACAACGCCTGGAACGCAATCACTGCGCCTGCGAACGACAGGTAGGGCCGTGCCGACGCCGCGGTGAACCGCGCAGCCCCGCGCCGCGAAGCGACAAGTTGCATCGCAGCGATGGCGACGACAGCAGCCAGGCCTTCGCGCCGCGTGTTGAACACCAGGCAGGCTGCCGCGCCCGTGACCCATGCCTGCCCCCATGAGGGGTGCAACAGGTGGGCGGACTGGCGATCCAGCAGGAGCAGGAACAGGGTGCTGACGAGCAGGTACGGGACCTCCGACAGCAGCGAGTTGGTTCCCGCCACGTATGGCAGTGCCAGCGCGACGGAGGCGGCAACGAGCACGGCCACGGGCGGGGGAAGCCGCCGCCGCAGCAGGAACGTGAACGCCACGATCCACAGCACCATCAGGCCCACCACGACGAGCCGGAGCGCTGCCCAGTTCGTCGGGCCGAACAACTGCACGAACGGGGCGAAGAACAACGGGGTGACCCAGGGGTAGGCGGTGGGGCTGAAGGCGTACGGCTGGCCAGGGTCGACGCGCAACATGGTGGCGTTGGCGTCCACGACGCGCCCGACATCGCCGTCCATCACGGCCTGGGCTTGGCGGAGGTACAACGCGAAGTCGTCGCCGTAGTCGATGTTGCTGCGGTGGGTGCCCACTGCCAGGACGGTGAAGAGCAGGGCAAGGGTGGCGACCCAGGCCCACGGTGCGCGGAGGATGCGCAGCGCGCCCGAGCCGCGCCCAGGGGTCACTGGCCGGCCTCGCGTTTGGCCTTCTCGGCCTCGAAGTCCGCCCGCCTGTCGGCGCCGATGCCGATCTGGCTGGGGTCCACGCCGTCGCCCTGCTCGCACCGCCGGTAGAGCAGCACGAGTGCGTCGTCGTAGTTCTGCACGAGGCAGAACTGTTCAGCCACCACCTCGTTCGGTGCGGGGCTGCCGAACTCGATCGAGGCGTTGGGCTCGAACCAGCCCGTCCAGTAGTTCGTCAGCAGCACCCAGTCCGCGGAGGCGACGTCCGCTGCCAAGCGCGAGCCTTCCTTGTCGGCGAGGCCAGGGTCCATCTCGATGAAGTAGGTGGCAGGCACGAGCTCAGGGAAGAGGTAGTAGAACGCGACGTCGCTGTAGATCGTGCGGCTGAGGTCGGCGGGGCCGACGAGGAGGCGGTCGCCGGGCTGCGACAGCTCTTCCAGGTCGTCGATCACGGCCTGCGCCGAGTGCTGCAGGGCCTGGTTGCCGAAGTAGAAGTTGCGGTCGCCGCGGGTGACCTCGTAGCCGCCTTGCTTGTTCCCCACGCTGATGCGGGCCTGCAGCAGGTAGTAGCGAGAGGCGTCGAAGGGGAACAAGGCGAGCATCATCAGCCCCGGCAGTGCCGCGGCAGCCATCCACGGCCGCAGGTGCCCCCGCGCGAGGGCCGGCCGTGTGGCCACCAGTTCGGCCACGAGGCAGCCGAGCAACGGCAGCGAGACGCAGCACCCGAACAGCAGGTGGGTGCTGTCCGGCCGCTGCAGCGCCTGGGGCAGCATCCCGAAGGAGAACAGCGACGCCCCCGCGAGGATCTGCAGCCGGCCCGTGGGGCGGCCGGCGCGCCGCCACAGCAGGTGCGCGCCGATGGCCACACCGAAGGCCAGCAGGATCACCACGAAGAACCAGACGAACAGCTGGTGGTGCGCGCCGGGAGCGGGGAACTTCCACCATGGGGCGTCCAGCGGGCCTTCGTTGACGGCCTGCAGCGCGCCATCGACCCGCCACGACGTCGGTGGGCTGGGGAGCTCCCGCCCGGGGCGCAGCTCGACGACGGGTTCGGTGACCATGCCGCGCCAGGCGTTGCCGAGGCCGGCCATGAGGACGTGGACGACGAGCGGGACCAGGCCGACGCCGAGCCCCGCGGCGGCCGGCTGCCACGCCCGAGTGCTGCGGCTGCGCCACAGCAGCCAGCCGTGAGCGATGCCGAGCGCGAGCACCAGGTCGGGCCGGTAGCCGAGCGCGAAGCCGGCAAGCACCCCCGCGGCCACCAGCGCCACCGTGCGGGCGCGGCCGGCGGTGTGGTGGGCGCGCAGGCCGAAGATCACGCTCCAGAGGGCCAGGGCCACGCCGCCCTGCCATGACAGAGCGGACAGGCCGATCGGCGTGATCACCAGGATCGTGCACACGATCGCGGCCATGGCCGCCACCCTGTGGCCCCACGCCCGGGCGAGCGTGTAGACGCCGAAGATGATGCCCAGATGCTGCAGCAGCCCGAACACCCGCTCGGCCACCAGGGTGTCGCCGAAGAGCCAGTACCAGCCGGTGAGCACGTGCAGCGAGAACGGGCCGTACAGGTGGAGGAAGTCGGCGTTCGCCACCTGCCCCTCGCCCACGAGGCGGGGGAAGACGATCATGAACGCTTCCTCCATCGACGAACCGGTGGACAGGAACAGGCCACGCAGCGGAATGGCCACGACGGCGAGCACTGCACCGATGGCGAGGAGCGAAGCGCGGGTGGGGCGGCGGCCGGGCCGCCCACCGAGCACGAAGGGCAGGCCGCGGTCGGACATCGTGGCGACTCTAGCGAGCGGCGATTGCCCGTCGGTGGGTCTGGCGGCGCGGATAGGGTCGCTCGACGATGAGCGACGCACCGGGCCACGACACAACGATCCCCTCGCTAGCCGCGGACATGATCGCCGTCGGCTGCCGCCGGGTGCAGGTGCTGGCGTGGCGCGACCTCGACGACCCGGACGCCGGTGGCTCCGAGGTGCACGCCGACCACTTCATGCGCCGCTGGGCAGCAGCCGGGCTGGATGTCGAGCATCGCACGTCGTTTGCCCGTGGGCTGCCGGGAGAGGCCGATCGCAACGGTTACCACGTGGTCCGCCGCGGTGGCCGCAACACGGTGTTCCCGCGGGTGGTCGCCCACGAGGTCCTGCACCCTGGCCGCTACGACGCGCTGGTGGAGATCTGGAACGGGGTGCCGTGGTTCAGCCCGCTGTGGTGCCGCAAGCCGCGGATCACCTTCCTGCACCATGTGCACGGGCCGATGTGGAACCAGATGCTCCCCGGCCCCTTGGCCGCCTTCGGCCGGGTCCTGGAAGCCCGGCTGGCGCCGCCGTTCTACCGGCGGACCTTGACCCTGACACCGAGCGAGGCCACACGCGAGGAGCTGCTCCACCTCGGGTTCCGGCCACAACGCACCGTGGCGGTGAACAACGGGGTGGAGGAGGACTTCTCCCCGGGCGGCCCCAAGGCCTCCGCTCCGACCGTGGTGTCGGTCGGCCGGCTGGCCCCGGTGAAGCGCCAAGACGAGCTGCTGCGCGCCGCAGCCGTGGCGCGGCAACGGGTCCCCGATCTCCAGGTCGTCGTCGTGGGGGAGGGGCCGCTGCGCCCGGCGCTGGAGGCATGGATCCGTGAGAACGACGCTGGCGGATGGGTCACCCTCGCCGGCCACCGCAGCCGTGAGGAGTTGATCGCCCTCTACCGCTCCGCCTGGCTGGTCGCCAGCGCCTCGCTCGCCGAGGGTTGGGGGCTGACGCTCACCGAAGCAGCAGCCTGCGGCACGCCGGCGGTTGCCACCGACATCAATGGCCACCGGTGCAGCGTGGTGGACGGGGTGAGCGGCGTGCTGGCCCCGCTGGAGCAGCTCGGCGCTGCAATGGCCGACGTACTCACGGATCACGCCCGACGCGAGGCACTGGCCGAGGGTGCGCTGGCCCGGGCGCAGACCCTGACCTGGGACGCCTCGGCCCTGGGAGTGCTGCGTGGGCTGCACAGCCAGGTGATGGCCAAGGCCGCCCGTCGCTGAGGCGACGGCCTGCGGGTCAGAGCACCGTCAGCGCCAGGACCGTGCAGGCCGACGAGATGCCGAGCCAGGCGGCGATGGCTGTGGTCGGCCTCACTGCCAGCCGGCGGACCGGCTGCTCGACGAGTCGGTGCAGCGCCACTGCCACGGCGAACGCGAGGCCCATGCGGGCCAGCGCCAAGGGCAGGCCATGGAGACCGAGGCGCTCCGGGGTTGCCACCAGGTACACCGGCCAATGGACGAGGTACAGCGAATAGCTCCAGCGGCCGACGGCGACGAGCGGCGCCGCTGCCAGGACCCGCTGGAGCGAACCCCCGGACATGACCGCGGCGACGAGGGTGCACGACACCGCGGCGACGACCACGAAGCCGCCGCGCAGCAACCAGGGGGGCGTGTAGTCGGCCAAGAGGAACAGCCCGGCAAGCGCCGCCAACGCAGGCCAGGCGGCCCTGGGCGCGAACCTGCGCAGCACGCCGGCGATGGCAGGCCGTCGCCACGCCAACGCCAGCAGCCCGCCCGCCACCAGCTCCGCGGCCCGCACCTCGGTGCCGAACTCCAGGTGGGGCTGCCAGTCGGTGGCCAGGTTGGCCGCGACGACCGCGGCGGCGCCCACGACGCCGAAGACCCACGCGAGCGTGCATTCCGGCTGGCGGCTTCGCGCTGCCACCCAGACGGCCAGCACGAGGCACAGGTAGAACTGCTCCTCGACCGCCAGTGACCAGGTGGGCCCCAGTGGGCCGACGATGGTCTGCAGCAGCTGTCCGTCACCACCGGCGATGACGTGCCAGTTGGTGGCGCTCCACACTGCGGCCACCACATCCGACGAGCGTGCCGACAGGACATCGGTCGCCGAGAGCACCACGACGGCCAGCACCACCGCGGTCGAGGCAGGCACCAGGCGCTGCACGCGCCGCCCCCAGAAACGCCCCAGGTCGATGCCACCCGTGGTCGCGCGTTCGCCGAGAAGGAGGGTGGTGATGAGGAAGCCGGAGAGGGTGAAGAACACCGAGACGCCGAGGTTGCCGCCACGCATCCAGCCCGGATGCCCGGAGAGCGCGAAGGCATGGAAGCACAGCACCCCCACCACGGACACCGCCCTCAGCCCGTCGAGCCCGGGCTCGTACGGAATGGAACGGTGCTGGTCAGCCATCGAACCGGCGCAGCACGCGGCTGGCTGCCTTCACCGCGAGCAGGGCACCCTGGCGGGCGGTCGTGCGGTGGTGGCTCTGCCCGGCCGCGGTGGTGGCGGCGCGATTGGCGAGGTACCACTCGTAGCTGTCGATCATCATCTCTGCGTTGGAGTACTGCGGCTGCCAGCCGAGGGCCTCCTGCACATGAGCGATGTCGAACCACAGCGACTTGCTGTACATCAGCCAGTGGTACGGGGCGAACGGCGCCAGGTGAAGTGCCGCCGCGCCGCGCATGGCCAACGCCGTCGGTGCCGCCGGCAGGGATCGCACATGGGCGCCGGTGCCGGCGTGGACGCAGAGCGCCTCCAGGGTTTCGCGCATGGTGCCGAAGCGGTCGGTGCCGGCGTTGAACACCGCCGGGCCCTCCTTGGCGCCGGCCAGGATGCACACCTGGGCCAGGTCGTCGGCGTGCACGAACTGGTAGCGATTGTGGCCGTTGCCGAGCACGAACACGTCTGCCCCGTCGGCCACCCACTCGAAGAGGATGCCGAAGATGCCCAGCCGCCCGTGGCCGAGGATGGTGCGTGGCCGAACGATCGACACGTCGAGCCCGTGGCGCACAGCGTCCAGGCAGGCCCACTCCGCCGCGAGCTTGGCGTGGCCGTACGCCTCCGCAGGGGACGGCACGGTGGAGGGCAGCACCGGGTTCTCGCGGGGGATGCCGAAGACCGCGGACGACGAGGTGTGCACGACCTTGGCCACCCCGGAGGCACGGCACGCGTCCAGCAGGACCACCGTGCCGTCCACGTTCACGGTGCGCAGCAGTTCGAGGTCCTTGGCCAGCGGCACCTGGGCAACGTTGTGGTAGACGACGTCCACCCCGGCCACCGCTTCCCGCACCACCGCAGGCTCGCGGATGTCGCCCTGCACGAACTCCACGTCGGCCGGGCGGTCGTCGGCGTCGATCAGGTCCAGCACCCGCACCTGCTGCCCTGCGGCTCGCAGTTGGCGCACCAGCAGCGACCCGAAGTAGCCGCTGCCGCCGGTCACGAGTGCCAGCGTCACAACTCCAACCCCTGCTCGATGCACCAACGGATGCTGGCGCGCATGCCGTCGTACAGCTCGAACCTTGGTTCGTAGCCCAGTTCGGCACGTGCCGCGCTGATGTCGCAGGCGATGGTGTGGCCCATCTCGCCCAGCACGTGCAGCTGCTGCTGGTAGACGCCGGCCTTCTGCAGCACGCGGTCCGCCGTCTCGGCCACCCGCGCCGCCAGGTTCGGCAGGCGAGTCGTGGGCGGCTTCACCGACAACCCCTCGTCGCGCAAGGCGCTGCCGACCGTCTCGACGATCTCGGTGACCGTGTAGGCCCGGGCGTCGGCGATCCAGTAGCCCTTGCCCTTCGCCTGATCGACCAGTTCGGCGCACAGGATGCCGTCCACCAGGTTCTCGATGTAGGCCATCGAGCGGCGCTGGTTCCCCTGGCCGATGACCGGGAACTTGCCGGCCCGCACCATGCGGAAGAAGGTCGTCTGGCGCGGAGGTTGGTACGGGCCGTAGAACCACGGCGGGCGGACCACCGCGGTGTCCAGACCGGCAGCTGCTGCCTCGGCAACCGCCAGTTCGCCCTCCATCTTGGAACGCCCGTAGCCGAGGTAGGGGTTGAACGGCTCGTCGTTGCGGAACGTGTCCGCAGGGTCGGGGTTGGTGCCGAACGGGCTGTTGGAGCTGACGTGCACCACACGGCGCACGCCGGCGTCGCCGGCCGCGGTGAGCAGGTGGCGGGTGCCCGCCGCGTTGACCTCGAAGAACTGGCGAACCTTCTTGGGGTGGATGACGCCGGCGGTGTGGATGACGTCCGCTCCCGGCCCGACACCGTGGAGCAGCCGCAATGCGGTGTCGGCCTTGGCGATGTCGCCGATGACGACGTCCACGCCGCTTCGGTCGCCTAGTTCGGCCCGCACCTGAGCAGCCTCGGCGCCCGAGTGGACGAGCAGCCGCAGACGCTCCCGTTGCGGGTCGGCGGCCAGGCGTGCCACCAGGCCGCGGCCGAGCCAACCGGCGGCGCCGGTGACCACGGTGACCGCGGGAACGGGCCGCCGCGTGGGCCGGGTGGTGGGCGTGTCAGCCATGGGATTCTCCTGCGGCGAAACGGCGGGCGTTGCGAATCGCGAAGGCCATCACGGAGGCCTGCGGGTTCACGCCCGGAGCGGTGGGAAGCAACGAGGCATCGTTGACGAAGACGTTCGAGCAGCCGTGGACCTTGCCGAACGAGTCCGCGCCGCAGCGATCCTGCTGCTCGCCCATGGGCACGGTGCTGCACAGGTGCACGGTCATCACGGTGGCCTTGTTGGCGGAGAACGCGGCCTCCATCGCGGCCACGTCCTTGCGTCGGCGGACCCGCGGCGCCCCGCGGTAGGACGGGAAGACGGTGTCCGCACCGGCCTCCAGCATCAACAGCGCCAGCCGGCCGAGGCCGCTGCGCAGCAGGGCACGATCCCGCCCCGTGAGCCGGTAGGT
>JBPOIX010000329.1:0-1850 GCA_052034175.1 Actinomycetota bacterium
GGACCCGCCACGCCGGGCCCAGGGACCCGCAGCGAACCAGCGCGCCGAAATCGAAATCGACCTGAGTTGAACGGGCCACGGAAGCCTCCACCGGGCGGGCACCGGGACAGGTGACGAGGGGGCACCCACAGCCACGCCGCGGCTACGTCACGTCGGAGGAGGCACCTCGCCGCACCACACGTCCACCGGAATGCCCCCGTTGGTGGTGTGCAGCGCCGAGGTCAAGGGCACCCCGAGCAGCGAGACCGGCGTCTCCCGGGCACCGACCACGGCCACCCGCCAGCCGCCGCCCAGGCCCGCACCACCTCCCGCACCCGCACCACCACCCCGCAACACCGCACCGAAGCGGTCGAACAGGTTGCGCACATCCCCTGCCGGGCCTTCGCCGCCCACCCGGCGCCCGTACGGTGGGTTCGTGACCACCCAGCCCCGGCGGGCCGGCAGCACAAGGTCGGACACCGACCGGCGCACCACCTCCACATTCGCGCCAACCCCCGCTGCGGCGGCGTTGGCCAGCGCCGCCGCCACGGCCCCCGCATCGCGGTCGGAGGCCACGATCGGTGGGCACTTCTCCACCACATCGCCGTCCGCGCCGCGCAACAGCCGCTCCCACGCGGCCGCGGAAAACGACGGCCACGCCTGGAAGGCGAACGAGCGATGCCGCCCCGGCGCCATCCGCCGCGCCAGCATCGCCGCCTCGATGGCCACCGTGCCCGAGCCGCAGAACGGGTCCACCAGCGGCGATTTGCGGTCCCACCCGGAAGCCAGCACCAACGCCGCGGCCAACGTCTCGCGCATCGGCGCCTTCCCTGCCGGGCCACGCCAGCCGCGCTTGAACAGCGCCGGCCCGGTGGCGTCCAGGCTCACCGTCACCACATCGTCCAAGACCCGGACCATCACCACCTGGTCGCCCACCGGGCGACCCAGCTCGGCAGCGACCCGCTCGGCCACGGCATCCGAGTGGTACAGGGCCGACCCCGCCGAACACGTCGCCTCCACCGCAACCCCGGCATCGGGGGCCAGCCACGAGGCCCACGGCACCCGCCGCACCCCGCTCTCCATCTCCGCCCACGAGGCCGCGCGAAACCGTTGCACGCGCACCAACACGCGCGTCGCCAGCCGCGACCGCAAGTGCACCGCCCACAGCTGAGGCCATGTGACGGAGCACTCCACGCCACCCTTCACGGCCCGAGCCGGGCGCACGTCCAGCCGGGTCAGCTCATCCAGCAGCATCGCCTCCAACCCGGGAGCGGCAACGACGAAGACTTCGAGACGGTCGCTCACGGCAGCCCTTTCACGGCAACAAAGGCAATCGCAGGTTCGGGTAGGCCCCGGCGTCCAGCCCGGTCGGCCCGTCCGACCGCAACCGGTGCCAACCCGCGGCAGCGATCATCGCCGCGTTGTCCGTACACATCGCCCGGCTCGGGAGGAACCCGCGGATGCCCGCCGACGCGCACTCGGACAGGAACCGTTCGCGCAGCAGCGAGTTCGCCGCCACACCGCCGCCCAACACCAGCCCGCGGGCACCGACAGCTGCAGCCGCCCGCCGCGCCTTGGCAACCAGCACGTCCACGACCGCCGCCTGGAACGAGGCCGCGACGTCCGGCGCCGAGACGTCCGGATGCTTGCGCACATAGTTCATCACCGACGTCTTCAGCCCGCTGAACGAGAAGTCCAGCCCGTCGTGCAGCATGGCCCGCGGGAAGGCGATCGCCTCCGGGTCGCCATGCAGTGCCTCGCGGTCGATGGCCGGCCCGCCCGGATACCCCCACCCGAGGAAGCGCGCCACCTTGTCGAACGCTTCGCCCGCGGCGTCGTCGATCGTCTGGCCGAGCAGGCGGTACTGGCCG
>JBPOIX010000354.1:0-3689 GCA_052034175.1 Actinomycetota bacterium
GGCATCGGCAAGGACAACGACTGGACGCTCACCATCGTGCGCACCGAACTCGGTGAGGAAGTGATCAACCGGATGATCAAGGACGGCGTCATCGAGACCCGCCCCGCCCAGGAGGACGAGGTGGCGATGAAGCTGCTGCGGACGCTATCGATCGTCAGCCGCCGCCGCTGGCCGGAGTGGGCCGAGAAGTCCGTGTCGGTGGGCGTCCCCCCGCCGAAGAAGAAGGCCGACGGCAGCGCCCCCGCCGCCCACTGACCCGAGTGAGGCGACGCCGGTCCGACCCGAGTGAGGCGGCCCCCAACCGAGTGAGCGGGCGTATGTCCGAGTGAGGCGGCCCACATCCGAGTGAGCGGGCGCATCCGAGTGTGCACTCGCATCCGGGATGGGAGTACCCACTCGGATGGGGCCGGTCACTCGGATACGGAGCCCGGCACTCGGGGGTGGACCGCCTCACTCGGGTCACCTCGCGGCGGGCGGTCACCCTGTGACGACGGGTGCGCACTCCTTGGTCAGGGCGGCGAACTCGGCTCGCTCGTCGTTCGTCAGCTCCTCGGTCTCGAAGAACTCGTTGAGCTCGTCGTTCGTGCGGCCCTCGAAGAACTTGTCGACGATGCACGCCGCCTGCCCGGGCTCCAGACCCGTGTCCACCAGCTGCTGGGTGAACTCGGCACGGGCCCGGTCCCGGCCGCCGTCGTCGCGTGAGCACGCAACAAGGCCGACCGCCACTACGGCGAGGAGCCCGACGGCGCGCCTACGACCCATCCTCGCCCAGCCGCGCCTCCAGCTCGGCCACACGCGCCCGCAGCGCCGCGGCTTCGTCCCGCGCCACCGCGGCTTCGTCCCGCGCGGCCGCGGCTTCGTCCATGGCAGCGAGGGAGCGCAGCTCCGCTTGGTCAGCCCGCTGTTGCTCGGCGAGCAGCCAGCCGAACGGGTCGTCGCCCGGCCGCACGGCGCGCCCACCCGGGCAGCAGAGCACGAGCCGACCGCTGACCTGACCGAAGGTGAGGCCGAGGCCGGCACTGTGATGACCGAGCGCATCGTGGTACTCGATGGCACCGTCGACGAGCGTCGCCTGGAACACCGCTTCCCGAGCGGGGTCGATGAGGTACACCTCCGTCACGCCGGCACGCAACCACCGACCGAGGCGGCGGTCGATGGTGACCTGGCTGTTCGACGGAGAACGCACCTCCACGCACACTGTGGGCGGTGGGCCGTCGCGGCCGACCTCGTAGCGGCTGACCTGCTGGCCGGCCATGCCCGGCAGCACCATCAGATCGGGCGCAGTGTGCGGCCCGCCGTCGGCCGGCACGAACGGCGTGTTGCCGGTGACGAGGCACCCGGAGCCGGCGGTGGAGTGGTGAACGGACTGCACGAGCATCGACACCCACTGGGCGTGGAGCGACGATTCCATCAGTGGGTTGTGCTCCTGGCCGGGCAGGTGGGGGTAGTCCACCTCCGGAACATCAGTGTCCATGCGCACAAGGTACTTCCCTTCGTTCAGGCCGCGACAACGACTGCCGCGACGACGTGCTGGGGAAGCACCGCCGACCATATCGACGAGGTGGAAGGATCGGGCACATGGAACACCACGACACGGCACGCCGCGAAGGCGCGCAGCTCGACTTCGCCAACGACATGAGCTACGGCGACTACCTGGCGCTGGACCAGGTGCTGAGCGCGCAACACCCGCTGTCGCCGGCGCACGACGAACTGCTGTTCATCGTGCAGCACCAGACGAGCGAGCTGTGGATGAAGCTGATGCTGCACGAGCTGCAGGGGGCCATCGGGCGCATCGCCGCCGACGACCTGCCGCCGGCGTTCAAGATGCTCAGCCGCGTCAGCCGCATCATGGAGCAGCTCGTGCACGCGTGGGACGTGCTGGCCACGATGACCCCGCCGGAGTACACGGCCATCCGCCCGTACCTCGGCCACAGCAGCGGCTTCCAGAGCTACCAGTACCGCTGCATCGAGTTCGCCTGCGGCAACAAGAACCCGGCGATGATCGAGCCCCACCGCCACCACCCCGACCGCCTCGCCGCGGTGCAGGCGGCGTTCGACGCGCCGTCGCTCTACGACGAGGCGCTGCGCCTGGCCGCCCGCCGCGGCCTGCCCGTGCCCGCCGACGTGCTGCAGCGCGACGTACGCCAAGGCTGGACCGCGCACGAGGGCGTGGAGGCTGCGTGGCTGGCGGTGTACCAAGCACCCGAGGCCAACTGGGACCTCTACCAACTCGCGGAGGAGCTGGTGGACCTGGAGGATGCGTTCCGCCTGTGGCGCTTCCGCCACCTCACCACCGTGCAGCGGGTGATCGGCGTGAAGCGCGGCACAGGCGGCACCAGCGGCGTCGGCTACCTGCGGTCGATGCTCGACGTGGTGCTGTTCCCCGAGCTGTGGACGCTACGTACCGCGCTGTAGCGCCGGCCACCGACGTCAGCCGGTGTGCACGGGAAGGCCGTCGCAGTATCCGTTGGCGATTCCCCCCGCAGTCTCGATCTCGGCCGGCAGCGCCACGTCGAACTGCGCCGACGCCACCTCCGGCCCGGCCAGCAGCGGCCGCACCGTCACGTGCATCACGCTGGCCGTGTCCGGCGAATTGCCGCCCTCGTAGGTGTAGGTGGACAACAGCGCCGTGCGCGGCGTGTCGTTCCAGCCGCCGCAGCTGATCGCCCGGCCCTCACCGCCGTCGAGGCCATCGGCGAACGACGCGTCGACGCCCTGATCGACGAGCGCCGTCCCGTCGAACGCGTACGCCCGATCGCTGATCAGGAGCACATCCGAGGATCCGGTGTGACCGACTGCGGAGACCCAGACCTGCGGCTCGGCCGGCACATCCATCAGCGCCACCTCGAGGTCAGTGCCGCACACCACGATCGTGACGCCGTTGTGAGTGGGGATGTCGACCACCACGATCTGCTCGGACCAGCCGTCGCCGTTCAGGTCGGCATACGACGCCCGCTGCGGCACGCCGTCGGTCGCGCAGTCGACGATCGTCGCCGGGTCCACTCCTGCTGGCACCCGCAGTGGCAGGCCGTTGACGAGTGGCTGCCCCTCGAACGTGCCGGCGGTGAACACCGCCGAACGCTGCAGCCCGCCGAAGTCGAACGTGACCACGACCACGCCCTCGCGGGGCTCGGCCAGCCCGGCCACCAAGGTGCCGCACCCGTCGGCGCACCACCGTTCCAACGCCGTGGCCAGTGCCTCGTGGGTCACCGCCCCGGGCTGCAGGCCGTACGGCTCGACGAACAGGGGGCGCAGGTCGGCTCGCGCCTCGGGCTCCAGGCCGCCCTCCCACAACGGGATCGCGGCGTCGGCCCAGCGGCCCTCGGACAGGGCGCGCAGGTAGTCGAGCACGATCTGCTGGGCGTCGGAGGTCGGCTCCAAGACGGTCGTCGGGGCCACGGTGGTCGGCGCCACGGTCTCCGCCGTGGTCGTCGATGGAACCATCGTGTCCGCCACGGACGTCGACGGCGAGGTGTCCTCGGTGATCCTCTTATCGCCGTCGTCGCCGGTCAGCACCACGACGAGCATGGTGGTGGCGGCCACGGCAGCGACAGTCATTCCCACCTGCAGCCAGCGGCGCCGCGGGCCGGCGAATCCGTGCTCCTCGGCGCGCCAGCCGCGATGCAGACGACTGGCCAGTTCGTCCTCGAAGCCGGGGCGGGGCGCGCCATCCGGCCCGAGCAGTTCGT
>JBPOIX010000157.1:0-10324 GCA_052034175.1 Actinomycetota bacterium
CGCTCGGGCCGCAGCTCGCGCCACGGGTGTTGTTCACCGGCAGGGTTTCCGAAGGCACGCGCGGCTGGTTGCTCCGCCACGCTGCGGTCCTCGCCTATCCGTCACTGGACGAAGGGTTCGGCTTTCCGCTGCTCGATGGGTTCCAGGCGGGCGTGCCTGTGGTGGCATCCACGGCCGGGTCGATTCCCGAGGTCGCGGGGGATGCTGCGCTGCTGTGCCCCGCCGACGACATGGACGGCCTGGCGGCCGCGCTGTCCACGGCCCTGGACGACGACGCGCTTCGCCAACGGCTGACGACGGCCGGCCACGAACGTTGGCCGCGGTTCACCTGGCCCGACTGCGCGGCCGAGATGGCCTCGCTCTATCGAGGCCTGCGGGACGGCGACCTGGACACCCTTGAGGAGGGCTCGGCATGACGGTGACAGTGGTGTGCGGCGGGGTTGGCGCGGCGCGGTTCTTGAGGGCGCTGGCGGCGGTGCATCCGGCGGACCGCACGGTGGGCGTGGTGAACACCGGCGACGACACCGTGCTGCACGGGTTGGCGATCTCCCCCGACCTGGACACCATCACGTACACCCTCGCCGAAGCCATCGACCCAGAGCGCGGCTGGGGCCTTCGGGCCGAGACATGGAGGGCGATGGAAGCGCTGGGCCGCTACGCCGCCGTCCGCCCCGCCGGGTCGGCCGCCGCGCCGACCTGGTTCAACCTCGGCGACCAGGATCTTGCCACCCACTTCTACCGAACTGCCCGCCGCGCCGAAGGGGGCACGCTCACTCAGGCCACGGAGGAGATCTGCGCCGCCTGGGGCGTGCGCCAGCGGTTGCTGCCGATGACCGACGACGTCGTCACCACCATGGTCACGCTCGCCGACGAGGGCGTCGAGGTCCCGTTCCAGGAGTACTTCGTGCAGCGGCGCCACTCGGTGCCCGTGTCGGCGGTTCGGTTCGCCGGTGCCGCCGCCGCAGCGCTCACCCCCGGGGCGCGGGCGGCTCTCGAGAAGGCCGAGGCCGTGGTGGTCGCCCCGTCGAACCCGCTGGTGTCGATCGGCCCGATCCGCGCGTTGGCCGGGGTGAACGAGATCCTGGCGGCGCGGCGGGAGACCGTGGTGGCGATCTCTCCCATCGTCGGTGGGGCAGCCCTCAAGGGCCCCGCGGACAGGATGCTCGTGGAGCTGGGCCATGAGGCGTCCGTGGTCGGTGTGGCCCGCCTGTACGCACCGATCGCCTCGGCACTCGTCATCGACCCGGCCGACGAGGAGCTGGCCGCGGCGGTGGAAGCCGAAGGCATGCGCGCCGTCGTGCAGCCGAGTGTGATGGCCGTGCCCGGCGTGGCGGCCGCCCTCGCCCGCGCCACGTTGGCGGCGGTGGGTTTGCGCCCCGGGGAGTAGCGCCGGCCTACAGCCCGCGCACGCCTGTGGCGAGGTCCGTCCAAGGGGCCCACGCCAGGTGGATGCGCGCCCGGGTGGCCGACAGCGCCAACCGCTGCACGTCGTCCCCGCGGCGGGGTGAGGGCGCCGGCGGGCGGCCGGACGGCCCCGCCATCAGCTCCCACAGGTCGCGCACCGAGGTGCCGACACCGGTGCCGACGTTGACCACGAGGCCGCTCCCCTTGTGCGCCGCACGCACCAGGGCGTCGACGGCGTCGTCGACGAACAGGAAGTCCCGTGTCTGGCGGCCGTCGCCGTGCATCATCGGGGTCACCTTCTCCCGCAGGGCCTGGGCGAAGGCTGCCACCACACCGCCGTCCGGTCGCTGACGCGCGCCGTAGACGTTCGCCAGGGCCAGCGCGGTGAACTCCACCGCGTGCAGCTCGCGGTAGGCGGTGAGCAGCTCCACCAGGGTGCGGGTCACCACCCCGCGTACGCCGACCGGGTTCCACGCCTGGCCTTCCTTCACGGGCTGCTCGCGGGCAGGGACGTCGCCGTACAGCGAGACCGCGGACAGCGCCACGACCACCTTGGTGGTGCCTTGGGAGCGTGCGGCCTCCAGCACCGACATCAGCGATGCCAGGGTGGCGGCTGCCGTCTGCTCCGCCGGCTGGCCGGGTGGGAGGACGCCGAGGTGAAAGACGACGTCCGGGCGGCGCAACGCCATCAGGTCGGCGAACTCCGGCGCCGCGGCATCCAGGGTGTGGATCTTCAGGTCGGCAGCCAACGAGCGGGCGTCGGCCAGATTCGCCAGCGAGCCGCACCGCAGGTCGTCCACGACAT
This sequence comes from Actinomycetota bacterium, assembly GCA_052034175.1. Taxonomy (GTDB): domain Bacteria; phylum Actinomycetota; class Acidimicrobiia; order Acidimicrobiales; family Ilumatobacteraceae; genus UBA668. The sequence continues at coordinate 2,210 of JBPOIX010000157.1, forward strand.
CGACGGTGTGCCCCTCCGCCAGCAGGCGCTCGGTGAGGTGGGAGCCGATGAAGCCGGCGCCACCCACCACCAGGAAGTTCACGAGGCCGACGGGTCGGGACGCTTGGCGCCCTGCACGCGCTCGCCCAGGGCGACGGTTCCGTCGGCCCCGATCACACACTCGCGCACGTCCGCGCCTGCAGCGATTCGGCCCATCACCACGGAGTCTGTCACCTTGGCGCCTTCGCCCACTGCCGCGCCGGCCAGCAGCACCGAGCGCACCACCTCGGCCCCCGAGGCGACGCTGGCCCCCGCGGCCACCACGGACTCGGTGACCACCGCGTCCGCAGCCACCTCGGCCCCGTCGGCCACGGCCTGGCAGCGGTCGTGGCGGCGTGTGTGCCGGACGATGTCCAGGTTGGCCTGCAGGTACAACTCGGGGCGGCCGGTGTCCAGCCAGTAGTCGTCGGTGGCCAGCGCGAACAAGCCGCCGTCGGCGACCACCGCGGGGAACGTGACCCTCTCGATCGACACCTTCTGCCCGGCAGGGATGCGGGCCAGCACGCTGGGCTCGAGCACATAGGTGCCGGCATTGATGAGGTTGCTCGGCTCCGTGCCCGGGGCCGGCTTCTCGACGAAGCGCTCCACCCGGCCATCGTCCTGCAGCGCCACCACACCGAACGCCGACGGGTCGGGCACGCCGATGAGGTGGATGGTGGCCTCGGCACCGACCTCGCGGTGGAAGGCCACCAGTGCCCCGACGTCGAGGTCGGTGAGCACGTCGCCGTTGGCCACGACGAATGTGTCGTCGATGCCCGCGAAGTCCGCCGCGAAGCGGATGGCGCCGGCGGTGTCCAGCGGCTCAGGTTCGACGGCGTAGCGCAGTGGCACACCGGCGCACACGTCGCCGGGGAAGGCCTCGATGAACGGCTCGGGGCGGAAACCCAGTGCCAGCGTGACGTCGGTGACCCCACCCCGGGCGAGGTTCTGCACCAGCCGCTCGATGATCGGCACATGGCCGACCGGCAGCATCGGCTTGGGGATGGTGTTCGTCAGCGGGCGCAGCCGGGTTCCGAACCCGCCCACCAGCACGACGGCGCGCATCAGCCGGTGGTCGTGGTGTCGCCGACCGTGTCCGCAGGGGCGGAGTCGACCGGGGCCGTGTCCGCCGTGGTGTCCTCGGTGGGCGTCGTGTCCTCGGTGACGACGGTGTCCTCGGGCTCCGCGGTGGCGGTGAACTCGTCCAGCTGCGACGTCGAGGCCGGCTTGGTGATCTCGACACTGTCGTCGTCCGGCACGATGGCGATGACCCAGGCCATGCCGCTGGCCGTGAAGCGCTGGCTGCCGAAGTCGGTGATCTTGTCCTGGAAGGAGTTGGCCGAGGCGTCTTCCCAGACTCGCAGGACGACCGTCGGCGTCTTGCCTTCACAGCTGGTGCCCTCGAAGATGCCGGCGTCGTCCACGTCGTACACGTCCGGCTCGGTGCCGCTGTCCGACTGGTCGGCTGGGATCGTGAGGCCGTCCTTGCTCAGGCCGATGTCGTAGGTGTTGAGCCACACCCCGAGGGTGGCCTTCTTGCCGGAGTTGCCGCCGACCTGCGGGTGCACATTGATGAACCCCGCCGCGCTGGAGGCGCCGCCGCGCAGCACGGAGATGTCGCCGGCCGACATGTCCAGGCCGGACGCACCAGTTTCGCCTTCCGGCGGGGCGTCGGCCGGTTGGCCTTCGATGGTGAAGGTGGAGTCGCAGACTCGGAACTCGTAGGCCGAGACCCAGGTGACGCCAGCCTCGGGCGGGCCGACCGCTTCGTCCGGCACGCTGAGCTTGGCGTAGGTGATGAGGCCGAGCATGGCGACCGAAGCACTGGCGACGACAGCAGGGAAGGTGGTACCGCCGGAAAAGCGGACCTTCTTGCCCTTGCCGCGTGAAGCGAGCTTGGCGACCTTTTTGGCGGACGACGACGACGGAGCCACGAGGGTGCGAGGCTACCGCCTGCAGAAACGAAAAGCGGTCAGCGGCGCAGGCGGAGCCCGCGGATCAGCGCCTCGTAGGCGCGCGCCACCGCCGCCGGGGACGCCTCGCCCTGCACCCACGCCCGGCCGCGCTCCCCCAGCGCCGCGGCTGCGACGGGGTCGGCGAGGAGCCCGGCCAGCGCCGCCACGAAGGCCGCCGGCTCGTCGGGCGGCACCGCCACACCACCGCCGCTGGCCGCCACCATGCGCGGCACCTCCGTTCCGGGGTCGATGGCCGCCAGCACCGGCCGCCCGGCCGCCAGGATGCTGTACGTCTTCGAGGGCACGCTCACACGGCCGAGGCCGGCCTTGAGCGGCACGAGGTGGATGTCGCCGGTGGCCAGCACCTCGGGCACGCGTTCTTTGGGCTGGTAGCCGCTGAAGCGCACATTGGCCAGGCCCGCAGCGCGTTCTTCCAGGCTGCGCCGGGCCGCACCGTCGCCGTTGATCAGGAACGTGGCCTGCGGGAAGTGCCGCGCGGCATCGACGACCATCTCCAGCGATTGGGAGAACCCGACGTTGCCGGCATAGAGGACCACCGGCTCCTGGCCGATGCCCAACTCCTGCCGCAAGGGCGTCATGCGGTCCGCCGGGCGGATGAACTCGGTGTCGACGAAGTTGGGGATCACATGGACCCGCCCGGCGTGCGACGCCTTCACCTTGGCCACCACATTGTCCCTCAGGTCCGAGCTGAGCACGGTGACCGCGGCCGCTCGGTGGTAGCTGACGCGCTCCAGCCAGCGGGCGACGGCGATGATCTTCGGGTTGGAGATCGCCCCGGTCTCCACGGCAGCATCGGGGAACACGTCCTGGATGTTGAACACGAGGGGGCCGCGCCTCACAAGGTGGGTGCCCCACCCGGTGAGGCCCATCGTGAGCGGGGGCGACATGGCGATCACGGCGTCCACCCGCCCGCCGCGCAGCGAGGTGAGGCCGGCCAGCGCACTGAACCCGAGGAAGCCGGCGGCGCGGCGCAGGAGGTTCCGCTTGTCGTCGCCGGGGAAGGGGTTGACTCTCGTGATCGACCCCCACGTGGTCTGCTCGCGTCGCACCCACTTCCCGTCCCAGCCGGCCTCGATGCGATGCTCGCGGTACCAGGGCAGAGCCGTCACGACGTGCAGTTCGTGCCCCAACGCCGCCAGCTCGTGGACGATGCGGGTGATGACCTCCCCCGTCGGGGCGGTGTCCGGGGCGAAGTGCGGGCAGAGGACGGCGAGGCGGAGGGGGTGGCTCATGACATGCCCAAGGCTCGCGCATAGGCCGCAGCCAATGCCGCTCCGCTGGCCGCGGACGTGAACTCGCGCGCCCGCGCGGTGCCCGCCGCCACCAGCTCCGCGCGCCGGGCCTGGACCACTGCCGGCACGTCTGCCCAGGCGTCCGGGGCGAGCGGCAGCACCACGCCGGCATCGCCGACGATCTGCGGCATGCAGGTGGTGTCCGCACAGACCACCGGCGCACCAAGCGTCATCGCCTCGATCAGGGGCGCGCCGAACCCTTCGTAGCGCGACGGGAAGACCATCGCCGCGGCCATGGCCAGCAGGCCGTTGCGGTCCGCCTCGGGCACCCTGCCGAGGCGGAGCACGCGTGGGTCGGTGCATGCGGCCACCGGTGCGTCGCCCAGGCCCGTCCCTCCGGTGAGCACCAGGCGCAGGTCCGGGTCGGTCCACCGTTGGGCCATCAGGTCGAGCAGGAAGCCGTGGTTCTTGTGCGGGTGCGTGACTGCCGGGTAGACGAACACCGGCCCGTCACCGATGCCGTACTTGTGACGCAGCTCGGCCTCGGGCGTGACCATGCCGGCCAGGGTCGGCTCGATGCCGTGGGGCACCACCATCACCCGCTCGGGGTCTGCTCCGTAGGCCTCCACCACCGACGAGCGGACATATTCGCTGGGCACCGTGACGACTGCCGCGCGCCGGACGGACCGTGGGATCAGCGCCCCGAGGTACGCCCGCTTGACGCGGGTGAAGTACTCCGGGTAGGTGCGGAACTGGAGGTCGTGGATGGTGAGGACGTAGGGGCGGTGCGCGCGAAACGGGGCAGTGCCTCCGCCGTGGTGCACCAGGGCCACGTCGTGCGCGTGCTGGCGCAACCATGTGGCCTCGCCGACGATGCGGCGCAGACGGCTGTCGCTGCCGAAGTGCGGCTCCACGAACGGCAACGCTGCGGTCAGGGCCGGGTGTTCGGCGGCCAGCCCGCGGGCCATGGCCACCGTTGGCCGCCACTGAGGTGCAGCTTGCTCCGTGAGGCCGAGCATCTGGCGCACCAGGTACTCCTCCGAACCGCCGACCTTGCCGGGCACACACCACAGCAGGTTCACGAGCACGCCCGGCATCCGGCCTGCCGCACCTTCCGTCACGGGGCGAGCTCCCGGTATGCCGCTGCAGTGAGGGCTGCGGTGTTCGCCCAGCTGCGCCGTTGTGCCCTCGCCAAGCCCTTGGCGTGGAGCTCCTTGCGCCGCCGCCCTGCTTCGTCGATCCCGCGAGCGATGTCCGCGGCGTCGTGCGGGTCGACCAGCACGGCGGCAGTGCCCGCGGTCTCCTCGGTCGCCGTGCCACGGCTGGTGACCACCGGGGTGCCTTGGGCCATCGCTTCCAGCACGGGCAGCCCGTAGCCCTCGCGCTCGCTCGGGTAGCAGAACACCGAGGCGCCGGCGTACAACCCCGCCAGATCGTCGCCCGGAACGAAGCCGAGGAACTGCACACCCGGCGTGTCCGCGTCGACGCCGCTGTCCCCCCAGCCCTCAGCCCCCGCCACCACCAGCAGGGGCGGTGCCGGGAGATGGGCCAGCGCGGCAACCAGGCCCTTGAGGTTCTTGCGCGGTTCCACCGTGCCGACGAAGAGCAGGTACTCGTCGGGCAGCCCGTGGGCAGCCTTCACCCGTGCCACCTCGGCCGGCGTGGCCCGTTCGGTCTCCACACCGAGCGGCACGAGGCGCAAACGATCGGCGTCGATCCCCGCGTGCACGCAGTCGTCCATCGTCGCCTGGCTGCAGCACAGCACGAGGTCGGCCTTGGCCTTCGTGTAGCGGAGGCTGCGATGGAACACCCGCACCCCGTGGCGCGTGAAGTGCGCCGGCTCGTGCAGGAAGGCCAGGTCGTGCAGGGTGACGATCAGCGGCGCGTCGGTGGGGCATGGGATCAGGGTGGTGGCGTGGGCCAGGTCCACCGGGCCGGCCGCGACCTCCACCTTCGGCCACCCGAACCGCAACCATGTCTCGTACAGCCACGGCGCGGCGACCGGGAGATGGGCAACGGGGATCGGCGGCACCCAGGGCTCGGGCGGAAGATGGCGGTGGCGGCCCGCCACCCCGATGAGGCGAATGTCGTTGTGTGGCCCGAGGGCCTCCGCCACGCGCAGCGCGGCCACGCCGGTGCCGCCCGGCACCTTGTGCCAGCACTGTTCGAGGGTGTACGCCACACGCACGCCCTCCATCATGGCCCGGCGGGTCGTAGCATCGGCAGCATGACCTCGTTCTGGCAAGGCCGTCGTGTCGTCGTCACCGGAGGCGCCGGGTTTCTCGGCCGCGTCGTGGTGGCCAAGCTCAAGGCCGAAGGCGCCGAGGTCGTGGTGCCGCGCAGCCGGGACTTCGACCTCACCGTTCCCGGCCAGGCTGAGCGCCTGTTGGCGGAAGCCGAACCCACGCACATCGTCCATCTCGCGGCGCGAGTCGGCGGCATCGGCTACAACCAGGCCGAGCCCGCACCGCTGTACCTGTCCAACCTGTTGATGGGCACCTATGTCATCGAAGCGGCACGAACGGCGCCCTCCGTGGAGAAGACCGTGCTCCTCGGCACCGTGTGCTCCTACCCGAAGTTCACGCCGGTGCCGTTCCGTGAGGAAAGCCTGTGGGACGGCTATCCGGAGGAAACCAACGCGCCGTACGGAATCGCCAAGAAGGCCCACCTCATCCACGCTCAGGTGAACGCCCAGCAGTACGGGCAGCACTTCGCCTACCTCATCCCGACGAACCTGTACGGCCCTGGCGACAAGTTCCACCCGTCGGTCAGCCATGTCATCCCGGCGCGCATCAAGCGCTGCGTGGAGGCCAAGGAGCAGGGCGAGGAGAAGATGGACGTGTGGGGCACCGGGCGGGCCTCCCGCGAGTACCTGTACGTGGAGGACGCCGCGGCGGCCATCGTGCTCGCGGCCGAGCACTACGACGGCACCGAGCCGGTGAACCTGGGCACGAACCACGAGGTGACGATCCGCGAGACCGTCGAGCTGATCGCCACGATGGTCGGCTACGACGGCGAGCTCGTGTGGGATCCCACGAAGCCGGACGGCCAGCCCCGCCGCCGGGTGGACCCGGGCCGCGCTGAGGAGCTGTTCGGTTGGCGGGCGCAGATGCCCTTCGAGGAGGGCCTGCGCAACACGATCGACTGGTACCTCGCCAACCGCACCGAAGCCGAGCGCGAGCCGTAGGGCTGGGCAATCGGGACCGTGTGACCGACCTCAACTGCTGCTGACCTCTGGCAGGACGGGGTACTCGAATTCGCCGAGCGACAACCGCCGTTGTCGGGGTGACAACTGGGGTTGTCGCTGGGCGAAACCAACAGTTCCCCGGCCCGCGCCAAGTCACAGCGCAACGGTAGCGAGTGCCACCGCCGTCGGGCACCACGGTCCTAGCCCGCTCCCAACACTGCGCTAGGGTTTTCACATGCGCACACAGTTGCCGCCCGATGCCCTCGCCCGCGACGAGCGGTTCTACCGCATCACCACCGCCGAGCGCTTCGCCGACGAGCGGATGAACGGGGCCGGCGAGGACCGCCGCATCGACCCTGCCGCCGAGGACGTCGCCGACCGTGCCCGCCGGCAGATGCACGGCATCTTCGTCGGCGAGATCCAGGCGCTGGAAGGCAGCGGCCGCACGGCGTTCGACTACTCCACCGCCGAGACGCCGTTCGCCATGAAGCTGGACATGGCGCGCCAAGCGTGGGACGAGGCTCGCCATGTGGAGATCAGCCTCAAGCTCGGCGACCACATGGGCATCGACATCGGCGAGTACAGCGAGGCCGTCACCTTGTTCGAGGCCGCCTGTCACCCCGACCCCGTGTTCCGCCTGTGCGGCGTGAACCGCGCCCTCGAAGGCCTGGCCATCGACGTGTTCACCACGATGCGCGACTTCGCGATCGAGATGAACGACCCCGTCCTCGAGTTCTGCGAGGACTGGATGCTGGCCGACGAGGTGACCCACGTGAAGATGGGCAGCACCTGGCTGCGCGAGCTCACCAAGGACGACAAGGACCGCCAGACCCGAGCCCTCGAGTTCCAGCGGACGGTGGACGGCCTCTTCAACTTCCGAGGCCTGCGCGGCGAAACCCGCGAGAGCGCCATCATGCTGGCGCGCAAGTTCCGCGAGATGGCCGGCTTCAAGAGCGAAGAGATCGACGAGATCGCGGCGATGGCCGCCGAGCAGCGCGCCGCGCTCGCCGCGAGCACGGCGTACTGAAATCCGGGCTGGCCGCCACCGGTCGCCGCGCCACACTGGGCCGATGGCACACCCGATCTGGCCCCTGTTCGACCTGAGGGTCACTACTCCCCGCCTGGAGTTGCGCTACATCGACGACGAGTTGGGTGCGGAGCTGGCGCACTTGGCCACCCGCGGCATCCACGACCCCGGGTTCATGCCCTTCGCCATCCCGTGGACCGACTTCGAGTCGCCGCAGCAGGAGTGGCAGACCCAGCAGTTCTACTGGCGCTGCCGCGCCGACCTCAGCGCCGCGGCGTGGAGCCTCAACTTCGCGGTCCTCGTCGGCGGCGACGTGGTCGGCACCACCAGCCTGATGGCCCACGACTTCCTCACCCTGCGCCAGTTCGAGACCGGCTCCTGGCTCGGCCGGGCGCACCAGGGGCAGGGGCTCGGCACGGAGATGCGCCTGGCCAGCCTGCACCTCGGCTTCCTCGGCTTCGGCGCCGAGTGGGCCACCACCGGTGCATTCAGCGACAACGGGCCTTCGCTGGGCGTGACGCGCTCGCTCGGGTATTCGGAGCAAGGCCATCGCCGCACGGCGCGCCGCGGCGCGGTGAGCACCACGCTCGGCTTCGAGATGGGCCGCGCCCATTTCGAGGCCACTCTGCGGCGCGCGGACATCGAGCTGCACGAGGTCGAGGCATGCCTGCCGCT
>JBPOIX010000287.1:0-7310 GCA_052034175.1 Actinomycetota bacterium
AGGCGATCGCGTTCGGCGGTGGCGGGCCGCACTGCATCACCCAACAGATCCCGTTCGGGGTCACGTGGCCGTCATGAGCGACCGCCGTACCCAGCTGCTCGATGCCGCGGTCGAGGAGATCGCACGAACCGGCACCCGGGGCATGCGCGTCGACGCAATTGCCAAGCGCGCGGGAGTGTCCGTGGCGTTGATCTACCACCACTTCACCGACCGTGCCGGGCTGTTGGACGCCGCACTCCGGCGCATCGGCGATCGCGCCGAAACCTACACAGATACCGCTGCCGGGAGCGGCCGCGAGCGGGTGCTGGCCATGGTGCTCGGTGAGGTGCAGGACGATGCGCTGATCCGAACGAACTCGGCGGCCTGGGGCGAGCTGCGCGACGCGGCGATCTTCGAGCCGGCCCTGCGGCCCGTGCTGCAGGAACTCACCGAACGCTGGGTGCAGGACCTCGCCGCGGTCATCCGTGAGGGACAGGCGGACCACTCGATCGCACCAGCGGTCCCACCCGAAGAGGTGGCCGTGCAGCTCACGGCGATGGTGGAGGGGCTCAGCTCGCGCTGGTTGACTGGCCTGCTCTCCACCACCGAAGCGCGGCATCATCTCTCGACCTCGACTGCCGCGCTGCTCTCCCTTCCCGAGGTTCCTGCGTGACCACCGACAACATGACCACCGACAACATGACCGCCGACAACATGACCGCCGACAACACCTCACACCGGTTCGAGTTCTTCGCTGCCCTCCTGCTCGGCCTCACCGCATTGCTCACCGGCTACGCGACAATGCGCTCGGCGATCGTCGGCGACGAGGTGTTGGAGGGCTTCACCCTGTCGTCGCAGCACTACAACGATGCCAACAACCTCGACGACGCGAACACGCAGACGTACCTCGCCGATCAGGCGCTGTTCCTCCGCTTCGCCGAGGCGCGGTTTGCCGGCGACGAGCAGCTGACCGACTACCTCCGCACCTCCCTGTTCGACGAGCGGCTGGCGACAGCGGTGGAATGGTGGGAGACCCAACAGACCGCCGGCAACCCGCCTGATTCGCCGTTCGAGGTCGGTTCGCCCTACCGGTTGGACGACACCACCGCACTGGAGGATCAGGGAGACGCCGCCTTCGAGGCTGCCAAGAAGGCGGACGAACGCAACGACCGCTTCGATCAAGCGACGGCCGTGCTGTCGATCACCCTGTTCGCCGTCGGCCTGGCGGTGCTCGTCACGGCCCACCGGGCGCGGTTGCTGATGGTGGCACTCGCGATCGCCGGGCTGTGCGGCGGTGCGCTGCTGACACTCGTCGGAGAGTTTGGCTGACGGCGCGGCCCGGCGCGTCCACAGGGCTTCCCCAGCGGCGGCCCGCTGAGCGACGGTGACGGTGATTCCCCGCCGTCGGTTCGGGGCGCGAGAGTGGCAGAGTGAACCCATGACGAGGGACCCGGTTCGTTTCGGCGACAGCCTGCAGCAGGTGGTGCGCGGGTTGCGGCCGGAAGGGGCGTCCGCCTCGTCGGCCGCGGTGGCGCCGGCAGCGGCCATCGGCGGGGTGTTCGGCAAGTGGGAGGCCGCCGTCGGTGCGGCCGTGGCGGCCCACGTCCAGCCGGTGAAGCTGGACGGCACCACCCTCATCGTGCAGGTCGACGACCCCGCCTGGGCCACCCAGTTGCGCTTCCTCGAGGCCACGTTGCGCCAGCGGCTGGCCGAGGTGGCCGGCGCCCATGTGGAGCGGATCGACGTCCGGGTGGCGGGTCGCCGCCGATAGGCGTGCCCCCAGCCCGATTCTGGGGCTGAATTTTGCCACGAGTGCTTCCGGGGCTCATTCGTCTCGGATCGCGGGAAGAATCCGCCCTAGAAGCGCACAGAGGGACCGATCGGTGGCCGTTCGGAGGGGCGACGGAAACCCCTCCACGCTCCGCCACTCCGTCGCACCCCTCAGGTAGGCTGTGCTGCATCGCGACGCCGGCTGCGGGGAACCCGTCTCCGGCTCCCCCAGTCGCCCACAATTCCGCAGGTCACGGCCTGTTTTCCCCCGATCCGATCGAGGTACGAGTGGCTTCCGACGCCCAGCAACCGACTGCCGACTACGGCGCCAAAGACATTCAGGTCCTCGAAGGGCTGGATCCCGTTCGCAAACGGCCCGGCATGTACATCGGTTCCACCGGTCTCGCCGGCCTGCACCACCTCATCTGGGAGGTCGTGGACAACGCGGTCGACGAGGCGATGGCCGGCTTCGCCACCTCGATCACCGTCACCCTGCTGGCGGGCGGCGGCTGCCGGGTGGACGACAACGGCCGCGGCATCCCGGTGGACCCCTACCCGTCCGGCCCGCACAAGGGCAAGAGCGCGGCCGAGGTCGTGCTCACCGTGCTGCACGCCGGCGGCAAGTTCGGCGGCGAGGGCTACAAGGTCTCCGGCGGCCTCCACGGTGTGGGTGTCAGCGTGGTCAACGCACTCAGCGCGCGCCTGCTGCTCACGGTGGACCGTGGCGGCCTGCGCTACCAGCAGGAGTACCTCGACGGCGGCAAACCGCAGGGCTCGATGGTCGTCATCGGCGACACCCCGGCGGACACGCGCACCGCCGGCACCACGGTGGAGTTCTGGCCGGACAGCACCATCTTCGCCAGCGAAGGCACCGAGTTCGTGGCCCGCACCGTGCTGGAGCGCCTGCAGACGATGGCCTTCCTCAACCGCGGCCTGGAGATCGTCTTCATCGACGAGCGGGCGGAGAAGCAGCAGACGGTCACGTTCCAGTACAAGGGCGGCATCGTCGACTTCGTCAAGCACCTGAACACCACCAAGGAGCCCCTGTTCTCCAAGGTCTGCCACTACGAGGACGAGGACGACGAAGGCGGCCAGACGCTGGACATCGCCGTCCAGTGGAACACCGGCTACCACGAAGGCATCCACGGCTACGCCAACGGCATCTCCACCATCGAAGGCGGCATGCACGTGGAGGGCTTCAAGACGGCGCTCACCAGCGTGCTCAACAAGTACGCGCGCACCAAGAACCTGCTGAAGGAGAAGGACGACAACCTCCTCGGCGAGGACATCCGCGAAGGCATCACGGCCATCGTCGCCGTGAAGCTGCGCGAGCCCCAGTTCGAAGGGCAGACGAAGGCCAAGCTCGGCAACGTGCCGATGCGCAGCTTCGTGCAGAAGGCCACCAACGAGAAGATGGCGGAGTGGCTGGAGGAGAACCCCACCGAGGCCAACAAGGTGGTGAAGAAGGCGCAGGCCGCGGCGCAGGCCCGAGTCGCGGCGAAGAACGCACGCAACGCCATCCGCCGCAAGACGGCGCTGGCCGGCGCCGGCATGCCGGACAAGCTGAAGGACTGCACCAGCGGCAACCCGGAGGAAAGCGAGCTGTTCATCGTCGAGGGCGACTCCGCCGGTGGCTCGGCACTGAACGCCCGCGACCCGCGCACCCAGGCGCTGCTGCCCATCCGCGGCAAGATCCTCAACGTCGAGCGCGCCCGGCTGGACAAGATGTTGAAGAACAACGAGATCCAGGCGCTGATCACCGCCATCGGCGGCGGCGTGGGCGACGAGTTCGACGTGGAGAAGGCCCGCTACCACAAGGTCATCGCCCTGTGCGACGCCGATGTGGACGGCAGCCACATCCGCACCCTGCTGCTCACCTTCTTCTTCCGCCAGATGCGCCCGATGGTGGAGGCCGGCTACTGCTACATCGCCCAGCCGCCCCTGTTCTCCACCCTCGTCGGCAAGGAGAAGGTGTACCTCAAGGACGAGCATGCCAAGGGCCGCTTCCTGGAGTCGCACCCGAACCACAAGAACGACTTCAACCGCCTCAAGGGCCTCGGCGAGATGGACTGGCAGGAGCTCAAGCCGACCACGATGGACGTCAACACCCGCACCCTGCTGCAGGTCACGGTCGAGGAAGCAGCCCTGGCGGACGAGATCACCAGCGTGCTGATGGGCGACGACGTGGAGAGCCGCAAGAACTTCATCACCACCAACGCTCGCGACGTACGCAACCTGGACTTCTGAGAGTGACGCATGACTGACACCCCCACTCCTCCCACCGACGGCGACGACGCCAGCGAGTCCGTTGCGCCGAACGACGCCATCCAGCCGATCCAGTTGCAGGACGAGATGGAGCGCAGCTTCATCGACTACGCGATGTCCGTCATCATGTCGCGCGCCCTGCCCGACGTGCGCGACGGCCTCAAGCCGGTGCACCGCCGCATCATCTGGGACATGGACCAGCAGGGGTTCCGCCCCAACCGGGCCCATGTGAAGAGCGCCCGCGTGGTCGGCGACACGATGGCCAAGTACCACCCTCACGGCGACAGTGCCATCTACGACGCCCTCGTGCGCATGGCCCAGCCGTTCAGCCTGCGCCACCCACTCATCGACTTCCACGGCAACTACGGCAGCCCGGACTTCGGCGCGGCTGCGGCGCGCTACACCGAATGCCGGCTGGACCCGTTGGCCATGCAGATGCTCGCCGACATCGACGAGGACACCGTCGACATGCGGGCCAACTACGACAACACCACCGAGGAGCCGGCCGTGCTGCCGGCGCGCTTCCCGAACCTGCTGGTGAACGGCAGCCAGGGCATCGCCGTGGGCATGGCCACGAGCATCCCGCCGCACAACCTCGGCGAGGTCATCGACGCCACGATCCACCTCATCGACAACCCGGACGCCACACCGGACGACCTGATGCAGTTCGTCAAGGGCCCGGACTTTCCCACCGGCGGCAGCATCCTGGGCCGCGCCGGCATTCTGGACGCCTACCGCACGGGCCGCGGCAGCGTGAAGATGCGCGCCACCGCCACCATCGAAGAGGGCCGCCGCGGCCAGATGCAGATCGTGGTCACCGAACTGCCGTACCAGACGAGCTGCTCGGCCATCGCCGGGCGCATCCAGGAGCTCGTCGATGCCGGCGACCTGGACGGCATTGCCGACGTCAACGACGGGTCCGCGGCGGCGAAGACGAACCTGATCATCACGCTGAAGCGCGATGCCAACGCCAACGTGGTGCTCAACAACCTGTTCAAGCTCACCCAGCTGCAGACCAGCTTCCCGGTGAACATGGTGGCGCTGGTGCACGGGGTGCCGCGCACCCTGAACCTGGTGCAGGCCCTGCAGGGTTACGTCGAGCACCAGGTGGAGGTCATCACCCGGCGCACCACGTATCGGCTGGAGAAGGCCAAGCGCCGCGAGCACATCCTCGACGGGCGCATCAAGGCACTCAACGTCATCGACGAGATCATCGCCCTCATCCGGCGCAGCGACGACACCGCCACGGCGAAGGCCGGCCTGATGGCCGAACCGTTCGAGTTCACCGAGCTCCAGGCCACCGACATCCTCGAGATGCGCCTGGCACAGCTCACCCGGCTCAGCCGCATCGACCTGCAGACCGAACTGGAGGACGTGAAGGCGCGGATCATCGAGCTGCAGAGCATCCTCGATTCTCCGGAGAAGCTGCGTGGCGTCATCAAGAGCGAGATGGCAGCGATCAAGACCGAGTTCGCCACGCCCCGCGTGTGCCAGATCGGCATCGACTACGGCGAGATGAGCATCGAGGACCTCACCGACGACAAGGAACTCGTCATCGTGATGACCGAGGCCCAGTACGTGAAGGCGGTGCTGGCCAGCTCCTTCAAGACGCAGGGCCGCGGCGGCCGCGGGGTCAGCGGGGCGAAGCTGAAGACGGACGACATCGTCCGCCATGTCATCTTCACCACCGCGCACGCACACCTGCTGTTCTTCTCCAACCGCGGCAAGGTGTACCGGCTGCGCGCCCTGGAAGTGCCCGAACGGGAGCGCACGGCGAAGGGCATCCCGATCGTCAAGCTCCTGCGCCTCCAGGCCGGCGAGACCATCCAGGCCATCATCGACACGCGGGACTTTGCGGGTGAGCGCTTCCTGTTCTTCGCCACCCGTCAGGGCACGGTGAAGAAGACGATGTTCCACGAGTACGACTCCTCGCGGCGCGACGGCCTGATCGCCATCAACCTGCGCGACCGGGACGAACTGGTGCGGGTCATCGAGACCGGCGGCAACGACGACATCTTCATGGTGTCGCGCAAGGGCATGACCATCCGCTTCAACGAGGACGAAGTGCGCTCGATGGGCCGGGCCGCCTCCGGCGTGCGCGGCATGAAGTTGCGCGCCGGCGACGAGCTGGTCAGCGTGGACGTGGCGCGCGACGACGCCGAGATCCTGATGGTCACCGAGGCCGGCTACGGCAAGCGCACCCAACTGGGGCGCTACAACGTGCAGGGTCGTGGTGGCCAGGGTGTCATCGGCATCCGTCTCACCGGCAAGAAGGGCGAGGTCGTCTCGGCGTTCATGGTCGGGCCCGACGACGAGATCGTGGCCGTGTCCAGCGGTGGGGTCACCATCCGCATGCCGGTCGGCGAGATCAGCTCGCAGGGCCGCGACGCCACGGGCGTGCGAGTGATGAGCCTCGACGACGGGCAGATCGTGGCCTCGGTGGCCCCGATCCTCTCCAGCGACGAAGAGGAGTAGGCCGCCCCGCGCGGCCGGGTCACGCCCCCGACGAATTGCGCCATTGGCGCCACCTTGCGGCATCTGCCGCCCCGACATCCGAGTCGAGTCCGTGAGGTGAGCCGATGCGCGCTGTGTTCCGTACCCGCGACCGGGGGCAGGCAGTGGTCCTGCTGCTGGCCGTCATCGTCCTGGCTGTGGTGGTGGCCGCGGCCGCAGCAGCCTTCGGAGTCCGTCTGGCGCACCGGCAGCAGGCGCAGGCCGCCGCCGATGCCGCCGCGCTGGCTGGCGCACTCGAGGGCCGCGCCGCTGCGGCAGCGGTCGCTGCGGCCAACGACGCCGACCTGCTCAGCTTCGTCGCCCTCGGGGACGATGTGCTGGTCGTGGTGGCGGTGGGGGGCGAGCGGGCGTCGGCCCGGGCTACCCGCGCACCCTGAGCAGGGCCATGTCTCCTACACTCGGC
Organism: Actinomycetota bacterium; assembly: GCA_052034175.1. Lineage (GTDB taxonomy): Bacteria > Actinomycetota > Acidimicrobiia > Acidimicrobiales > Ilumatobacteraceae > UBA668. The sequence goes on from JBPOIX010000287.1 coordinate 6,932, forward strand.
CCGTGGACCTTGGCGAGTCGCAGCAGCCCAAGCGCGCCGGTGCGCGCCCTGCACCGCCGCCGGCCCGCGCCTCGGACCCCACCGACCCACGCAGCGAACGGCCCACCCCGGCCCGCGCACGCCAGGGCCAGGGGCAGGGCACCAAGAAGAGTGGTGGGCAGCGAACCGCGGGAACCCGGGCCGCAACCGGCAGCGGGGGCAACGGCACCGGCGGCACTGCTCGCCCGGCCAAGCGCAAGCCCGCGGTGCAACAGGTGCCCGGCCTCCCTGGTGAGGCCCCCGGCCCGGCCACGGCCGTCGCGCTGGTGGAGGCCCCGGCGGAGCTCGCACCGCCCTCGGCACCCACGGCACCTCCCGCACCCACGCCTGGAGGCGGGAG
>JBPOIX010000283.1:0-4220 GCA_052034175.1 Actinomycetota bacterium
CGTGCGGGGTCGCCGGTGCGCTCAGCCCGCATCCTGTTCTGCCGCGAGCTGCGCCGCACGGAGGACAGCGATGCCCTCGGGGTCGGGTCAGTCGAGTCCGAGGACGACGAGGAGAGCCTCATCGACCGACCACATCTCCTCAGTGGTCAACCTGCCGACGCGACGCCCGAGCCGTTGCACGTCCACCGCTCCGAGCTGCTCGACCAGCACCCGCGTCACATCGCCGGCGACCTCGACCGGCGGACGGAACGAAGCGGGCTTCGCGCTCCGGGACGTCGGAGCGACCACCACGACCGACCGTGGCAACAACACATCGGACTGCACGACGACCCCGAACCGCTCGCCCTGCTGCTCGTGGCCGACCCCCTTGGGGACCTTGAACCGGTAGACGTCACCCCGCTGCACGCATCGACTCCATCAGCGACGCCACAGCGAGCATCTCGTCCCGATCTTCGTCGTCAGCCTCGAGCGCCGCGACTTCGGCTGCGAGCTGGCTACGCCGACGCATCCGGCCCGCCGACGCGAGCAATGACGAGCGGATCGCTTCGGACCGGCTCAGACCAGTCGATTCGAGCAGCCCCAACGCACGCTCTGCTTCGTCGTCCAACCGAACCGAGATCGCCTTTGCCATCTCCCTAGTATGACGAAACGTGATACAAGCCGCAACAGCGACGGGACGCGTGCAATGCCCGATCTCCGGCCGGCTGTCCAGCGAGCAGCACAGCAGATCTGGACGTCTAGGACTTGGAGGCGTCGCCGAGCTGAGTCAGTGCGGTGAGGTTGTCGGCGATACCTCGTTGACGGGCAACGCGGCCATCGGGGCCGAAGGTGAACAGGATCATCTCCTCGAACTCCACGCGGCGTCCGGTGGCAGGAAGTGGCCCCCACGCGCCCTGCTGCGTGCCGGTGATCCGCAGGTGTACCGCCGCCTGGTCGCCCTCCACGACGATGGCCAACATCTCCTCGTGGTAGTCAGGGAAGGTCTCCCACGCACGCTCCACCATGCCCTGCACGGCGTCCGAGCCTTCGCGGAGCGGCGCGAACGGCCGATAGTCGGCAACGAAGTCCGGCGCGTACAACTCATCGATCTTGTCGAACCTGCGGCCGTTCCACACCTCGTCGAACAGCCGCTCGATCAGTTGCCGGTGGCTCCCCATGAGGGGCCGGTCTACCACACCAGACCGGCAGCGCCCGCCCGTCAGCTCGCGGCGAAGAGGCTGGGGAAGCGGGCGAGCACGGCGATCGCGTGCTGCAGCTCGCGGGCGTCCACGTACTCGCCGATGCGGTGCGTGTTCTGCTCGATGCCGGCGCCGATGCCGAACATCGCCGGGTGGCGCACCGCGCCGGACACGACCCACCGCTTCCCCGGGCCGACCGCGATCGACGCATCGTCGAGTGCGATCGGGAAGCCGACACCGTCGGTGGAGAACACCCAGGTGTCGACCCGCGGCTCGCCGCGCAACGCGCCCGCCGCAGCGCCTCCCGATGGTTCCTGCACGAACGGTGTCACGACCCGCCGGTAGGCATCCACCGCAGCGGTGAGCGCGGGATGGTCGTCGGGGGTGATCCACCCCGGATACACCTGCGGGTTGTCCACCGGGAACCCGAGCCATGTCTGCTGGTGGTACCGCGGCACGGCAACGTCCACCTCCAACCCTGCGGCCCGGGCAGCGGCCACGGCGTCGAGCCCGTCGATCTCCGCCAGCGCCTGCTCGGGCGTCTCACCCACGGTGAGGCGACGGTCGAAGCGGAACGTGAACCGCTGCGGCACCGCGCAGTCGCTCGGCGTGTCCAGCACGGCCCAGCTGGCAGTGCGCGTGCCGCGCCCGACCACCGGATGATCGAGCATGCCCTCACCCCGCTCGTGCCGGGCAGCGGCCTCGGCGAGGATTGCCCCGCCGTGCTCCAACGGGTTGAGGCCCTGCGACGGCATCGAGCCGTGGCACGAACGGCCGGTGACCGTCACCTCGATCTGCATCCGCCCCCGCTGGCCGCGGTAGATGCCGAGGGCACCCTTCACCGAGTCGCCCGTGCCCTCGGTGAGGATCACCACATCGGGAACGAGGTCGGCAGGCGCGCCGGGCAGCACGTCGTGCACCAGGTGGCGCGGGCCGCCGCCGTCGTTGTCTTCCTCCGCGGCGGTGGCGTAGGCGCGAACGATCGTGCCCGCCAACGCACCTTCCTCGCGCAGCTCCAGCAGGATCTTCGTGGCCACGATCTCGGCCACCACGCCAGCCAGCTGGTCGGCCGCGCCGCGCCCGAACACGAGGTGGTCCCACTCCTCCACGGGCGGGACGTACCCGAGTTGGGCGCGCAGCGCGTCGGGGGCCAGCGGCACACCGTCGATGCGGCCGTCGTAGGGGTCCACCGCGCCACCGAGCTGCTCGTGCCACTGAGGGCGGAGCGCCTGCACGGTGTCGCTGTGGCCGTCCATGTAGACGACCCGCTTGTCCTCCGGCGGGACCCCGTCGTAGGCGTCGGTGACCGTCCACACCAGGTTGCCGAAGAGGTCGAACCCGACGTCGGACGCGTGCTCCACCGCGCCGATGTCGACGATCGTGTCGTGCAAGAACTGGAGGCGGTGGCCCTCGTGATTGGAGAGCCCGCTCTGCGGGTCGCCGCCCGCGTCCAGCGGCAGGTCCACATCGTCGGCGGGGATGCGGATGGCCTCCTTCAGGATCTGCACGGCCAGCGGCCGATAGCGCTCGGCCAACTCCGCCACCCTGGCATCCAACACCTGTGCACCCGACCGCTCCATCACGCACCTCCACCTTCTGCCAGCTGCGCCAGCCGTGCACCGAGGTTCGGCACCTTCGCCGCCGCCAGCATCGCCATGATCACGTACACCTTCTTGTTCGCCTCCTGCGCCACCGCCACACGGAAGCGGTCCATCACGCCCGGGGTCACCTCGGCGCCGATGTCGGCGGGCAGGCAGTGCAGGTACAGGGCGTCGTTCGTCAGGCCCATCCGCCGCTCGTCGCAGATCCAATCGCGGTGCTCGGCGTTCATCGCCAGCGCCCGCCGCTCGATGTCCTTCATCGCCGCCCCGTCGCCCGCGGCGTTGGCCGCGACCCGCTCGGTCATCAACGCCAGCGGGCCCCAGCTCTTCGGGTACACCGCGTCGGCGCCGGTGAACGCATCGTCCATGTCGTGGGTGACACGGAACGAGCCGCCGCTCTCCTGCGCGCCGGCGGCGGCCCAGGCCATCGGCTCGGGCAGCAGGTCGTAGCCCGCGGGGTGCGCGAGCGTGACGTGCGCGCCGAACCGGGTGAGCAGGCTGACCACACCCTGGGGCACGCTGAGGGGCTTGGCATAGCTCGGCGAGTACGCCCAGCTCATCGTGATCCGCTTGCCGGCCACGGCGTCCGCGCCACCGAAGTGCTCACGCAGCCACAGCAGGTCGGCGAGGGCCTGGGTCGGGTGGTCGATGTCGCACTGCAGGTTCACCAGCGGCACCTGCCGGGCATCGCCGGTGGCCGCGAGGTAGTCGGTGATGCCGCGCAGCACGTCGCGCATGAACGAGTTGCCCTCGCCGAGGATCAGGTCGTGGCGCACGCCAAGCGCGTGGGCGTTCATCCCGAGCATCGCCCCGGTCTCCTCGGCCGTCTCGCCGTGGGCCACCTGGGTGCTGCCCCCGTCGACGATGACGGGCTGCATGCCCAGGCGTGCCGCCGCGCCGGCCCACGCGCTCTTGGTGCGGGTCGAGTTGTCGAAGAAGACGGCGTAGGCCAGCTCGTGCGGCAACAGCGGTGTGCGAATGCCGGCGCGGTCCAGCCGCTCCAGTTCCGCGGCCACTTCGAGCAAGGTGGTGAGGTCGGCGGCCGACCAGTCGTGCGTGGTCAGCACGCTGCGGCCGAACAGGGTGTCGGTGTCCACGCCTTCGAGTGTGCGCCCTCGCCCATGCCCGGGTCACGGGCCGCAAGTCCTCCAGGTCCGAGGCCGAGGTCCGAGCGAGGAGCCCCCACCCGGGTGAGACGGCCCATATCCGAGTGAGGCGCCGCTGACCCGAGTGACGACCGCCGTACCCGAGTGAGGGGACCCTCACCCGAGTGGGGCGCTTCTGACCCGAGTGACCACCGGCCTACCCGAGTGAGGGGACCCCTACCCGAGTGACCACCGGCAACGGAGTGTGCCCTCGCAACCGGGGTTCGCGGGCCCCCACCGATGCGCCGACCCCCGCGGACCACCGGCCCCGCCCGCGGCACGGCGGCCCCCCCCTC
>JBPOIX010000313.1:0-18491 GCA_052034175.1 Actinomycetota bacterium
GGCCACGCCGAGCTCGTCCGCGAGCTGGCGCGACGGCGGGAGTCGTTCCCCGGCGGTGATGCGACCGGTGGCGATCGCCGTGCGGATCTGGTCGTACAGCGAGCGGGACACTGCCCGCGGCTGCGTCGGGTCGACGAACAGATCCATCACGTCTCAGCGGCCGACCGCGGCGAGGTAGCGCTCGATGGACCTGTCGAGCGCGGCGCGCCCGTCGCCGATGACGTTGAGGCCCCACGTGAAGCCGTAGATGTCGTCGATCGGCAGCCCGGCCAACTGGCTGCGCGTGCGTTCGACGTGATCGGGATGGGCCGGGATGTAGTTCGGGACGGAGTACATGAACGTCACGTGGCGATGGTCGGCCGTCACGTGCAGCGTGTCGCCGGCAAGGATCACGCTGCGGCCGCCTGGTGCGGCGGTCCAGTGCAGCAGGGTGCTGCCGGGGAAGTGCCCACCGCAGCGATGGAGGCACACGGTGGGCGACAGGCGGTGCTCGTCGCCGTCCCAGTGGACGACGTTCGGTGAGGGCCGCTGGACCCACTGCCCGTCCGCGGCGTGCAGCAGGATCGGCACACCGTCGAACGCGTCCGACCACTCCACCATCGACGAGTAGAAGTGCGGGTGCGAGATCGCGATCAGGTCGATGCCGCCGCGGGCGCGGAGCGCCGCGACGGCCTCGGGTGTCACGAGGCTGGTGCAATCCCACAGCACGTTGCCGACATCGGTGCGCAGGTGCAGTGCACGCTGCGGGATCGCGAACGCGGGTGCGATGCCGATGCCGAGCAGGTCGCCGTCCTGCTCGAACCGCACGGTGTGGGTCGTTGCCAGCTCTTCGTGGCTGGTCCAGCTCTGGCCGGTCGGCGCCACGTATTGGCGTTCGTCGGTGCAGATCGGGCAGTGCTCCGGGGGCTCGGCGCGCGCGCCCCACGGGGTGCCGCAGGTGGTGCACATCGGTCGCAACAGCGCCTCCCGTCCTGGGACGGCGCCGGCGCCGGCGCCTTCCCGTGGGCGGCCCCCCAGTCGAGGTAGATGCGGCGCAGCTCGGGAGTCCCCGTCGACGAGATCACCCGGCCGTGCTCGTCCAGCGTGTCCATCGCACCCTCGATCGAGATGTGCACCACGCACGGCTTGTCGCCCACCGCCCTCCACGAGTCCACCGTGCCCGCCGGTTCGTGCACATAGGTGCCGGCGCCCACGAGTACGTGCCCGGCAGGGTCGAGCAGTTCCCTGGTGCCGCAGAGGGTGAAGCTGTGTACCTCGCCATGGTGCCGGTGCAGCCCGACGACGGTGCCCGGGTCCACCCGGAGCAGCAGTTGGCGCGGCCCGGCGGCGGGCAGCGAGAGCGGTTTGAACGCCTGGCCCGGGCCAAGCGGTACCCAGCCCAGCCCGGCCGTGTCCAGCACGGCGACGGTGGCGGGCTTCGGGATCACGGTGGTGGTCGTCGATGTCGTCATGATGGCCATGCTGCGCCTCATCTTGGATCAAAAGAAGGCCCAAGTCGGGGCAATCTATCTAGTCCAAGTTGGCCTCGACGCAGCGCTGCCACGGCGTAGCGTTGCGATGTGGGACAGAGCCGGAAGGTCCGCGCTGCGCGTCGGCGCCAACGGCGCATGGCCCGGGTCGAACACGACCTCACGCCGGAGCAATGGGCGGCGCTCCAGGTGGAATGGGGTGGGTGTGCCTACTGCGGCAAGGTGGACACCCGGCTGGAACGGGACTGCGTGCTTCCCATCTCCCGCGGCGGGCGCTACACCCTGGAGAACGTGGTGCCGGCGTGCAACTCGTGCAACACCAGCAAGTGCAACCAGGAGGTCACCGGCTGGCTGCGGCGCAAGCGGCTCGACGAGCGTGCATTCCTCGTGCGGCACCTGGCCATCACCACCGCGCTGGCCGCTACGGAAGCGCCGCCCGGCTGATCGGCGGAGCGCCACCGGAGTGGCGCCGCCGGGACCCTAGATTTGGCGGCACGTTTGCCGGGCAGCGCCCCGGGCCACCGTCGGCCTGATGCCCGGCCACGATCGCGAGGGACCACGCATGATCACCAACGTCGAGCACTACTTCGAGAGCGGGTGCGGCCGCTGCGACCGCTTCGCCACGCCCGACTGCTCCACCAAGCTCTGGCACGAGGGCCAGGGTGAGCTGCGGCGCATCTGCCGCGAGGCCGGGCTGTCGGAGCACGCCAAGTGGGGCCACCCCTGCTACATGCACTCCGGCCGCAACCTCGTCATCATGGGTGCGTTCCGCGAGGACTTCCGCCTGACGTTCTTCAACGCCGCGCTCATGCGCGACCCGCACAAGGTGCTCATCGGGCAAGGCCCCAACAGCCAGCACCCCGACTGCATCAAGTTCGAGGAGAACTCGCAGGTCGTGGCGATGGAAGCGATCATCCGCGAGTACCTGGCCGAGGCGATGGGCTACGCCGAACAGGGCGTCCTCCCGCCGAAGGTGGTGCGCGAGATCGAGCTTCCCGACGAGCTCGTGGAGGCGTTGGAGTCCGACGCCGAACTCGCGCAGGCGTTCACGTTGCTCACCCCGGGCCGCCAGCGCAGCTACGTGTACGCGCTCAACTCGGCCAAGACGTCGGCCACCAAGGTCGCCCGCATCATCAAGTTCCGCGACAAGATCCTCGCCGGCAAGGGCGCGCTCGACCGCTAGCCGGCGGCGTGGGACCGGTTTCCTCCGAGCGCCCGCAAGTTGATGCTGTGGTGGGTGGTCAGCGCCGCCAAGCCCGAGACACAGCAGGCCCGGATCGCCGAGATCGTCGCCAAGGCCGCGGTGGGCGAACGGGCCCGCCCCTGAGGCAACCGCAGGCCGTCACGCCGGCCGCGGGCGCAGCACGCAGAACTCGTTGCCGTCCGGGTCGGCCAGCACCACCCAACCGACCTCGCCCTGCCCGATGTCGACGCGCGTGGCCCCGAGCGCCAGCAGGCGCTCGACCTCGGCGGCCTGCCCGACACCGACCGGCTCGATGTCGAGGTGGTGGCGGTTCTTCGCCTGCTTGGCGATCAGCGGCGGACCGCTCCAGGTGATCAGCGGGCCGGTGCCGTCCGGGGCTCGGATCGCGGTCTCCTCGTCCTGGTCCCACACCAGCGGCCAGCCGAGGGCGTCGCTCCAGAAGTAGCCGGTGGCGCGTGTGCCGTCGCAGTTGATCGCGCCGAGGCGCTCGCACCCGGCGAGGAACGCGCTGCCCGGCCCGATGAGGCAGAACTCGTTGCCTTCCGGGTCGGCCAGCACGAGGTGCCCCTCCTCCGGGCGCTGCCCGATGTCGAGGTACTGGGCACCGAGCTCGACGAGCTGAGCGGCCGACTCGCGCTGGTCGTCCAGCGAGGCGGTGGTGAGGTCGAGATGGATGCGGTTCTGCCCCGCCTTCGGTGTGGTGACGGGCTCGAACAGGATGCCGAACCGGGTGCCGTCGGTGGGCGTCAGGCCGACCTCATCGCCCGTGTCGAGAACATCCCACCGAAGCGCCGCTGCCCAGAACCGCGCCATGGCGCGCATGTCGATTGCGTCGATGCACAGGGAGATCAGCTGGGCCGTCATCCGCTGAGCCTCGCGCGGGTCAGGCCTCCCCGCGGCCCCTTTCCTCCGGTGCACGGATAGGGTCGAAGCGAATCGCCACTTGTCGTCGGCCAGCTCGTCTTGTGAGCCGTCTCTCGTAGAGCAGCACGAGCGAAAGGCCCTGGCCCATGAACGAGCCGGCTCTTCTCCTTCCCGCCCGAACGTCGATCTCCGCCCTCTGGCGGTCGGCGCTCCCCTCCCCGCTCGAGGAGCGCCGCGCTCGCCGTCGACTGCACCTCAAGGCATGGCTGATCGCGGCGATCGTGGCCGGCAGCTACTTCGTGCTCGTCGTCACCGACGTGGCCCTCTGGCTGCGGTTCGTCGCCGCGATCGTGCTGGCGATGGCGCTGGTGGCCGTCGGGACAGGGGTGATGCACGACGCCAACCATGGCTCGTTCTCGGCGCATCGCTGGGTGAACCGGATGCTCTGCTACACGTCCGACGCGCTCGGCGCGAGCAGCTGGCTGTGGCGGATGCAGCACAACGGCTTGCACCACGGCAACACCAACGTGGCCGGCTTCGACGCCGACATCGCGCTGGCCCCGTTCGCCCGGCTGGCACCGACGCAGCCGTGGCGCTGGTGGCACCGCGCCCAGCACATCTACATCTGGCCGCTGTACGGCTTCCTCACCTTGAAGAACCTGCTGGTCAGCGACTTCGTGGCCCTTGCCACCAAGCGCTTGGACGTCCAACCCCTCCCCCGCCCGGTGACCGCGACGGTGGTGGCGCGGATCGCCGCCGGCAAGGTCGTGCACATCGCGTGGGCGGTGGTCCTTCCCCTCGCCTTCAACCCGTGGTGGACGGTGCTGGCCTTCTACCTGGGCTGTTCCTGGGTGGTCGGGTTCACCCTGGCCATCACGTTCCAGCTGGCCCATTGTGTGGACATCGCCGAGTTCCCCGAGGCGGACAGCCCGCGACGCGGTGACGACTTCGTGGTGCACCAGCTGCGCACCACCTGCGACATCGCCACACCGATGCCGATCGTCGGCCCATTCCTGCGGTGGCTCGTCGGCGGCCTCGACCACCAGATCGAGCACCACCTGGCACCGCGCCTGCCGCACACGGTGTATGGCAAGGTGGCCACCCGCTTCCGCGACCTGTGTCGCCTCTACGACATCGAGTACCGGCAGCACCCCGGTGTGTGGGCGGCACTCCGTTCCCACACGCGGTGGCTGCGGCGCATGGGCGCGAGGGTGGTGCTTGCTCGGGCGGAGCCGGCAACCGTCTGACGGCGGCCCGGCGCGCTGGACTCAGGGGACGCGCTGCACCCGCTGGCGGTGGTTGGAGACGTTGTTGCCGTCGATGCCCGTCTTCTTGGTGCCGCGGATCTCGTCCACCTTGCGGTCGTTGCCGGTGATCGGCTTGGCCTCCACCTTGGTCTCGGTCTCGAAGCTGTGCGACTTCCCGGTGTTGCGGTAGAACTGCCAGAGCCCGTAGTAGAGCCCGCCGCCGGCCACCGGGCCGAACACGAGCAGCCACACCGGGCCGCTGCTGCTCTTGGCGACGATTACGCCGGTGACGTGGGCCAGGACTGCGGCGATCATTTCATTGCCCCCAGGATGGCGATCATGATGCCTTCGATCAGGGTGCCGGCCGTGACGGCCGCACCGATGAGGCGCGGGTTGGAGACGGGCACGCTGCCCATCACCTCGCCCGTGCGGCCGTTGACGGCGATGTAGTGCACCATGTTCTTGCCGTTCTTCTCGTGGTAGTACGAGTACAGCCAGACCGGCAGGTACATCGCCAGCCACCGAGTCCCGTGCACGTGCAGGTGCTCCCGTTCCCAGCGCACGCCACGGTCGTAGGCGGACACGCTGCCCGCCACCTGCGCCCGGGCAATCGACAGCAGCTGGTGTTCGAGCTCCGGGGTGGTGTGGGCCACGCCCTTGTCCCGTTTCTCCGAGGTGAAGCCGGTGAGGTAGCTGGCGTTCCACTTGACGGCGTTCGCCGTGTCGAACGGCAGGATCGTGTTGATGACGTTGTTGGTGTTGATCGAAGCGTTGATCTGCGCCCGCTCCGACGAGGCCTCCAGTGCGAGGTCGTCCGTCGTGAAGTCCACATGGCGTTCCACCATGTACACGTCCGCGTCGTAGACGGTCTCCTCGTTGTCGCCAGTGCCGCGGGTGTACCGACGGGTCTGGACCTCGCCGACACCGGCGACGTCCGCGCTGGCGTTGGCGTCCACCACCATGTACGGCATGTAGACGCCGACGACGTTCTGTGGCGTGAAGTCGCGCACGAAGGCCCGATCGGCGAACAGCTTCCGCTTGCCGGCGAACTCGGCGATCTTGGCCACCGCGGTCTGGTGGGGGATGGAGAACGGCAACACCGCGTCGGGCACCGCACCGTTCGGCACCTGCTCGTTGACGGTGAGCACATGGCGGCACCAGTGGCAGCGGGCGCCCATCTGCTCCGCCGTGTTGACCACGACCTCGGCGCCGCAGCCACCGCACTTCAAGGTGATCACGGCGGCGCTGTCCGCGGCGATGTCCGCCGCGCCCGAACCGATGATGGTGCCGCTCAGCGCGGAGATGTCGGTGTTGGCCACGACCTCTTCGATCTTGGCCTCCGCCCACTCGTGCCGGCAGAACAGGCAGACGAGCATCCCGACAGAAGGGCGCAGCTGGATCTCGGTGGCGCCGCACTTCGGGCAGCGGTTGACGCCGTCGTCGAGCCGCCGGTTGCTGGTGTCGATCGTCGTCTGGGCCGGCGGGGCCAGCAGCGGCGGGACGACGGGCGGCGGAGGCGGCGGGGCCGCAGGCGGGGCCAGGGTCGGCGGAGGTGGCGCGGCAGGAGGCGACGCCGGTGTGGGGGGCGCGCCCCACGAACCGGAAGGCGGCGTGCCGGAACCTTCTCCCGCAGGTGGCAGCGATGTCATGGTGGTGCCGCTCTAGGCGCTCAGAGCCCGAGCACCTTGTTCTTGGCGGCGTCGTAGTCGGCCTGGGTGATCAGGCCGGCGTCGAGCATCTCCTTGAACTTGGCCAGCTTCGCAACGGGGTCTTCCGCGGGCGGCGCGGCCGGGGCAGGCGGCGGGGGAGGGGCCATGCCGGGGGGCGTGCTCTGCCCACCGACGCCGGGCACGGGCTGCTGCAGGGCGCCGATGCCGGTGGAACCGGCGGCCATGCCCATCCCGATGAGCCCGCCGGGGCCGGCGTTCTCGCCCGCGGCCTCGAAGCCGGCGGCCACGGAGGCCTGCAGGTTGGAGTTGCCGCGGCCACCCGACAGCGCGTCGGCGCGCTGCACGTTGCGCAGCAGTTCGCGGGTGTTCTCGTCGTACTCGATGGCGATGATCGCCGTGGAGACGATCTGCAGGCCGCGGTTGCTGCCCCACTGGTAGTTCTGCTCCACCGCGTCCGACAGGCTCTTGGCGAAGCCGATGGAGTCCTGCTGGATCTTGGTGATGCGGTTGCCCTTGGAGGGGTCGTTCGTGTACATCGAGAAGGCCGGGGCGAGCGAGCCGACGACCTCGTTGAACAGCTGCTGGGCGGCGTCGTTGTCCAGGTCGGTGAAGTCGAACACCTGGCCCGGCTCGAGGTACTTGGCCGGCACCCACTGGCGGATGAACAGGATCGGGTCGACGATCTTCAGCGTGTAGGTGCCGCGGGTGACCGCGCCCACCTGAGCGTTCATGTACGCGTCGTCCCAGTAGATCTCGGACTGAGTGCCGAAGCGGTTGTTCGGCAGTTCCTTCAAGGTGACGAAGTAGGCACGCTGCTGGGTGCCGGGGCGGCCGCCGAACTTGAAGCGCTCCCAGGAGCCCTTGATGAGCGGGCTGACGATGCCGTCACCGGCGAAGATGGACTCCGACTCGATGGCGTCGCTGTGCCACTCGTAGGCGCCGGGTTCGGCGGCGAAACCGGTGATCGCACCCTGCTCGGTGAGCACCAGGCCGTAGCCCTCGGGGATGACGATGCGGCTGCCGTTGGTGATCACACCATCGGAGCCCTTGGTGTTCGAGCCGCGGCCGGCGTTCTCGCCTCGCTGCACGGCCGAGAACAACGCTGCCGTGGGCGCAAGGCCGTCCGGCACCGTGTAGAAGTCCTTCCACTGGTCGGCCAGGGTGCCGCCGAGTGCGCCGAGTGCTGCCTGAATGAGCCCCATAGGTCAGATCTCTTTCTGCTCATGATGAACGCGCCGAGTGTACCCAGCCGATGGTGGCCCGTGGGAACGGGGCCCGATCACGTCGCTCGGGCGGCGAGGCCGCCGCTCTGGCGTCCTCGGATCAGGGCTTCGGCGAGTGCCCGAGTGTGAACCGTGCCACGCGCGTGTCCGCTCCCGGCACGGAGGCGTCGACGAGATCCAACACTTCCCGGAGCACGGCGTCCGCCCGTTCGGCCACCTCGGTGCTCGGTGCCTCGAACGCTTCGATGAGCGTCCCGGCCAATCGCTCGGGCTGCTGCGCGAGGCGCGCCAGATGCCACGGGATCCACTTCGGTTCGTCGACGGGGACGAACTCGCGGTTCGCAGCCCCAACGAGCGCCACGGCATCCAGGAGCACCTGGGAGGCGCGGCTGGCGTAGCTGACCAGGTCGCCGCGGGCCCACGTGAGGGCGTAGAGCACCCGCAGCGGGAGCAACCGCGCCGAGCGCGCCTGTACCTCGGCCAGGGCGACGGCGTCGGTGTACACCAGCGAGTGGCGGCGGTGCTCCAGATCGGCTGCACCGATCGCCGGTACGGCATCTCGCAGCCCTGCCGCGAGCCGCACGACCTGTGGGGAGAGCCGACCACTGCCGAGCTCGGCGGCGGCATCGTCCAACAGCCGAACGTCGCAATACTCGACGTCGACGAATCGCCCGTCGAGGCGGTACTTCTGGAACCAGCCGGAGGGTGTGGGCAAGCCGAACGCGAGCGCCGCGCCGGCGGGCTCGAGCAGGCGAGTGCGCCCGAGGCGTTGGCCGTCGACGTCGGTTCCGTACACGTACAGATCGATGTCGGATGACTCGTCGGCAAGCCCCCGCGCCACCGAACCACACACCAGCGCCATCCGCACATCCATGCACGAGCGCGCGCCCTCGCCGACGAGCAGCGCAAGGTCGATGGCCCGGTTCACCGGGCGAGTATCGCACCCGCCGAAGTCGCGCCGCGCCGACCTGTGCGGCGCACGAGATGCGAACCCCTCGGCTCTCCCGTCATGAATCCGGTGACCCCGACGCGGCCTGGAGTTGGGTGTCAGGTGCGCGGATGACGGTGAGGACGATGCCTGCCCATGTGTGGGCAGCTCGGTCGTCGTCGATGCCGGTGGGTGGCTGCCCGAACGTCCAGGTGCTCCGCCGGAGATTGATGAGAGCCCCGAGGAGCATCACGGCCATGGCCTCGGTGTCTGCGGTTGCGGCCGCGCCCCGAGCCCGCATGAACTCGGCCAGGGCCCGGTAGCCCGCCTCGCTCACCCCTTCACGCATCTCTGCGACGACCTCAGGGAGGCGATGCCCTTCCTTCTCGATGACGCGGCTGACGAGCGCTTCGGCGTCGAGGCGGCGCAAGATCCAGCGGGCGAGCACGATGAGCTCGCTGCGCAGGTCGGGGAGGGGCGTGGGGCGCTCCAGGTCATCGAACCGATCGAGGGAGGCGACGTGCCGCTGAACAGCAGCCACCATCAGGGCATGTTTGGAGGCGAAGTGCTTGTACAGCGTGCCGCCGCGGGCCACGAACCCGGCGCGCTCTTCGATCTCGCCGACCGTCACCGAGTCGAAGCCACGTTCGGCAATCAGCGCGACCCCGGCGTCGATCAGCGCTTCCCGGCTGCGTCCGTCCCGGCGGCGTGGCGAATGCGATGTCATCGAATGATGACTATAGTCATCAACCGATGACCATGCGCGGTCGGAGCAACAGGAGGTGGACGATGAGAGTGTTCGTGACCGGGGGAACGGGGGCGCTCGGCCGGCATGCGATCGATGCGCTCGTGGCGGACGGCCACGAGGTCTCTGCGCTCGTCCGCAGCCCGCAGAAGGCGGCCATCGTCGAGCGGCAGGGGGCGGCCCCGGTCGAGGTGTCGCTGTTCGACGAGGCCGGCTTGACCCAGGTCCTCGCCGGCCACGACGCGGTCGCCAACCTGGCGAGCGCTCTTCCCCCCACGTCTCGCTTCATGCTCAGATCAGCCTGGAAGGAGAACACCCGGGTTCGCACGGAGGGCAGCCGTGCGGTCACCGCTGCGGCCGTGGCCGCCGGCGTGGGTGTGGTCGTGCAGGAGTCGGTCAGCATGCTCTACTCCGACCACGGCGACAGATGGATCGGCGAGGACGCTCCGACCGACCACTATCCGATGGCCGATGGCAACCACGCCGCAGAAGCCAATCTGGCCCGGTTCAGTGCCACCGGCGGCAACGGCGTGGTTCTCCGGCTCGGCTGGTTCTACGGGCTGGGCGCCACTCACAGCGAGGAGTTCTTCCAACTCGCTCGCCGGCATGTCTGCATCCAGATGGGCCGGCCGGGTTCGTATGTGTCATCGATCCATGTCGTCGACGCCGGTCGCGCGGTCGCGGCGGCGCTGACGGCGCCCGCCGGCGTCTACAACAACGTTGACGACGAGCCGCTCACCAAACGTGGGTACGCCGACGCACTCGCGCACGCGGCCGGCGCGGCCGCCTGGCTACGGGCGCCCGGACGAATGGCCTTCGCGCTCGGTGGCCGCACCACGTCGCTCACCCGATCATTGCGCGTCTCCAACGCCAAGTTCGTCGCCGCCACATCCTGGAAGCCCCGCTACCCGAGCGCACGGGAAGGGTGGCTCGCCGTCGCGGCCGGTCGCTGACCGAGCCACCCGTGCAGCGCGCCAAGAACCGGGTCGTCGGGGTGGCGGGCCGCTCCGCATCGGCCGGGTGGTCATGGGGGAGCGTACGCTCCGGCGATGGAGTCATTGAGCGGGAAGACCGCAGTTGTCACCGGTGCCGGGTCGGGTATGGGGCGTGCGTTCGCCGAGCGCTTCGCTCGCGCCGGCATGAACGTCGTGCTGGCGGACGTGGAGGCGCCGAAGCTCGACGAGGCCGTCGCCGCCATCGAGGCCACGGGCGCCGCGGCCATCGGGGTGGTCACCGACGTCACCGATGGCGCGGCCGTCGACCGACTGCGCGATGCGGCCATCGAGCGCTTCGGTCGGGTGCACGTGCTGTGCAACAACGCCGGCGTGGCCGGCAACGGGCCGTCGGGAGGCAACTTCGTCAACGAGGCGGAGTGGCGGTGGGTCCTCGAGGTGAACCTGTGGGGCGTGGTCCACGGGCACCGCGCCTTCCTGCCGCACCTGGTGGAGCACGGCGACGGCCACATCGTGAACACGGCGTCGATGGCCGGTCACTTCCCCGGGCACTCCGCCTACAGCGCCAGCAAGTGGGCCGTGGTGGGCATCACCGAGGGGCTGTTCCACGACCCTCGCCTGAAGGCTGCCGGTGTCGGTGTGTCGTGCCTGTGCCCTGGCTGGGTGAACACGGCGATCATGGACTCAGCCCGCAACCGGCCGGAGTGGGCGGCGCCGGCCCTCGGTGTGGAGGCCACGCCGATGGAGGAGATGATGGCCGCCTTCGTGCGGGACCAGATCCGCTCCGGCATGGAGCCCGCAGCAGTGGCCGACCTGGTGCACGACGCCATCCTCGCCAACCGCCTGTGGGTGTTCACCGACATGCAGATGGTGCAGGCGCTGGAGGGGCGCTACGCCGCGGTGCTGGCCGCGCAGAACCCGCCCGCCATGGGTCTCGGCAGCTGAGTGTCCTTACCCGCACGCCGTGATGAGCCGCCTTCGGCCCTTGCCGAACGGGATTGAGGTGCGCACACTGAAATCGTGAGAGCGGTCGTGCTTGTCAAGCAGGTACCAGACCTCCGAGTGGGCAGTGTCGGGGTGCGCGCCGATGGCACCATCGACCGCGGTGCGGCCCCACCGATCACCAACCCGGCGGACCTCCACGCGGTGGAGGCCGCGGTCCAGTTGGCGGACGAGGTGGTGGCCGTCACGATGGGCCCGGCGGCCGCGGAGGGGGCGCTGCGCGACGCCATCGCCGGTGGTGCCCACCGCGGCGTGCTGCTCTGCGACCATCTGCTCGCGGGCAGCGACACGTGGGCCACGGCCAACGCGCTGGCGGCCGGCATCCGCCACCTCGGCGGCGCGGACCTCGTGGTTGCCGGCCTCACCGCCTTGGACGGCGAGACGGGCCAGGTCGGGCCGTCTGTGGCGCAGCGGCTCGGGTGGCCCCAGGTGACGGGTTGCGAGTCGCTCGCGGTGGAGGACGGCACGCTCACCGCCCGGCGCATCGTCGAGGGCGGTTACGAGGTGGTGCGCGTCCGGCTACCCGCGGTGGTGACCGTCGGCGAGACCGGCTTCGTGCCGCGCTACCCGTCGCTCCCGGCGCGACGCCGCGCCCAGCAGGCCGCGATCGAGACCCTGGCCGCCGCAGCCGTCGGCCTCGGCCCGGCCGACGTAGGCCTCGATGCCTCGCCGACGAAGGTGGCTCGCATGACCCCCGCCCCGTGGCCGGACCGCGGGTGCCGCTTCGTCGGCGACGGCTTCGGGTACGACGATCTCGTGGCCGCGCTCGTCGACTGCGGGGCGATGGCCACCTCTGCCGAGGCCAGCCCTGGCCGGCCTGAGGAGGTCGGGTCCGCGCCGGCGGCCGCACCTGGATGGGACGGCGACGCCGCGGTGTGGGTGCTGTGCCAGTCGGCCGACGGCCGGTTGGACCGCGCCTCGCACGAGCTGCTGTCCGCCGCCGCAGAGCTGGCCCCGGCCCTGGGTGACGGGGTCGGCGCCCTGGTGATGGCGGCCGACCCCGGTGACCTGGTGGCCGACGCCGCCCGCTTCGGTGCGGACGTCGTGTACCTCGCGCTCGCCCCGGAGCTGATGCCCTACCGCACCGAACCGTGGGCGCGCACGGTGGTTGCTGCGGTGCGCGAGCACCGGCCCGCTGCGCTGCTGGTGGCTGCCACGACGACGGGTCGGGACCTCGCGCCGCGGGTGGCTTCCGAGCTGTCGACCGGGCTGGCCGCCGACTGCACCGGCCTGCACGTGGACACCTGGACCCGTCATGGCGTGACCCACGAACGGCTCTTGCACATGGTGCGCCCGGCGATGGCTGGAGGGGTGCTGGCCACGTGCCTGTGCCCCACGGCTCGCCCGCAGATGGCCACCGTGCGCCCGGGCGTGTTCGCCCCGCGGGAGTCGCCCCGCGCGGCGCGCGTGGTGGCCGTACCGTTCGAACCCGCACCCACCGACGCGCGCGTCGAGGTCGTCGAGCGGCACACCAGCCCTGCCGACGTGGACCTCCGCGACGCGGACGTGGTGATCGCCGGCGGGGCCGGGTGCGACGCGTCGAGCTGGCACCTGGTGGAGCAGTTGGCGGAGGCGATCGGCGGCCGCGTGGCGGCGTCGCGAGGCGCGGTGGAGGCCGGCCTGGCGGTCCGCGGGCAGCAGATCGGCCAGACGGGTGCCACGGTGCGGCCGTCGCTGTACATCGCCTGCGGCATCTCCGGCGCCTTGCAGCACGCCGTCGGGATGCAGGACTCTGGCACGATCGTGGCGGTCAACCGCGACCCGGAGGCGGCGGTGTTCCGTCTGGCGCACTTCGGCATCGTCGCCGACGTACGCGAGGCACTCCCGAGTTTGACCGCGGCCTTCGCCCGGCGGCGGTGAGCCCTCGCTCAGTTGCCGTGAAGTTCGGCCAGCTGCTCGGCGGTGACGTCGCCGGGCTTGGTACCCATGATGATCATCGCCAACACCTGGTCCTTGGTGACCTCGGCCTTGTTGACGGTGCCGACCAGCTTGCCCTGCATCATCACGCTGATGCGGTCCGAGAGGTCGAAGACGTCGTGGATGTCGTGGCTGATGAGGAAGATGCCGATGCCCTCTTCCTTCAGCTGGGCGATGAGATCGCGCACCTGGGCCGTCTCGGCCGGGCCGAGCGCGGCGGTGGGCTCGTCCATGATCAGGATCTTGGCGTTGAAGTAGACGGCGCGGGCGATGGCCACGGACTGCCGCTGACCGCCGGAGAGCGACCGGACTGCGGTGGTGAGGTTCTTGAAGCGCGGGTTCAGGCGCTTGAGCACGTCGCGGGTGGCGGAAGCCATCGCGGCATCGTCGAGACCGCCGCTCTTGGTGCGCAGCTCGCGGCCGAGGAACACATTGCCGGCGGCGTCGATGTTGTCCGCCAAGGCCAGCTTCTGGTAGATGACCTCGACGCCGTAGGCACGCGCATCGCGTGGGTTCTTGATGGTGACCGGGGAGCCGTTGATAAGGATCTGGCCGGCATCCGCCGGGTGGGCGCCGGCGAGGGCGTGCATCAGCGTGGACTTGCCCGCGCCGTTGCCACCGACCAGGGCCACCACTTCACCGGGGTAGAGGTCGATGCTGACCTTGTTGACGGCGTGGAGGCCGCCGAAGGCCACCTCGATGTCGCGCATCTCGCACAGCGGCACGGCAGGGCGGTCGGTGGTTTGCAGGGTGTTTGCGTCGTTCATGTCGCGGCTCCGATCAGTTGCGCCCGGTGAGGATGATCCACGCCGTGAGCGAGGTGCCGATGAGGAGGGTGCCGAGCATGCTGCTGCGACGGCGAGCCCGCAGCAAGGCGTCGATGGCGACGGCGGTGACGAGCACCACACCGACCACGATGTCCTGGTCGGGGGAGTCGATGTTCAGCAGCGACATGCCCGAGCGCAGCGACTGCATGAGCACTGCGCCGAGCACCGCCCCGGGGATGGTGCCGACACCACCGGCGAACGACGTGCCGCCGATGACTGCGGCGGCGATGACGTCGAGTTCGTTCTGCACGCCCATGCCGGACGTGGCCGAGTCCAGACGAGCGGTCTGGATGGCGGCGCTGACGGCGCACAGCATTCCCATCACCACATAGGTGTTGACGATGGTGCGCTTGGTGTTGATACCGCCGAGTTCGGCAGCCTCGGGGTTGCCACCGTAGGCGTAGACGTAACGGCCGAAGCGGCGGCGCCGGGCGAGGTAGTTCATCACCAGCGCCACGCCGAGAAGGATGAGCACCGGGTAGGCGAGGCCGACGGCCTTGCCCGACACCGGGGAGAGGTACCGCACCAGGACCCGCCAGGTGAACAGCAGCACGGCGGCGCACCCGACCACGATGATCGAGACATCGACGGCGACGGGGCGCACGGCCAGCTCGTAGCGCTGGCGCCGGCGGCGGGTGAGCAGGGTGCTGGCGATGATGGCAGTGCAGATGAGCACGGCGACGACCCAGGTGGCGCCTTCACCGATGGCCCGCTCGGGTGCACCGCCGAGATAGCGGAAGGTGTCGTCGAGTGGCGAGAGGGTCTGACCCTTCTTGTCGCCGACGCGGAAGATGAGGGCTCTCCAGGCGAGGAAGCCGCCGAGGGTGACGATGAAGGCCGGCACGCCGAGGTAGGCGATGATCGAACCTTGCAGCGCCCCGATGGCCGCGCCGAGGGCGAGGCCGGCGGCGAGGGCCACGATCCAGACGTACCAGCTGTTGGCCGTGAGCGTGTCCGTCTGCAGCAACGCCATGACGTAGCCGATGAGACCGAGTTGTGCGCCCACGGACAGGTCGATGTTCCGGGTGACGATGATGAGCACCATGCCCGTGGCCATGATGGCGATGGAACTGCTCTGGACGAACAGGTTCCACAGGTTGCGGGCGGTGATGAACTGCCCGTCGCTGATGCCGTGGAAGCCCACCCAGATGACGGCGAGGGCGACGCACATGCCCACCAGTCGGGTGTCGAACTCGAGTGCGCTGAGCCGCGCGATCAGATTGGGGCGCTCATTCGGTTGCACAGCGACAGGTGCGGTGTCGGTGGTGTCGGTCACGCGGTCTCTCCGGAGGAGTGTTCGGTCGGGTGAAACGAACGTGCCCCCCGCCCGCCGGAGCGGACGGGGGGCACGTCAGATGTGGTTCATGGAGGTTGCGGCGTCAGCCGCAGATCTCCGCGGTGCCAGCCTCGACGTCCTTGCACAGGTCGTCCTTGGTGATCCAGCCGGCGTCCACAACCAGGTTGAGGTTGCTCTGGTCGATCGGCTGCGGGGTCAGCAGGATGCCCGACACTTCGATGCCACCGGGGGTGGTGAACGGCGAGGTGCCGGCCACGGCCGAAGCGTCGGCGTTCTTGCAGAGGGCAAGGGCGGCCTCGCCGGCAGCCGTGCCGAGCTCACGAGCGTCCTTCCAGACGGTGAGAGTCTGGGTGCCCTTGGCAACGCGGTTGAGCGCGGCCTGCTCGGCATCCTGACCGGACACCGGGATCACACCGGCCAGGCCCTGGGCGTCGAGGGCGGCGATGGCGCCACCGGCCATGCCGTCGTTCTCGGCCAGCACGGCGTCGACGTCGTTGTTCTCAGCGGTGAGGACCTGCTCCATCGTGGCCTGGGCGTTCGCGGGATCCCAGTTGTCGGTGTAGGTCTCGCTGACGATCTCGATCTTGCCGGCCTTCACGGCCTCACCGATGACTTCTTCGTACCCGGCGCGGAGGAAGTCCGCGTTGGCGTCGGCGCTGTTGCCCTTGATGATGACGTAACGGCCTTCCGGCACGAGGGCGAAGATCGCCTCGGCCTCGATGCGGCCCACGCCCACGTTGTCGAACGTGAGGTAGAGGGCGTTCTCGTCCTCGATGAGGCGGTCGTAGGCAACCACCGGAACGCCACCCTCGATGGCGCTGGCGACTGCGGGCTTGATGGCCGTGCCGTCCTGAGCCAGGACGATGAGCACGTCGGCACCCTGCGAGATCAGGTTCTCGAGGTTGCTGGCCTGGGTCTCGGCAGAGGACTTGGCGTCGTTGGAGATGTAGGTGCCGCCACCGGCCTCGACTGCGGCCTTGATGGCCGGCTCGTCCCACTTGGCCCAGCGCTCTTCCTGGTAGTTGTTCCAGGACACGCCGACGGTGCAGCCGCCGTCGCCGCCACCAGCTTGCGTGGTGCTGGCGCCGCTGCCGCCCTCTTCTTCGTCATCCCCGCACGCCACGAGCAGCATCGTGCTGGCGGCGGCGAGGAATGCGATGTTGCGAACTCGCATCATTTCTTTCTCCCCTTCTTGGCCCGTGAATGTCGGGCAGCCGACAGCGTAGTCGTCCCGCGGGGAAAGGAAGGCCAATCTCTGGTCAGTTCGGCTTCCACACCACCGGTTCGGTCGTGGCGCGATCGATGATGACGAAGGTGGCGGAACGGACGGTGGCCCAGTCACTCGCACTGCCGTCCGGCCAGCGGACGCGCACGTCCACCTCGGCCGCCGCGCCCAGCCCGACATGGAGCCAACCGAGGTCGCCGCTGGCGTGCCCGCCGCCCACGTTGAGCTCGTACCGGGTGACTCCGTCGGCGCGCCGCACTTCCAGCCAGCCGCCGATGGCTGCCGTGTTCGGCGCCGGCTGGGTGACGCGGATGCCCACCCAACCGCCCAGGGCGGCGGGCGCAGCGGCGTCTCCGGCGCCGGCATTGCGCCACACCGTGACCGGGGCGGCGCGGTTCACCACGACGATGTCCAGCAGGCCGTCGAGGTTGAGGTCGGCGGTGGTGGCACCGCGCCCGCGCTCGAAACGCACCAGACCCGCCGCCTCGCCCTGCTCGGTGAAGGTGCCGTCCACCGTGCCGAGAAGGAGGTTGTTCGGGTCGCGTGACGCATAGTCGGCCTGGCCCTCGACATTGCCCTTGGTGACGAAGAGGTCGGTGATCCCGTCGTTGTTGAGGTCGGCGAACTCCGGATGCCACGCCGTGGACGGCAGCACGTCGCCGCCGGCGTACGGCCGGGTGGCGGTGGCGCCGCGTTCGACGGCGAGGTCGCGGTACGCGGGCCGGCCTGGGTCGCCGTCGAGCGTCTGCAGCTTGTTGTCGCCCTGGCTGGTGAGGAAGACCTCCGGCAGACCGTCGCCCGTGAGGTCCTGGCTGGCGATGCCCATGCCCCAGATCTGCAGCGGCCGCCATCCGTCGGCCTCGGTGAACAGTGCCGGCGCGGCGCCGGGCTCGACCCGCCACAACTGCTCGCTGCCGTCTCGGTAGTAGTTGCGGTCGTTGCTCATCCGCAGGTCGCGGCGGCCCGTGCCGCTCCAGTCGCTGAAGAGCACCGACAGTGTGCAGAAGCCAGGCTCGAGGGGGAGCGGGTTGTCGTACCGGTCGCCGCCGCCGTCCGGTCGGACCAGCAGGCTGGTGGCGCAGTCCAGCTCGCCCGGGTTGCGGAAGTTGCCGAATGCCAGCGTCGGCAGTTCCTCGCCGCTCTCCGAGGTGGCGCTGAAGGCGGTGGTCCAGCTCGTGCCCGGGTCGATGCCGACGTCTGCAGTGGCGTCCTCGAAGCGACATCCGCCGAGCCCGCGCAGGAACACATTGCCCTCGGCGTGCCGCAAGACCATCAGGTCGGTGACCGCGTCGTTGTCGAGGTCGAGCGGGTAGGCACCGGTGACACTGGTGAGGTCGGTGACGGCCGACGCCAGCCGCTCGAACCGCAGGGCACCGCCCACGTCGGACGTGTTGCGGTACAGGCCGGCGGGCGCCGCGCCGCCCGCGAGGTACAGGTCGGCGAAGCCGTTGTCGTCGCAGTCCAGGCTCGCCAACCCGCCGCCTTCGAAGAACTCGGCGCCGCCTTCGTAGCGGTGGTCGAGCCCCGAGGCCACGGTGTCGTCGACGAAGCGTGGCACCGCGACCGACGAGCTGCCCCCATCATCGGGCTGCAGCAGCCACACGGTGGCACCGGCAGCCGCGACCACCACGGCCACGCCCGCGGCGACCAGCCCCCGGGTGCGGCGGCGCACGCGGCTCAGGCTCCGACCGGTAGCTCAGCCACCGTGAGCCAGCGATCCCCAGTGGCGCGGCGCACCGCGAACGTGGTGGCGAAGGGCTCCGTGCGTGTCGATTGCAGGGTGCCGTCGGCGAATGTCTGCACCACGACGGTGCCACGGGATTCCATGCCGAGGCTGAGCCCGTCCTGGCGGCCGAACGGCACGAGCAGGGTGACGTGGACGGTGTCGATGCGGTAGGTGCGGATCTCCAGCCGCCCAGT
>JBPOIX010000177.1:0-11174 GCA_052034175.1 Actinomycetota bacterium
TCGCATCCGGGATGCGAGTGTGCACTCCGATGCGCCGGTCCACTCGGATGGCGGGGTGCTCCACTCGGATGCCGGGGCGCTCACTCGGATGCCGGGGCGCTCACTCGGATGGTGGGGCGCTCACTCGGATGGGTGCGGTCCGCTTGGGTGGCGTGCTGCGCCGCCGCCTAACGTCCGAGGCATGGACATCAATGGTGCAAGCGCAATCGTCACGGGTGGGGCCTCCGGCATTGGTGCCGCCTCCGCCCGCCTCCTCGCCTCCAAGGGCGCCAAGGTCGTCGTCGCCGACCTGCAGGAAGAGAAGGGCCGGGCCCTCGCCGACGAGATCGGCGGCGCCTTCTGCAAGGTGGACGTCACCAAGACCGACGACATCATCAACGCCGTCGAGATGGCCAAGAGCATGGGCCCGCTGCGCGTGCTGGTGAACTCGGCGGGCATCGGCTGGGCGCAGCGCACGGTCGGCAAGGACGGGAGCTACGACTCCGCCGCCAACCTGGACGCGTTCAAGAAGGTCATCGCCATCAACCTCGTGGGCAGCTTCGACTGCATCCGCCTGGCCGCCACGGCCATGAGCACCACCGAGCCGCTGGAGTACGGCGAGCGCGGCGCCATCGTCAACATCGCCTCGGTGGCGGCGTTCGACGGCCAGATCGGCCAGGCCTCGTACTCGGCGTCCAAGGGTGGCGTGGTCGGCATGACCCTGCCGATCGCCCGCGACCTGGCCGCGGTGGGCGTGCGCGTCAACACCGTCGCACCCGGCCTGATCGACACCCCGATCTACGGCGAGGGTGACAACAGCGAAGCCTTCAAGGCCAATCTGCAGAAGGGTGTGCTGTTCCCGCAGCGCCTCGGCTTCCAGAGCGAACTGGCCAGCATGGTGGTGGAGTGCATCACCAACAGCTACATGAACGCCGAGACCATCCGCGTCGACGGCGGCATCCGCATGCCACCGAAGTGATCACCTGCTGATCGCGCGAGTGCAGCAACGGCCCGGCCGCCCCTCCCTGGGGGAGCGCCGGGCCGTTGCGCGTCCACAGGCAACAACAATTCAGCATTGACTGTATGTACATCGTGTGCTGTACTGTCGGCATGTTCTGTGACCCGCGTGCCCCGGTGCTCAGCCGGTTCGGCAAGGCGCTCGCCGACCCGGCCCGCTGCGCCATTCTCGTGTGCCTCCTCGACGGCCCTCACTACCCTTCGGACCTCGCGGCGCACCTCGGCTGTACCAAGGCCAATGTCTCCAATCACCTCACCTGCCTGCGGGGTTGCGGGCTGGTGACGGCCATACCGGAGGGCCGACGAGTCCGCTACGAACTGGCCGACGCACGCCTGGCGCACGCACTGGCCGACCTTCACGACCTCGCGGCGGAGTTGCTCGCCGACGACGGTGCAGCGTGACCGACAACGGCCACGGCCACGACCACGACCACGCGGTCGACCACGACCACGACCACGTGCAGCACCAGGCCACGCTGCCGCCGTCGCCCGTTTCGGGGCGGGCGCTGGCCGTGCGTCGCGCCCTGATGCTGAACCGGCTCAGCCTCGGGTACAACGCGGTCGAGGCGGTAGTGGCCCTCGCCGCCGGGCTGGCCGCAGGGTCGATGAGCCTGCTGGGTTTCGGGCTGGACTCCGTGGTCGAGGTGTCCGCCTCGGCGGTGCTTGCGTGGCGGCTTGCGGCAGAGCGCAGGGGCACCTGCACTCAAGCGGCGGACCGACGTGCCGTGAAGGCGATCGCCCTCTCGTTCGCCGCGCTCGCCCTCTACGTCGGCGTGGCGGCGACCCGCGACCTGGTGCAGGCGAACCGGCCCGACGTGTCGGCGGTGGGCATTGCGCTCACCGCTGCATCGGTCCTGCTGATGCCGTGGCTGGCCCGGGAGAAGCGACGGCTGGCGCCCGTGCTCGGTTCGCGAGCGCAACAGGCCGAAGCCGCGCAGACGTCGATCTGTGCACTGCTGTCCGCAGTCGTGCTCGCCGGGCTGCTGGCGAATGCGGCAGCCGGGTGGTGGTGGGCCGACCCGGCGGCGGCCCTCGGGGTGGCGCTGGTGGGCGCGGTGGAGGCCGTGCGCACCTGGCGGGCGGACTCGCTGGCCGACACCTGCTGTGCCTGACCTGGCACGCACTGCCCGACGGCAGCGCGGCCTCAGGTGGTGTAGTCGGCGTTGATGCGCACGTAGCCGTCGGTGAGGTCGCAGCCCCAGACCATGGCCGTGGCGGAGCCGCCCGTGCCCAGGGAGACGTGGATGCGAACGTCCGGCCCACGCATGTAGGCGGCCAGTGCCTCCAGGCCGGCGGCGTCCACGGCGGCGGGGTAGACCTCCTGCGCCCCGAAGCGGATGACCACCTTGGCCTGGTCCACCTCGTCGGCCGAGGTGGCCTTGCCAACCGCCATCGCCACGCGGCCCCAGTTCGGGTCGGCCCCGTGGACGGCGGTCTTCACCAGCGGCGAGTTGACGATCGCCTTGGCCACCCGGGTGGCCTGCTCCGCCGATGACGCGCCGTCCACCTCGACCTCGATGAGCGTGGTGGCGCCCTCGCCGTCGCGGGCGATCTGGCGGGTCAGCGACACGCACACGTCGTAGAGCGCGGCCTCCAGCGCCGCCGGGCTGACCGCCCCCGCGGCGCCGCTGGCGAGCACGACGGCGGTGTCGCTGGTGGACGTGTCGGTGTCCACCGACACGCAGTTGAACGTGCGGCCCACCACCCGGCGAAACATCGCGTCCAACTCGGTCGACGACACCAGGGCATCGGTGAACACCATGGCGATCATCGTGGCCATGTTCGGCTCGATCATGCCGACTCCCTTGGCCACACCGACCACGGTGGCTGCGCCGGCAGTGGCCGAGGCAGTCTTGGGCACGGTGTCCGTGGTCATGATCCCGCGGGCCACGGCCGCGGCGTCGGTGCCCGGCAGGGGCGAGGGGATGGCGGCCAGCCCGGCGCGGATGCGATCCATCGGGTAGGCCCGGCCGATGACCCCGGTGGAGGCGATGAGCACGTCGGCGGGGGCGCAGCGAAGGGAGCGGGCAACGCCGGCCACGACCTCCTCGGCGTCGGCCAGGCCCTGCGCGCCGGTGGCGACGTTGGCGTTCTTGGAGATGACGACCATCGCCCGTGCCTGGCCGTCGGCCACATGGCGGCGTGACACGAGCACGCTCGGCCCGGCGAAGGAGCTCTGGGTGAACACGCCCGCCGCGGCGCACACGGTCTCGGCGGCGACGATGGTGAAGTCGTCGGTGGTGTCCTTCACGCCGATGTTGGTGACATGGGCGTGAAAGCCCAGGGGCAAGGGGAGAGGAAGGGGGAGGGGAAGCGCTGCGTTCATGCCGTCTGCAACGCCTCGAGGTGGCTGCGCACCCGCCCGAACAGGGTGCCGAGTTGCTCCACGCCCTTCGCGCCGAGCGGGTCCAGCATGTGGCGGCGCACGCTGGCCACATGGTGCGGCGCAGCCTCCTGCAGCTTGGCGAACCCGGTGTCGGTGAGATGGGCCCACGCCACCCGACGATCCGCGGCGCACGAGGCGCGCTCCACCCAGCCGTTCTTCACCATGCCGTCGAGCCGGCGGGTGAGGCCGCTGGGGGAGAGCTGCATCGCTGCGGCAAGGTCGCACATCCGCATCCGCCGCTCGTCCGCCTCGCTGAGCCACACCAGCACCTCGTAGTCGCCCATCGTGAGGCCGACAGGCGCAAGGTCCGCCTCGAGGGCGGCCATCAGGTCGTGCACGCTCATGATGAAGCTGCGCCATGACGTCTGCTCGCGTTCGGAGAGCCACTCGGTTGTCATACCCCACAGGGTAGCAAAGGAGTTGCGCGAGTGAAAGGTTGCGAACGCAAGGAGCTGCTCCTACTCTTTGTTGCGCTCGCAACGAACCCCTACCTCAAGGAGCCCTCATGTCCGACCTCTCCGCGCTCACCCCCGGCACCTGGACCGTGGATGCCGGCCACAGCAATGTGGCGTTCTCCGTGCGTCACCTGATGGTGGCCAAGGTGCGCGGCCGCTTCACGGACTTCGCGGGCACGATCACCGTGGCGGAGGACGCGTTGCAGTCCAAGGTGGACGCCGTCGTCAAGATGGCCTCGGTGAACACGGACGACGAAGGCCGTGACGGCCACCTGCGCAGCGACGACTTCTTCGCCACCGACCAGTTCCCGGAGATGACGCTGGCCACCACCGCCATCAGCGCCAAGGGCAGCGATTATGTGCTGCACGCCAACCTCACGATCAAGGGCGTCACCCGGCCCGTGGACTTCGCCCTCGAGTTCGACGGTGTGGCCACCGACCCGTGGGGCAACACCAAGGCCGGCTTCACCGCCGAGGCCGAGATCAACCGCAAGGAGTGGGGCCTGGAGTGGAACGTGGCCCTCGAAGCCGGCGGCGTGCTGGTCGGCGAGAAGGTGAAGATCACCCTCGAAATCGAAGCCCTCAAGGCCTGACACACTGTCCATCTCGTCGGCCGTTCGGCCAGGAGGAATTGCGATGTCCATCAAGCGACTGAATCACGCGGTGCTGTACGTGCGCGATGCCAACCGGGCGAAGCGCTTCTACACCGAAGTGCTCGGCTTCACGGTGCGCGCCAGCATCGGGGAGCAGGCGTACTTCCTCCAGGCCGACGGCAGCGAGAACGATCACGACCTGGGCCTGTTCCAGGTGGGCCCCAGCCCCGAGCTGCCGCCCCACCTGCCCGGCCTCTACCACCTCGCCTGGCAGGTGCACACCCTGGAGGAGCTGGCCGCCCTGCGCGAGAAGCTGCTCTCCGAAGGCGCGCTCGTGGGCGAGAGCGACCATGGGGTGAGCAAGAGCCTCTACGCGAAGGACCCCGACGGCATCGAGTTCGAGGTGATGTGGGCCGTGCCGCGGGCGGATTGGCCGGACAAGGTCGGCACCTGGCGGCTGGACCTGTCGGGCTCGCTGGCCCGTTGGCCGCACACGGACACCGCCGCCCAGCTCTGACCCATGGCGCTGGCGGCCCCTGCGGCGCCGCTGGCTCAGCGGCCCGAGCACGGACTCAGCGGCCGAGCACGGCTCGCAGGCCCGCCTCGAGCGTGGGGTGCTGCCACTCGAAGCCGCTGGACTGCAGCGCCCGCGGCAGCACGCGCTGCCCCGTGTAGAGCAGGGCGTCCGCCAGTTCCCTGCCGAGGAGCAGCGCCGGCCCGAAGCGGGGCACCGGCAGGAACGCCGGGCGGTGCAGCACCCGTGCCAGCACCTTGGTGAACTCGGCGTTCGTCACCGGGTTCGGTGCCGTCAGGTTCACCGGGCCCTCGACGTCGGCCGTCAGCAGATGGGTGATCGCGGCCACCTCGTCCGGCAGGGTGATCCAGCTCTGCCACTGGCGGCCGTTGCCGAACTTGCCGCCCAGGCCCAGCTTGAACAGGGGCAGCATCTTCTTCAGGGCGCCGCCACCGGGCGACAACACGATGCCGGTCCGCACGAACGCCACCCGCGCACCGCCGTCCACCGCCGGCGCCGCGGCTGCCTCCCACTGGCGCACCAGGCCCGCCAGGAAGTCCGTGCCCGGCGCTGACGCCTCGTCGAGCTCGCGCGAGTCGCTGGGGCCGTAGGCGCCGATGGCGCTGCCGCTGAGGAACAGGCTCGGGCCGTCGGTGCCGGCGGCCGCCACCGCACTCGCCAACAGGCCGGTGGACTGGGTGCGGCTGTCCACCAGTTCCTTGCGGTAGGCATCCGTCCAGCGGTGGTCGTTGATCCCGGCGCCGGCCAGGTTGACAACGGCATCCGCCCCCGCCAGGGCGTCGGTGGGCAGCTCGGCCGCAGCCGGGTTCCACAGCACGTCGCTGCCGGTGGGCCGGCTGCGGACGAGGCGGACGACGTCGTGCCCCTGGCCACGCAAGTGGGCGGTGAGCGCGGTGCCGATGAAGCCGGTGGCGCCGGCGACGACGATCTTCATGAACCCGACCGTACGCCGCACGCCCACCTCTGTCGCATCGTGCGGGCTGAAGGCGCGTCAGGCCCGCGAACCGAGGGCCGCACAGGCCGCACGGGACGCGGGGGTTCAGGGAAGCGCGGAGAGCGCGGGCGTTACCCGAGCGTGTCGGGCTTGCCTTCGGAGATGGCGTCCACATGGATCGGCACGCTGACCACCACGGTGTGCGGGCGGTACAGCAGGCGGGCCTTGAGTGCCAACGCCGACTGGTTGTGCAGCCACTGGCTGCTGATCTTGGTGACGCTCTCGGGGATGACCACGGTGATGATGTCGTCGTCGCGTTCGGCGTCGATCTCGTCGAGGAACTTCATCACCGGCCGGGCCAGCTCGCGGTACGGCGACGACACCGTGTGCAGCTCCACCGGGATGTCGTAGTGGTCCCACTGCTCGTGCAGCAGCAACTCCTCCTCGGGGTCCTGCACCACCGACAGCGCCAGGATGCGTTCCGGCGAGAGGCTGCGGGCGTACGCGAGCGCGTCGAGCACGCCACGGTTCACCTTGCCCACGAGCACGACCACATAGTGGGTGTGCCGCTTCGCCTTGTACCCCTCGGGCACCACCAGCGCCCGCTTCACCTTCAGGTAGTGGCGCCCGATGTACCAGAAGAAGCTGACCATGAACGGAATCAGCACCGCAGGGATCCAGGCGCCCTGGGTGAACTTGGAGACCACCACGATGATGGCGATGAGCCCGGTGGTGAACGCGCCGACAGCGTTGATGGCCAGGCTGATCTTCCATCGTGGTTCTCGCTCGCGCAGGTGGTGGATGACCATGCCCGACTGGCTGAGCGTGAAGCCGGTGAACACGCCGAAGGCGTAGAGCGGGATGAGCGAGGAGATCTGCCCGTCGAAGTACCAGATCAGCACGCAGGCCACGGCCGACAGGAAGAGGACCCCGTTGCTGTATACGAGGCGGTCGCCGCGGTTGGCGAACTGGCGAGGCAGGAAGCCGTCCTTGGCGATGATCGACGACAGCCGGGGGAAGTCGGCGTACGCCGTGTTCGCCGCGAGGATGAGGATCGCGAAGGTGGCGATCTGGGTGACCCAGAACAGCACCCCGCGGCCGCCGTACACCTGCTCCGCGAGCATGGCGATGACGGTGGGGTCGTCGTGGCCGCGGAACGGCTTGAGGTGGGACGCCAGCACCGACACCCCGAGGAAGCATGACCCGAGGATGACGGCCATGATCATGATCGTCGTGGCGGCATTGCGGCTCTCCGGCTTCTTGAACGCCGGCACACCGTTGGACACCGCTTCCACACCGGACAGGGCGACGGCGCCGGAGGAGAACGCGCGCAGCAGCATCATCAGCCCCAGGCCCTTCGCCCCTTCGGACAGATGCTTGGCCTCCTCGCTGATCGACTCCGGGTCGATGGGGTCGATGTTCTTGAGGATGAACACCCGCACCAGGCCCGTCACGATGAGGGCAATCAGCATCACGATGTAGAGGTAGGTCGGTGGGGCGAACAGTGCGCCGGACTCCTTCATTCCGCGGAGGTTCGCCAGCATCATCACCAGCACACAGGCCACGCAGACGGGCACGGTCCACTTGTTGTCGAAGTTCACCGCCGACCGGATGGCCAGCACACCGCCCGCCACGGACACGGCCACCGTGAGGATGTAGTCCACCAGCAGCGACGACCCTGCCACGAGCGCCGGAAGGGTCCCGAGGTTGTCCTTGCTGACGACATAACTGCCGCCGCCGCTGGGATAGGCGTAGATCGTCTGGCGATAGCTGATGACCACGATGGCCAGCAGGATGGCCACCACGATGGCGATCGGAACCAGCTTGGTGAAGGCGAACGCGCCCACCCCACCGGCGATGACGAGCACCACGAGGATCTCGTCCACGGCGTATGCGGTGGACGAGATGGCGTCGCTGGCGAAGACGGGCAGCGCCACCTTCTTCGGCAGGCGCTGGTGCCCTTCATCGGCGGTGGCGATCGGCCGGCCGATGACGAGGCGCTTGAGGGGGGTGAGCATGGGGGAAGTCTCCAGAAGGGTCGAGCGGAGCGTAGTGGTGCAGGGGAATGGACCCGAAGTAGGTCAGGGGTCGGGTTGGAAGCGGTAGCCGATGCCGGGTTCGGTGACGAAGTAGCGCGGGCGGCCCTGGTCGGGCTCCAGCTTCTTGCGAATGGCCGCGAGGTGGACGCGGAGGTAGTTCGTCTCGCGTTCGTACGCCGGCCCCCAGACCTGCTGCAGCAACTGCCGCTGGGTGACCAGGCGGCCCGGGTGCCGGGCAAGAGCCTCGACGATGTCCCACTCGGTCGGGGTGAGATGGATGGAGTTGCCGTCGCTGCCGGTGACCGTGTGCTGCAGCAGGTCCAGCGTGAAGGCCGCGGTGGCCACCTCCGCCTGCTCGGGCTCGGGGTGATGGCGGCGGAGCGCGGCGCGCAGGCGAGCCAGCACCTCGTTCATCCCGAACGGCTTGGTGACGTAGTCGTCGGCGCCGGCGTCCAGCGCCCTCACCTTGTCCGCTTCGGCGTCGCGGACGGACAGCATGATGATCGGCATCGACGACCACCCGCGCAGCCCTTCGATCACGGTGATCCCGTCGATGCCGGGGAGCCCGATGTCGAGGAGCACGAGGTCGGGCAGGTGCTCGGCCGCCATCTGCAAGGCCTGCTCTCCCGAGGCCGCGGTGAGCACCTCGTAGCCGCGGGCGGCGAGGTTGACCGACAACGCCTTGCGGATCTGCGGCTCGTCGTCCACCACCAGGATGCGTGTCATGCGGGGCCCCCTTCGGCTGCGATGGGGAGGAGAATCGTGAAGGTGGTGCCGCCGCCGGGCGTGTCCGAGACGTCGATCGTGCCGCCCGTGACCTCGACGAACCCCTTGGCGATGGCCAGGCCGAGGCCCTCTCCGGCGTCGTGCGAGCGATCGCCGAGCCGCTGGAAGGGCTCGAAGATGCGACCTCGTGCTTCGGAGGGAATCCCCGGGCCGTGGTCCACCACCCGCAACTGCACGCTGCGCCCGGCGAGTGCGGCGACCACCCGCACCGGCGAGCACGCGGGCGACCAGGCCACCGCATTCGACACCAGGTTGGCGAGGGCACGCTCCAGTAGGGCGGAGTCCGTGAGGACGAGGGGCAGCGTCTCGCTGACCTCCACCACCAGCGCGTGCCCGTGAGCGGGAACCGTGCTGACGGCCGCGGCGACGGTGTCCTCCAGCGCGCTGGGCACGAGCTTGGGGTTGGTGGCCCCGGTCTCCAGTCGGCTCATGTCCAGCAGATTGCGGATGACCCGGTCGAGGCGGTCGGAGGAGTCGTTGATGGCGTCAAGGAGGCTGGCGCGTTCATCCACCGTGAACCCCACGTCGCCGGCCAGCAACCCCGTGACGGAGGCCTTGATCGAGGCCAGGGGGGTGCGCAGGTCGTGCGCCAACGCCTGCAGCAGCGCGGTTTGCAGCGCGTTGGCCTCGGCCAGCGCATCCATCGTGGCGCTGCGTGCTCGCAGGCGCTGGGCCTCCAGGCCGAGGGCCATCTGATGGGCGAAGGCGCGCAGCACCTGGGCCCCGTCCTCCGAGACGGAGCCGGAGAGCACGAGGGCGTGATCGCCGCTGCCGTCCAGCGGCATCGCCATCCCGTCCTCCGGAGCCACCGGCACGGGCTCCCCGCTGGCCGCGGCCACCCGCCAGCCGTCGCCCTCGCGTTGGAGCAGCGACACCGCCTCCAGGCCGAACTGGGCGCGCAGTTGGGCGACCAGGCCGGGCATCGGGTCGGTGGAGGTGATGATCGCCGCAGTGGAGGCGGCAAGGGCGGAGGCCTCGGCCCGTGCGTGCTCCGCCTCCAGCGAACGGCGGGCGCTGTGGGCCACCAGCGCACTCACGGCGAGGGTGACGGCCACGAACACGACGAGTGCGATGACGTTGTCCGTGTCGCCGATGTGCAGCGTGTGCAGCGGCGGGGTGAGGAACCAGTTGGTGAGCAGGAACGCGCCCACCGAGGCCACCACGCCTGGCCGCAACCCGCCGAGGGCAGCCACGGACACCACCAGCGCCATCGTGACCAGCAGCGCGCTGGTGAGGTTCAGGTGCGTGCGGAGCGCCACGAGCCCAGCCACCAGTGCGGGCACACCCGCCAGCGCCAGCACCCAGGCGACCTGGCGGCGGCCCGCGGGAACTGCGGCGCGCTGGACAGGGCGTGCCACCGGAGGGGGGGACGGTGAGTTGGCGACGGCCACCGCAGCGGTCGGTGAGGAGGGTGGAACGCCGCGGCCCATCGCGCCAGTCTGCCCCCGCTCACCCCCGCCGTGGGACCCTGCGCGTTGCGAGGCCGTCAAGAATCGGCCTGCCCGCGCTAAGAACGCGCTAAGACTCGGGCGGAACGGCGGCGAAACGCAGGTCGCTCACGCAAGTGTTGGCGCAGGCGAGGCCGAGCGTGCTTCGATGGTGAGGATCGTGGATCTGGTGGGCGCCGTGCTCGCTGATCGATGATCGTCATTGCTCGCAAACCGCTGCGGCGAAGGGCAATGGAATTGAACCCAGGAGGTTCCAACGTGCATGTCGTGATCGTGGGGTGTGGGCGAGTCGGTTCGTCCCTCGCCCGCCAGCTCACCGGCGACGGGCACACCGTCGCCGTGGTGGACCGCAAGTCCAGCGCCTTCGAGCGCCTCGGCGCCGACTTCAGCGGGCAGACATTGGCGGGCATCGGTTTCGACCGCGACCTGCTGGTGCGGGCCGGTATCGAACGGGCCGAGGCGCTGGCGGCCGTCACCAACGGCGACAACTCGAACATCCTGGTGGCCCGCGTGGCTCGCGAGACGTTCGGCATCGAGCGCGTCGTCGCCCGCATCTACGACCCGCGCCGTGCCGCCATCTACCAGCGGCTGGGCATCGCCACGGTGGCCCCGTCGCTCTGGACCTCCGAGCGCGTGCTCCGCCGGCTGATGCCCGAAGGGCCCTCGGTGGAGTGGGTCGACCCCAGCGCCAAGGTGTCGTTGGTGGAGCGCTCGGTGGGGGCGAAGTGGGCCGGCCACCAGGCGGCGGAGCTGGAGCAGGAGGGTGTGCGGCTGGTGGCCGTCAGCCGCCTCGGCTCGGCCATGCTGCCCGGCCCGAACCTCGTGGTCCAGGAGGGCGACGTGTTGTACCTCGCCGTCACCTCGGATGCCCTGTCCCGTCTCGACTCGCTCGTCGCGGCCCCCGCCGCCGGGCACGGCCACTAGGAGCCCCACATGAAGATCATCATCGCCGGTGGCGGCAGTGTCGGCCGGTTCATCGCTGAGCAACTCACAGGTGGCGGC
>JBPOIX010000121.1:0-16711 GCA_052034175.1 Actinomycetota bacterium
CCAAGGAGCACACCATGTCACTGGCGCCGGATCGCCTCGCCATCGGCATTCACCGACACTTCACCACGCCCGGTGTGCATCCCTACGACGAGGTCGAGGGGGAGCGTCGCGATGCCCGCATCAGCAACTGGAAGGACGGCACGGTCGCCTTCGAGCAGCTCGGGGTGGAGTTCCCGCTGGACTGGTCGCTGAACTCGACGAACATCGTGGCGCAGAAGTACTTCCGCGGCACGCTCGGCACCACCGAGCGCGAGCACTCGTTGCGCCAGGTCATCGACCGCGTGGCGGACACCATCACCACCTGGGGCGTCGAAGGCGGCTACTTCGCCGACCAGGCCGAGGTGGACGCGTTCAACCACGAACTGAAGTACATCCTCGTCACCCAGCGGGCGGCGTTCAACAGCCCGGTGTGGTTCAACATCGGCGTGAAGGGTGTGCCCCAGCAGGCCAGCGCCTGCTTCATCCTGGCCGTGGACGACAAGATGAGCAGCATCCTCAACTGGTACCGGGAAGAGGGGGTCATCTTCAAGGGTGGCTCCGGCGCCGGCGTGAACCTGTCCAAGATCCGCTCCAGCTACGAGATGCTCAACGGTGGCGGCACGGCCAGCGGCCCGGTCAGCTTCATGCGCGGTGCGGATGCCTCCGCGGGCACCATCAAGAGCGGCGGCAAGACCCGTCGTGCGGCGAAGATGGTCATCCTCAACGTTGATCACCCGGACGTCGAGGAGTTCGTGTGGTGCAAGGCCAAGGAGGAGAAGAAGGCCCGCGTGTTGCGCGACGCCGGCTTCGACATGGACCTCGACGGGTCGGATTCGTTCTCCATCCAGTACCAGAACGCCAACAACTCCGTGCGTGTCACCGACGACTTCATGGAAGCCGTCATCAACGACGAGGACTGGGCGCTGAAGGCGGTCACGGACGGTTCCACGGTGCGCACGGTGCGCGCTCGCGACCTGTGGCGTGGCATCGCCACGGCGAGCTGGGAGTGCGCCGACCCCGGCCTGCAGTTCGACACCACGATCAACAAGTGGCACACCGCCCACGCCTCGGGCCGGATCAACGGCTCCAACCCGTGCAGCGAGTACATGCACATCGACAACTCGGCCTGCAACCTGGCCAGCATCAACCTGTTGAAGTACCTGGACGAGAACGGCGACTTCGACGTTGCCAGCTACCAGCACACCATCGAGGTCGTGTTCACCGCGCAGGAGATCCTCGTCGGCCGGGCGGATTACCCCACCGAGCCGATCGGTGAGAACAGCCGCAAGTTCCGCCAGCTGGGCCTCGGCTACGCCAACCTCGGCGCCACCCTGATGGCGCTCGGCTTGCCGTACGACTCGCTCGAGGGTCGGGCGTGGGCCGCCGCGCTCACGTCGCTGATGACCGGGCACGCCTATGCCGTCAGCGCCCGCACCGCCAGCCGCATGGGCCCGTTCTCCGGTTTCGCCGAGAACGAGATCCACATGCTCAACGTGCTGCGCATGCACCGCGACGCCCACGGCGAGATCATCGACACCCATGTCGTTCCCGCAGAGCTGGTGGCTGCCGGCGCCGAGGCCTGGGAGGCCGCGGTGCGCGACGGTGAGGAGTACGGCGTGCGCAACGCGCAGGCGTCGGTGTTGGCCCCCACGGGCACCATCGGCCTGATGATGGACTGCGACACCACCGGCATCGAGCCCGACCTCGGCCTGGTGAAGATGAAGAAGCTGGTCGGTGGCGGCACGATGACCATCGTTAACCAGACGATCCCGCGGGCGCTGCGCCGGCTGGGCTACACGGCCACCCAGATCGACGACATCATCCGCTACATCGACACCGAGAAGAGCATCCTCGGTGCGCCGCACCTGGCAGCCGGCCATGTGGCGGTGTTCGCCTGCAGCATGGGCGACAACACGATCCACTACGAAGGCCATGTGCGGATGATGGGTGCGGTGCAGCCGTTCATCTCCGGCGCCATCTCCAAGACGGTGAACATGCCCGAAGAGGCGTCGGTGGAAGACATCGAGGCCCTGCACCAGCTGAGCTGGGAGCTCGGCCTGAAGGCCGTCGCCATCTACCGGGACAACTGCAAGGTGGCCCAGCCGCTGAGCACCGCCAAGAAGGAGACCGCCGAGGAACCCACCCCGGCCGCCGCCGAGGCCACCCAGGTGATCGAGCGCATCGTCGAGCGGGTGGTGCACCAGCCGATCCGCCAGAAGCTGCCCCGCAGCCGCCGTGGCCGCACGTTCGAGTTCCGCGTGGCGGACAGCAAGGGCTTCGCCACCATCGGCGAGTACGAGAACGGCCAGCCGGGCGAGATCTTCCTCACCGTCTCCAAGCAGGGTTCCACGCTCAGCGGCATCATGGACGCCTTCGCCAAGAGCATCAGCTACGGCTTGCAGTACGGCGTGCCGCTGCGCTCGTTCGTCGAGGCGTTCGTCAACATGCGTTTCGAGCCCGCCGGCATGACCGACGACCCGGACATCCGCTTCGCCTCGTCGATGATGGACTACCTCTTCCGCCGCCTGGCGCTGGAGTACCTCACCTACGACGAGCGGGCCGAGATGGGCATCTTCTCGATCAACGAGCGCCTGCAGCCGACGCTGCCGGGTGTGGAGGAGAGCGTCATCGAGAGCCGCACGGGCAGCGACATCGTCGCCGACCCGAAGAGCGTGCCCTCGGTGGAGGAGCTGGCCACCCAGATGGAACTCGGTGTTGCCCCGCCCGCCCCGAACAACGACGTCACCAACCCCGGTGGTGTCGCCCGCCCGGCCGTGCGCCACAGCGATGCACCGATGTGCATGCAGTGCGGTGTGCAGATGGTGCGCGCCGGCTCCTGCCACGCCTGCCCGTCGTGCGGGAGCACCAGCGGCTGCAGCTGAGTCGGGCGATGTGGCACGCGTCCGCGGACGCGTGACCGATGTGTGCGAGGAGGGGGAGGCCGTGGTGCCTCCCCCTCCTCGCGTCTGCCGACGGGTGCGTCGACCGTGAGCGGCGCCGTCCGAGAACGGCGGCGGCCCAGTGCTGCTGCGCCGGTCGCGGGGCGGGACCATTGGCCCGTTTCACCTTTCTCCGATTCCGAGTCGTGCTGATGTCCGGACTCAACGAGCGCGTCGGTCAACCCGTGGTGAGTGAGGTCGGTACTCAGCGGAAGCGCATCGGCCGGACGAACGGCGTGGTGCACGGATACGTCGCCTCGATCCAGCGGCCGCTGACCTCGACAGCGACGGCCCGGCCGACCTCGGGCCAGCCGCGCACCCACACGAGCGAGCCCTGGGGAACCTGCCGAAACGCCGCCGAGTCGCCGGCTTCAAAGGTCACGATCGGCCGGGCACCTCGCGTGGCGTTCAGGGAGTAGCGGCGTCTTCGAGGTCCGACGGCCGTGGGCCGAGGAGGTCCCAGCGGTTGCCCCACGGGTCCTCGAACACCACCACGTCGCCATAGGGCTCGTGGCGCGGCTCTCCGACGAAACGCACGCCGGTGGCGAGCATGCGCTGGCGGGTGGCCTCGAAGTCGTCGACCCGTAGGAACAGGCCGACCCTGCCGGCGAACTGGTTGCCCACCGTGGCCCGCTGGGTGTCGCCATCGGCCTGCGCCAACAGGAGGCTGGTCGGCGCGCCGGGCGGGGCGACCACGACCCAGCGCTTCGGCCGGCCGTCGTTGGTGAGCGAGGGCGAATCCTCCCGCACCTCGAAGCCGAGCGCGGCGACGAAGAACTCGATCGCCCGGTCGTAGTCGTCGACGATCAGCGCGAGATGTTCGAGATGCATGGGTGGAAGTCAAGCGGCCGCGCCGGCGGTTCACGTGAACCGTTGGTCCCGGGTTCGACCGAGCGAACGCTCGGCAGACGACACCGGGGACCGGTAATCTCCTCGGCGTGCGACGGCAGCGATGGGCAGCGCTGGCAGCGATGGCGTTGGCCGTTGCTGCATGCGGGGGCGGCGGCGGCGGTGCCGACCCTGCGGCGCCCAGCACCCCTCCGGCGGCCACCACCTCGGTCGCGGCACCCACCACTGATGCGGCCACGAGCACGACGTTGCCGGCCACGTACGTCCTGCAATCGGGGGACTCTCCGAGCGCCGTCGCCGATCGTTTCGGGGTCACGGTCGCGGAGTTGGCAGCCGCCAACCTGGACAACCCGGACTACGCCCGCTTCCTCGTCGGCATGGAGATCCGCCTGCCCTCCAGCGGGCCGACCCCCTCATCGGTGGCCGCAACCACCAGCCCCGTCACCAGCCCCGTCACCAGCCTTGCCGCGCCGGCCGGGGTGGACGGCGTCGTGACCCTGGCCTTCACCGGGGACATCGTCGCCCACCGGGCGGTGAACCGTGGCGCCGCCCAGCCGGACGGCACGTACGACTACAACTCGATGTTCGATCACCTCCGGCCCTTCCTCAGTGGCTTCGACCTGGCGATCTGCCACATGGAGCAGCCGATCGCGCCGGACGAGAACGTGATCGTCGAACCGCCGACCCTGAGCATCGACGCGTCGGTCACCACCGCTGTCGCCGCGGCCGGGTACGACCGCTGCAGCACGGCCTCGAATCACTCGCTCGACCGCGGCGCCGACGGCATCGACGCCACGGTGGCGGCCTTCGCGGCCGCAGGAATCGGCCAGTCGGGCATGGCGTCCACCGCCGACACCCGGCTGCCGGCGCTCGTGACCGTGAACGGGGTGCGGATCGCCCACCTCAGCTACACGTTCAGCTACAACGGCTACCCGCCGATCCCGGGGGAGGAGTGGCGGTCCAACCTGATCGACCCGGCCCTGGTGATCAGCGACGCGCAGGCGATGCGTGCCCGCGGCGCAGAGGCGGTCATCGTCAGCTTCCACTGGGGTATCGAACGCGTGGTGGAACCCACCGGCTTCCAGCGCGAGGTCGCCGAGGCGGTCACCGCCAGCGGGGAGGTGGACCTGATCGTCGGTCACCACGCCCACGTGCTGCAGCCGATCGAGCAGGTCAACGGGGTGTGGGTGGTGTGGGGGATGGGCAATGTGCTCAGCAACCACCCCACCAGCAGCCAGTGGCCGGCCAGCAGCCAGGACGCCGCGGTGTTCACCACCGCGCTGCACCGCAGCCCGGACGGCAGCATCACGGTGGATCGGCCGGCGGTCCACCCGACATGGTGCGACACCAGCGGCACGGGCTTCCTCATCCGGTTCACCAGCGAGGCGGACGACCCCACCGTGCCGATCGACGAGGCCACCCGCGCCCAGCTGCGCATCAGCGAACAGCGCACGCGCGACCTGCTCGGCGACTATGTCGCAGCCTGACGCAGGGCGCCTCGACCCTGGCGGCGTACGCTCGCTGCAATGAGCGTCACCACGGAGATCGTCAGCAGTGAAACTGGAGCCGGCGTGCTCGTCGTCCACCTCGACGACGGCAAGGCCAACGCCCTTTCGGCGGCCACCATCGCCGCCGTTGCCGCTGCCCTGGACACAGCCGAGGCCGACGACTCAATCGGCGCGGTGGTGCTGCACGGTCGTCCCGGCAAGTTCTGCGCCGGCTTCGACCTGACGGTGATGCGCGGCGGTGAGGTGGAAGCGATCGTCGGCCTGGTGAGCGATGGCGGGGACCTCGTGCGCCGCCTCTACGGCTGTGGCGTGCCCGTCGTGGCCGCCTGCACCGGCCATGCCCTGGCGGCCGGAGCCCTGCTGCTGCTCGGTTGCGATCTGCGCATCGGCGCCGACATCGACTGCAAGATCGGCCTCAACGAGGTAGCCATCGGCATGGTGCTGCCGGCGTGGGCCATCACCATCGCCCAGGAGCGCCTCAGCCGCCGTCACCTGCAGCCGGCCGTGGCCCTCGCCCAGGTGTTCGACGGCCGGGGCGCGGTGGACGCCGGCTACCTCGATCAGGTGGTCGCCGAGGGCGACGTGCTGGCTTCCGCGCTGGCCCATGCGCAAGCCCTCGCCCAGCTCCACGGCCGCGCCTACGCCGGCACGGTGCGGGCGCTGCGCGGGGAGGTGTTGGCCCGCATGGCGGAGCAGACCGCCGCGGACCGCGCCGCCCTCAGCTCACCCCTCGGCTGAGCACGGCGCGACGGCGCTGTCGGCACCGCGCACCTTCAGCCACACGCTGGCGCCGCGTTCGGGAAGGTGGCCTGCTGGCAAGCGTGCGCTGACCGCCGACCCGATGCCGGCCACCTGCAGGCGGGCCACCCCGTCGTGGCCGTAGAACGACCGTCCGGTCACCACGGCGGCGGCACCACCGTCCACCTGCACCGGCACCACCTCGATCTGCTCCGGGCGGACGACGACCTCCACCGGGCCTGCCGGCGGCGCACCCGGCCGCAGGGCGTGCGTACCGAGCGCGGTGCGCACCACCCCGCGCTCCACCACGCCGTCCACCACCACGGCCTCGCCGATGAACGTCGCCACCGCAAGGTCGGCGGGCGCCTCGTACAGGGTGTTCGGGTCGGCGCACTGGGCGATCCGCCCGCCGAGCAGCACGGCCACCTGGTCGGCTACGGACAAGGCCTCCTGCTGGTCGTGCGTCACGAGGACGGCCGTGGCCTGCTCGGCCCGGAGCACGTCGAACACCTCGTCGCGCACCTGGTTCCGCAGCGCCGCGTCGAGGGAGGAGAACGGCTCGTCGAGGAGGATCAGCGACGGGCGCGGGGCGAGCGCCCGGGCGAGAGCGACGCGCTGCTGCTGGCCGCCACTCAGCTGGTCCGGGCGCTGGCGCCCCATGCCCGCCAGCCCTACCAACGCCAGCAGCTCCTGCACCCGCGCCTGGGCCTGCGGGCCGCGGGCAAGCCCGAACCCGATGTTGCCGGCCACGTCCAGGTGAGGGAACAGGGCGCCCTCCTGTGGCACGATGCCGACCCGGCGGCGCTCCGGTGGAAGCGAGACGTGCGTCGTGGTGTCGGCGACGGTGACCCCGCCCACGGCGATGTGGCCGGCGTCCAAGCGCTCGAACCCGGCGATCAGCCGCAGCAGAGTGGTCTTCCCGCAACCCGACGGGCCGAGCACCGCCGTGACCGAACCTGCCGGCACCGTGAGCTCGATGCCATGCAGCACGTCGGTGGCTGCGAACCGCTTGCGCACCCCGGCGACGGTGAGCGCTGCGTCAGCCATCGCCGTGCCCGCGGCGGGCAGTGCGCCGCGGCAGCCCGAGGAGAGCGGTGGGAATCGCTGCGAACGCCACGAGGGCGAGAGCATACGGCCCGGCGTTGGCGTAGTCGCTGACGCTCGTGTGCCGCCACAGTTCCATCGCCAGGGTCTCCGTACCCGTCGGGTGGAGCACGAGCGTCACCGGCAGCTCCTTCATCGTGGCCAGGGTCACCAGGGCGGCGCCGGCCGCCACCCCGGGCAGTGCCAGCGGCGCCGTGACCCGCCGCACGACCGTCAGCGGGCCGTTCCCGAGCGAGCGGGCCACTTCCTCCATGCGCGGCGACGACTGCTGCACGGACGTGCGCACCGACCCCACGGCCAGCGGCAGGAACAACACCACGTACCCGAGCACGAGGAGGGGCGTCTGCAGATAGATCGGGCGCAGCAGCTTCACACCCACATACACGAGCGAGATGGCCACGACGATGCCCGGAAGGGCGTGGGCGATGTACGTGGACCGTTCGATCGCACCGCTGAGCCGCCCGCGGTAGCGCGCCGCCAGCACGCCCACCGGGAAGGCCAGCAGGATCGTGGCGCCGGCCGCGAGCGCGGCAAGGAGCACGGTGTTCCCGAGTGCGCCGACGACCCGGCCCAGGTCCACGTCGGTGGAGGCATACGACCTGAGCCACACGGAGATCCGCCAGGCCGGGAACAGCACCGCGGGCACCAGAACCGTGGCGGCGAACACCCAGGCCGCGGCCGTGGCGCTACGCCCCAGACGTACGGGGGTGTGCGCACGGGCGGCGCCCATGCCCAGCCGCGCAGCGGCCGCCCTGCCTCGCGCGGCACCCTCTGCGCTCACCAGCGCGGATGCCAGCAGCACCAGCACGGTGGCCAGGATGGCGGCACGGGCCGGGTTGAACCCGGCCCGGTAGGCGCCGTAGATCACCCACGTGAACGCCTCGTAGCGCATTGCTGCGACTGCGCCGAAGTCGCTCAGCACATAGAGCGCTACCAGCAGCGCCCCGGCGGCGATCGCCGGCCGCAGCTGGCGCAGGGTGAGGCCGGCCATCACCTGGCGGCGGGTCTTACCGAGGGAGCGGGCCACGTCGTCCAACGCCGGGTCGAGGTGACGTAGGGCGGCCATCACCGGCAGCATCACGTACGGGTAGCTGACGAGGGTGAGCACCAGGGTGGCACCGGTGAACCCGGCCAACCCGGGCCGCCAGGAGATCCAGGCGAACGCCGCCAGATAGGACGGCACGGCGAGCGGCAGGGTGAACAACACGCGCAGCACGCCGCGGCCGCGCAGATCGCTGCGCTCCACCAGCCAGGCGGCGGCGACCCCGATGCACACCGAGAGCACGGTGACAGCGGCCGTGAGGCCGAGGCTGCGGAGCACCAGCTGGAGCGTGCGCTCCTGCCACAGTTCGTCGCGCACCTCGGCCCAGCCACGGCTGAAGGAACGATCGACGAGGTACCAGATCGGGAGCACGGCGACGACCGCTGCGACCGCAGCGGGGAGCACGAGGCCGGTAGGCGGCCGCGAGCGGGTCGTCGAGTGCACGGTGACCTCTCCGCCGGTCAGAGGGTCAGCAAGCCGACATCGGCGAGCAGTTCCTGGGTCTCGGCGATGGAGTCCAGGTCGCTGAGGTCGAGGGCGGGTGGCTGCAGTTCGTCCAGAGAGGGGAGGCCGGCGGCCAGTGCGATGCCGTCGCGCAGCGGGTACTCGTACGTGGTCTCGGCGAAGTACGTCTGGCCGGCCTCGCTGAGCAGGTAGTCCACCAGCGCCTGGGCCGCGGCGGCGTTGTCGCTGCTGGACAGCACGCCCACGCCGGCCACGTTGAGCAGGCCGCCGGCGTCGCCGGGGGCGAGGTACTGGTTCACGGCCACCACGGAGCCCGCGCCCTCGGCGGCGATCAGCTCGTAGAGGTAGTAGTGGTTCACCAGGCCGATGGCCACCTCGCCGGAGTTGACGGCGTCACGCACGGCGCCGTTCTTCTCGTACGCCACCGGTTGGTTGGCGGCGAAGGCCTCCAGCCACTGGCGCGCCCCGGCCTCCCCGCGCAGGACGCGCAAGCCGGTGACGAAGGACTGCCATGAGGCGTTGGTGGGGGCGAAGCCGATGCGGCCCTTCCACTGCGGGTCGAGCAGTTCGTCGATGGTGGTCGGCGCATCGGTGACCAGGGTGGGGTTCACCACCAGCACCCGCAGGCGGCCGCTGGTGCCCACCCACGAGCCCGTGGCGGAGCGGTAGGCGGGCGGCACGACGTCCAGCGTGGCCGACGGCAGGGTGCGGAACAGGCCCGCCTTCTCCACGGCACCGAGCGCGCCGGCATCCTGTGAGAAGAACACGTCGGCGGGGGACGCGTCGCCTTCCGTGAGCAGCTGTGCGGCCATCTCGCCGCTGTCGCCGCCTCGGAACTCGACGGTGATCCCGGTGGCCTCGCTGAACTGGTCCAGGAGGGGCTTCACGAGCTCTTCGCTGCGGCCGCTGTACACGGTGATCGTGCCGCTGGGCGGCCCCCCGGCAGAGGACGCGGGGCCTGCGGCGTCATCGCCGCAGG
This sequence comes from Actinomycetota bacterium, assembly GCA_052034175.1. Lineage (GTDB taxonomy): Bacteria > Actinomycetota > Acidimicrobiia > Acidimicrobiales > Ilumatobacteraceae > UBA668. The sequence continues at coordinate 9,604 of JBPOIX010000121.1, forward strand.
CGACGGCGAGCGTCGCCAGGGCGGTGGCGGCGAGGGCGGGCAGGAGGCGGGAGTGCAGTCGGGCCATGACTCGAATGTAGCCAGGCTACTCGGAGAATGTCAAGGCGGCCTAACAAGACGCGGTAGGGGTCTCCGTGCCGATGCCGGGCGCCCCGGTGCGCGAGCCTTGGCGCATGCAGCACTTCGGGGGAAAGATCGCAGTCGTCACAGGTGGGGGCACGGGGATGGGGCGCGAACTCGTGCGTCAACTCGCTGCTGAGGGGTGTCATGTCGCGATGTGCGACGTGTCCGCCGAGGACATGGCCGACACCCTGGCCCTTGCGCTGGCCGAGGCACCCGCCGGCACCCGGGTCACCGCGCACCTGGCCGACGTCAGCGACGAGGCGCAGGTGCTGGCCTTCCGCGACGCCGTGGTGGCGGCCCACTGCGGCGGCCAGGCGGCCCCGCACATCAACCTGCTGTTCAACAACGCCGGTGTCGGTGGCGGTGGCAGCTTCGTCACCGACCCGCGCCCTCAGTGGGAGAAGACGTTCGACATCTGCTGGGGTGGCGTCTACCTCAACGCCAGAGCGTTCATGCCGCTGCTGGTGGCCAGCGAGGAGGGGCACATCGTCAACACCAGCAGCGTCAACGGCTTCTGGGCCTCGCTCGGCCCGAACATCTCGCACACCGCCTACAGCGCCGCCAAGTTCGCCGTGAAGGGCTTCACCGAGGCGCTGATCACCGACCTGCGCGTCAATGCGCCGCACGTGAAGGCCTCCGTGGTGATGCCCGGTCACATCGGCACCAGCATCGCCATCAACTCGGCCAAGCTCCACGGGCGCGATCCGAAGGAGCTCACCGCCGACCAGCTGCAGGAGGTGCGAGCGCGCCTCTCCCGCCAGGGGATGGACGTCAGCGGGGCAAGCGACGACGACCTGCGCCTCGGCATGCAGATGCAGGCGGAGATGTTCCGCGACAACGCCCCGATGACGGCGGCCCAGGCGGCGACGGTGATCCTCGACGGGGTGCGCGCGGAGCGCTGGCGGATCCTCGTCGGCGACGACGCGCAGCGTCTTGACGCCCTGGTGCGGGAGATCCCCGAGCACGTCTACGACCTCGATTTCGCCGACCGTCTGCGGGAGCGCAACATCTTCGACCTCGGGCAGAAGGAGTAAGGACCAACGGCCGTGGTGGCTCCGCGAGCCCGGCCGTACGTTGGCCTCAGAGGGTCGCCAAGGGGGTCGACCCTGGAAAGGCCAGTCCATCCATGTCGTACCAGCACGCGATCGTCTGGATCGACCACCAGCACGCCACGGTCATCGACTTCGCCGTCGACGACCGCCATGTGCACCTCGTCGAGCGCGAGGGTGGCCAGCGCAAGATCCACCGCAAGTCCGGGGCGCCGGGGCCTGGCAAGGCCGGCGACGACCCGCACTTCCACGACGCGGTCGTGGACGCCATCGGCGACGCGCGGGAGGTTCTGATCGCCGGGCCGGGCAACGCCAAGGTGTCCTTCCGTAAGGACCTCGAGCACCGCCACGCCAAGGTCGCCGGCCGGGTGGTGGGCATGGAAGCGATGGATCACCCCTCGGACGGGCAGCTGCTGGCCTACGCCAAGCAGTACTTCAAGAAGTACGACGCGCTGCACGGCGAGTAACGCCCGCTCGGGCCGGTGCTCAGGCGGTGTGCACCGTCCGCCCGTCGACCACGGTGCGCACCACGCGGGCCGTGAGCAGCGTCTCCGGGCCGTCGCGGAACGGGTCGCGGTCGAGCACCACCAGGTCGGCGGCCAGGCCTGCCCGCAGCATGCCGCGGCGGGCTTCCTCGAAGCTGGCCCACGCCGCATCCCGGGTGGCGTAGGCCACCGCGTCGGCCAGTGGCAGCGCCCAGTCCGGCCGGTGGGGCACGGCGCTCGGCACGTTCGGTGAACGGCGAGTGGCCGCGATGTACATGTTGCGCAACGGGCGGTGGTCTGCCGTCGGCGTGTCCGTGCCGAACGCCAGCGTCGTGTCGTGCGCCAGGTATTCGGGCCAGGCGAAGCCGCGCTCGGCGCGCTCGGGCCCCAGGAGCTCGGCCCAGTTGTCCAGGTAGGCAGGGTCCACGTGCACCGGTTGCATCGACGCCGTCACGCCCAAGGGGGCCAGGCGGCCGACATCGGCGGCATCCACGTACTCCAGGTGCTCGATGCGGTGCCGCCGCTCGCGCGCGTCCCCCCGCTCGACGCGGCGGGCAGCAGCCACCTCCAGCACGTCGAGCGCCGTGCGCACCGCAAGGTCGCCGATGGCGTGCATCGCGATCTGCAGCCCTGCTTCGTCCGCGGCCAGCACCACGGGCTCCAGTGCCTCGCGGGGCCAGGTCATCTCCCCAGGCGCGCCGTTGGTGAACGGCAGGCACATCCCGGCCGTGCACCCGTCGATCGTGCCGTCGGTGATCAGTTTGATCCCCACGATGCGCACCGCGCCCTGGGTGTGCCGGGCGGCCATGGCCGCGGCGCGCTCCACCTGGGCCACCTCGGTGGCGCTGTCGCCCGTGCGGTTGATCAGCCAGTGGGCCACCACGGTGAACGGGAGGGTGCCGGCCGCCTCGGCGCGCAGGAGGGTGTCGAGCGCGTCGCGATCGAACGCCATGTCCACGGCCGCGGTGGTGCCGTCCGCCAGGTAGGCGCCGATGGCTGCCTGGAGGGACGCGTCGCGCTCGGCGTCGGTGGCCCGGTTCATCACCGGCCACGCCAGGTGGTAGCCGGCGTTCTCCAGCAGCAGTCCCGTCGCCCGGCCGGCGGCGTCGCGCACGATCGTGCCGCCGACAGGGTCGGGCGTCTCGTCGGTGATCCCGAGTTCCGCCAACGCCGCGCTGTTCACCCAGACGGAGTGCAGGTCGCTGGCATCCAGGTACACCGGCCGGTCGGCGATGATCGCGTCCAGCTGGTCGCGCGTCGGGGTGGACTCAGGGAGGGCGGAGAACACCCAGCCCACGCCGAGCACCCGAGGCGCTGTTGGGTTGGCAGCCGCCCACCGGAGCAGTTCGGCGGTGATCTCGGCGAGGTTCGTGCAGGGGCGGAGCACCGCGCGCCGCAATGCGTCGCCGTGGCCGAGGATGTGGGCATGGGCGTCCACGAACCCCGGCAGCACCACGCCGGTGGCCTCGACCAGTTCGGCATCGTCGGCGGCCACGGCGCGGGCCATCTCCAACGTGCCGACGTAGGCCAGGCGGCCGTGGCGCGCCACCAGCGCCTCGGCCCAGGGGGCATCCGGGTCGGCCGTGAAGATGCGGCCTTCGATGAGCAGGTCGGACGGCGGGCGGGCGGTCATCCACCGCAGGGTAGTGTGCGCCCTCGATGGCGGGATGGGCGAAGCGGCGGAGGCAGCGCGCGGCGTGCGCGGCGGCAGTACTGGTGGCCGCCTTGGCGATGCCGCACGGAGCCGCGCGAGCTGAGCCAGGCCGGAACGTCGCCGCCGCGATGAGCACGTCGGCCGACGGCAGTGCCGACGTCGGTGCCGTGGCCACTCGCGTGGACGAGCCGGCGCGCCGGGTGACGTTCGGGTTGGTGGGGGACATCCACATGCACCGTGGGGTCAACCGCTCCGGCGACCTCGGCAACGGCACGTTCGACTTCGTGCCGATGTTCGCCCGCATCCAGCCCTTGGTGTCGTGGTTCGACGTCGGCCTGTGCCACATGGAGCAGCCGTTCGCCCCTCCCGGAACGCCGGTGTACGTCGCGCCGCCACAGCTGTCGTCCTCGTTCGAGCTGGCCGACGGGTTGGTGGCCGCCGGCTTCGACCGCTGCGGCACCGCCTCCAACCACGCGATGGACCGCGGCACCGCCGGGGTCGACTTCACGCTCAACAAGATGGACGAAGCGGGGCTCGGCCACGCCGGCAGCGCTCGCAACGCGGCGGAGGCCAAGCCGGCGTTGTTCACCGTGAACGGGGTGGTGTTCGCCCACCTGGCGTTCACCTTCGCCACCGGCCCGATGCCCTCCGGCCAGTCGTGGCGGGTCAACGTCACCAACTCGACGCGGATCATCGCCGACGCCCGTGCGGCCCGCGCCGCGGGCGCGCAGGTGGTGATCCTCGACCTGGAGTGGGGCGTCGACAAGATCGTGCAACCGACGTCGCAGCAGAAGCAACTGGCCGCCACGTTGACCGCGACCGGCGAGTTCGACCTGATCTTCGGCCACCAGGCTCACGTGTTGCAGCCGATCACCAAGGTCAACGACACCTGGGTGATCTACGGGCTGGGCAACCTGGTCTCGGACCACCCGAGCGGCCCGTCGTGGCCTGCTGCCTCGCAGGACGGCGCGGTGGTGATGGTGGACTTCACGGTCGACGACGGCGTCGTCACCGTGGGCAGGCCGGTGGTGTACCCCACCTGGTGCGACCGCACGAACGGCCATGTGGTGCTGCCGACGTCGCTGGCCACCGACATGACGTTGCCGGCGTGGAAGCGAGCCGCCCTGGCGGCCTCGACCGAACGAACTCGCGCCGTCGTCGGTGCGTTCCTCGCCCCAGGCATCTGATGCAGTACGCCGACGTCGTGGCGGCCTCCACCGCGGTGGCGGCCACGACGAAACGTTCGGACAAGGTGGCCGTTCTGGCGGGCCTGTTGCGGGCCGCCGCGCCCGAGGAGGTCGCGCCGCTGATCGGGCTGCTCGTGGGCGAACCCGCGCAGGGACGGCTGGGTGTCGGGTGGGCCACGTTGGCGGGAGCGCGGGTGGAGCCCGCCGCGCTGTCCACGGTGACGGTGGCCGAGGTGGACGAGGCGCTCACCACCCTGGCCGCAGCGCACGGGGAAGGGTCCCAGCGCCAGCGGGCGGAGGTGCTCGGCGCCCTGATGCGACGCCTGACGGAGCAGGAGCAGCAGCACCTGGTGCGGGTGCTCGGCGGGGAGCTTCGCCAGGGTGCGAACGAGGGGGTGGTGGCCGACGCGGTGGCGAAGGCAGCCGGGGTGTCGGGGCCGGCCCTGCGGCGGGCCGCGATGCTCCTCGGTGATCTGGGGGCGGCGGCCGGGCTGGCGCTGGCGGGGCAGCCGCTGACGGTCGGGTTGGCCACCGGCGTGGGGGTGCAGCCGATGCTGGCCGGCACTGCCGCCAGCGTCGCCGAAGCCCTTCATCTCACCGGCCCGGCGAGCGTGGAGTGGAAGCTGGATGGTGCCCGCGTGCAGGTGCACCGCCGCGGCGACGCCGTCCAGGTGTTCACACGTAGCCTGCGGGAGATCTCGGCCGCGGTTCCCGAGGTCGTGCAGGCCGTCCTTGCTCTCCCTGCTGACGACGTGGTGTTGGACGGCGAGGCGTTGGGGCTCGACGAGGACGGCAACCCGCTGGCCTTCCAGGACACGATGGCGGCAGGGACAAGGCTGCAGCCGTTCTTCTTCGACCTCCTGGCCGTGGGCGGTTCGTCCCTGATCGACGAGCCGCTGGCGGCCCGGAAAGCGGCACTGGCGGCCACCGTGCCCGAACGCCTGCTGCTCCCGACCCTGGACGTGGCCGACCCCGGGGACCCCACGGTCGCGGAGGCGTTCGCCGCCTCGGCGCTGGCCGCCGGGCACGAAGGCGTGATGGTGAAGGCGCTGGATTCCCCGTACCAGGCGGGTCGGCGCGGCACCGCGTGGCGCAAGGTGAAGCCGGTGCACACGCTGGACCTCGTGGTGCTGGCGGCGGAGTGGGGGCACGGCCGGCGCACTGGCTGGTTGAGCAACCTGCATCTCGGCGCGCTCGGTGCGGATGGCACGTTCGTGATGGTCGGCAAGACCTTCAAGGGCCTCACGGACGACCTGCTGCGGTGGCAGACCGCCGAACTGCAGGCCCGCGCGCTGGGCGAGCCCGAGGCCGGCTACATCCAGCATGTGCGCCCGGAGCTGGTGGTGGAGATCGCTGTCGACGGGGTGCAACGCAGTTCGCGCTATCCCGGAGGCGTGGCCCTGCGGTTCGCCCGCGTGCGCCGCTACCGGCCGGACAAGGCGGCCGCGGAGGCGGATCGGATCGAGCGCGTCCAGGCGATGCTCGGTGGCGGCAGTGCGCGCGGGTAACGTCGAGGCGTCATGGCTACGTTGAGGTTCAGCTTCGGCACGATGGGTTCGGGCAAGTCCACGATGGCCCTCCAGATTCACCACAACCTGGCCAGCCGCGACCTGTACGGGTTGCTGCTCACCACGCTGGATCGTGAAGGCGCCCAGGTCACCAGCCGGTTGGGGGTGGCGGCGCAGGCCATCGAGGTCGTGGCCGGCCTCGACCTCTACAAGCTCGCCGTGGATCACTGGCCGCTGCACTACCTGGTGTGCGACGAAGCCCAGTTCTACACCGCCGACCAGTGCGACCAGTTGGCCCGCGTGGTGGACGACCTCGGGGTGGACGTGTTCGCCTTCGGCCTGATCACGGACTTCCGTGGGGAGCTGTTCGAGGGCACGAAGCGGCTGCTGGAGATCGCCGACGAGCGGGTGCCGATGCAGGTCGAGGCCCGCTGCTGGTGCGGCGCCCGGGCCACTCACAACGCCCGCGTGGTGAACGGCGAGATCGTCTACACCGGCGAGACGGTCGTGGTCGGCGACACGGGGGAGAACAACGAACAGCCCCTGTTCGGCGACACCGTCCGCTACGAACTGCTGTGCCGCAGCCACTACCGCAGCGGCGAGTTGGGGACCTGACCCGTGGGGCTCGGGCCGTCGGGGCCGCCGGCCACGCCGAAGCAGCTGGCCTACCTGAAGGTGCTGCTGGAGAAGGCCGGGTTCGACGACTACCGCGCTGCGCGGCGCCCGCTCGGGCTCAACCAGCGGCAGGGCAACGGCAAGTTCACCCGCCAGGAGGCCAGTGAGCTGATCGACCGTCTGGTGAACGGCGAGAACGTGGACAGCCCGCGCCCGGCAGGCACCGCGGCGGAGCGAGCCGACGACGACAAGATCGTCGTGGCCCAGGCGGGGCTGCTCCGGGGCTTCCGTGCCGACCTGCTGGCCGGGGAGCTCGAACGCCGCGGCTGGACGGTCACCCCTCCCACCGATCGCTGACCCCGGGCAGGCGCGGGGCGCGCGTAGCCCGGCGGCCCGTGCCCGGCCCGCCGGTCAGTCCGTGGGGGCGCCGAAGCGTCCGGCCTCGAAGTCGCGGAACGCCTGGCGCAGTTCGGCTTCGGTGTTCATC
>JBPOIX010000235.1:0-4945 GCA_052034175.1 Actinomycetota bacterium
GGCGGCAGCATCAGCGAGCACCTGCATGTGCATGTCGTGCCGCGGTGGACCGGCGACGGCAACTTCATGACCGCGGTCGCCGAGGCGCGGACCCTGCCAGAGCCCCTGTCGCTCTCCGCCGCCAAGCTGCGGGCGCACTGGCCCGGCTGAAGTTCCGGGCGGGCTAGCCTCCCGCGCCGACGAGGGGGCAGCAATGAGCATCGCGTTCGAACCGCCGGGACCGGGCCACTGGGCTCTGGATCGCTCCCATCTGCCCCTCGGGTGCACACCGTTGATCCAGGGCATCATGACGGAGTCCGAGCCGCCCGCCATGCGCCGGCTCTTCCGCGACCTCGGGGCGCCGCTGGACACCATCGACGTCGGCTTCGTGCACGGTGCGATGTACACGCGGGTGCGCCCTCTGCTCGGCGCGGACAAGCCGTCGGCGCGGCAACCACCGCGCTGGCTGATGTGGCTCGGTGTGCGGCTGCATCCCGAGATGCGGCGCCGCAACCGAACCGCGGGGGTCGTGCAGCAGGAGGAGCCGTGGAAGCAGGTCATCGCCGATTGGCACACGACGACCAAACCGCAGGTGGAGGCCGCGAACCTGGCGCTGCAGGACGTCGATCTGCCGGCGCTGGACGGTGCAGGGCTGATGGGGCATCTGCGCGACTGCTACGAGCACTGCGTCCGCAACTGGGACCTGCACTTCTGGCTCCACGGTTACGACCTCGGCCCGCTCGGCCAGTACCTGTTCGAGGCGTCGAGCTGGGGCATTCCGGCCACCGAGCTGCTGTCCCTGTTGGAGGGCGCATCGCCGTCGACCACGGGCCCGGCCCGCGAGTGCGCGGCCATTCGGGCCATGGTCGCCGCGAGTGGGGCCGAGCCGACCACGCTTTCCGAGCTGACCGCCGTGTCGTCGGACGTGGCGCTGGCCGTGGAGCGCTACCTGCGGCCCCGCCGTTGGGTGCTGTTCTCGCGCTACGACCTCGACGGGATCGCCTTCGGCGAGCGCTCCGACCTCGTGTTCGCGGCGATCATGGCGGGGGAGGAGCGCGACACCTCCGCGGAAGTGGCGGCGCGCACCGCAGCCGTGCGCGCTCGGGTGCCGGTGGCGGATCGTGCCCGATTCGACGAGGTGCTACGGCAGGCGCGCGATGCGATGGACCTGCGTGACGACAACGGACCCACCACCGCCGAGTGGCCTGCGGGTCTTCTGCGCAGGGCGTTGTTGGAGGCCGGCCGCCGGTTGCAGGAGGGTGGGCACGTTGCCGACGCTGCGCTGGCGCTGGAGATCACCCCCACCGAACTGCGCGCCACACCGCTCCCCGAAGGCCTCCCTGCCGGGGCAGTGCTGGCCGAGCGGCGCGCCGCCCGCAGCGCGCAGAGCCGGCTGGACCCGCCCCGCACACTCGGCCCGGCAGAACCACCGCCGCCCGAAGGCTTGCTGCCGCCGGCGATGAACCGCCTGGCGGGCACGACGCAGTTGGTGCTGCAACATCTGGGGATGGACGGTGCGGGGCACGCGCACGCGCTTGCCGGCGCCGGCATCGGCGCGGTGTCGGTGCGGGCCGTGGCGTGTGTGGCGGTGTCGCCGGAGGACGCGCTGGACCGGATCGAGCCCGGCCAGGTGCTGGTGGTGGCAGCCACGACGCCCGCGTACAACCTCGTGCTGTCGCTGGCCGGCGGTGTGGTGACGGCCGAGGGCGGCCCGATGAGTCATGCCGCGGTGCTCGCCCGCGAGCTGGGCATTCCCGCCGTCATCGGCGCCCGCGGAGCCCTCACCGAGATCCCGCACGGCGCGCTCATCGAGGTCGACCCCGTCGCCGGGGAGGTGCGGCTCGTGCCCTGACGGCACCAGCGTGTGAAACTGCGGGCATGCGCGCGGTGGTCCTGCACTCCCATGGTGGTCCGGAAGTCCTGTCGCTGGAGGACGTGGCGGACCCCGTGCCGGGGCCGGACGAAGTGGTGGTCGCAGTCGCGGCGTCGGCCATGAACCGCGCCGACGTCCTCCAGCGGATGGGTGGCTACCCAGACCCGCGTGGGCGAGTTCCGGAGATCCCCGGGCTGGAGTTCGCCGGCACGGTCATCGAGTGCGGGGATCGTGTCCGCATGTGGCGGCCCGGCGACAGGGTGATGGGGATCGAAGCCGGCGGCGCGCACGCGGAACGGATTGCCACCCACGAACGCCAGTTGCTGCGGGTCCCGGACACGCTCGACCTCGTCGACGCCGCCGCCATCCCCGAGGTGTTCCTCACCGCGTGGGACGCCCTCGTGCTGCAAGGCGGGCTCACCAGTGGGCGCTGGGCGCTGGTCCACGCCGGTGCAAGTGGCGTGGGAACCGCAGCCATCCAGATCGCCACGGCGATCGGTGCGCGCGTTGCCGTCACCTGCTCCGTCGGCAAGGCGCAGGTGTGCCGCGACCTCGGCGCCCACCTGGTGCTGGAGCGTTCCCCTCACGACTGGCTCAGCGACGCCCAGTCCGCCGTGCCGGAGGGTTTCGACACGATCCTCGATGTCATCGGCGGCGAGGAGGTGGATCGCAACCTGCAGGCCGTGGCCAGCAGGGGCACGATCGTGCAGGTCGGCCTGATGGGCGGTGGCCGCACGCCCGTGAACGTCGGTCTGCTCCTGGCGCGGCGTGCAACCTGGGTGGGAACCACGCTGCGGGCCCGCCCGATCGAGGAGAAGGTGGCGGTCACCCGTCGCTTCGCCGCAGAGATGCTGCCGCTGTTCGCCGATGGGCGGCTGCGGCCGGTGATCGACAGCCGTTACCCGTTGGACCGAATTGCCGACGCGCACCGGCACATGGAAGCCAACGCCAATGCCGGCAAGATCGTGCTGACGATCAGCTGAACACCCCGTCCAACGGGGTGGCCCCGGCGGCCAGCACATCGCCCGCGGGCACCCCGAACCAGCCTTCCGCCACGGTGGCGTAGTACTGGTCGAAGCCCATCGTGGCGATGAGGTCGTCGTTGTCGTCGAGGGTGTCCAGCGATGGGTGCTCGCCGTACAGGCCCGGGTTCACGGGCCCGGCCAGCAGGGCCACGCTCGCCGTGCCGTGGTCCAGCCCGGCGGAGGCGTTGTCGCGGGCGGTGCGGCCGAACTCACTGGTGGTCATCACCAGCACCCGGTCGGCAAGGCCGCGGTTGTCGAGGTCGGTGAAGAACGCCTCCAACGACGTGTCGAGGGACTCCAGCAGGTACGGGTGGCGGCCGGGGTGATCGTCGTGGGTGTCGAAGTCCTCGTTCATCGGCACATGCACGATGCGCACGCCGAGGTCGGTGGCCAGCAGTTGCGCCGCCAGGCGCAGGCCCTGCCCGAGGGCCGACCCGGGGTATGTGTCGTCCTCTTCGTCGAACTCGCCGACGGCTTGCGCGAACGACAGGGACTGCTGCTTCACCGCGCGCAACAGGTCGATCATCGCCGCCCCGGGGGCCCCGCCGAAGGCCGCGTACCCGCGCTGGAACGCCTCGCGCATGGCGTCGTCCTCGGCCCCGACCAGGTAGCCGATGGCCCCGGCATCAGGCACGGCAAGGGTGCCGACCTTGCGGGAGATCAGCGCCGGGTGATTGCCCGAGCCGATCGATACGGCAGCTGCCGGTGCGGCTGGGTCGCCGATGGCATCAGCCAGCCTGCCGAGGAACCCGGTGTCGAACGTGTTCGCATGGAGGGGGTCGCCACTCCACCAGCGGGCCATCATCTCGAAGTGGGAGCCGTCCGGCTGCGCCGAACCGACCCCCTGCATCACCGCCACCCCGCGCCGGTGCAGGTTGGCGAGCTTGGCGTGCAGCCCCACGGTGTCGTCGAGCGCGAGAACGTCCCCCTCGGCCACGGCCGTCCGCTGGCGGAGGTCGTAGTAGCGGCCGTTCCCGTAGGGCACCAGGGTGGACAACCCGTCGTTGCCGCCGTCGAGCTCCACCACCACGAGGAGGCGGCTGGAGAGGTCCTGGTTGGCGACGACGGGGGCAGGCAGCGGCGCCGGCGGCGGTGTGGTGCCGCTCTGGCCCTCGCGAACGGTGGGCACCGACGGCGCGGGTTGCTCGCTGTGGGCGCCCTCCCGGCCGACGAGCCAGGTCGCACCACCAACGGCGGCCGCGCCGGCGCCGGCGCTCGTCCACTTCAACACTTCACGGCGGCTCAGGGATGCGGGCATGCCGGGCTCCTCTCAGGCGAGCGAGAACTCAGGGCTGCAGGCCAGCAGGGCGTGCAGCAGGGTGGACCGGTCGCGCCGGCTGGAGACGGCGCCGACGGCATCGTCGAGCACGGCTCTGGTGTCGTCGCCGATTTCGAACTGGCCGGCGCGCCACAGAAGGTCGCCGACGGGGTCGTCCTCGTCCAGGGTCGCGGTGTCCCAGGCGTAGTCGCTGGCGGCGGCGACCTTGCCGAACTCGGCGCCGGCGCTCACCCACCTCCGGGTTCCGGGCCAGCCGGCCACGTTCGGCGGGGCGAACGGCACCTGCCCCAAGCCGTACAGGTACCACCAGTCGATCTCCATGTCGTAGAGGTGGCGCAGGGAGACATACCACTCGACGGCCGAGCGGGGCCGATTGTGGCGGGTTTGGAGGAACTCCGGGCCCCGTACGACGGCTTCGAGGAGGGGTCGGATCTCGAGGCCGGCGTCGGTGAAGACCTGCGCCAGTTCGGCGAGCCGAGCGTCGTCCGGGGCGACCCCGATGAATGCGGTGTAGATCGCCGAGGCGATGTGGCGCGTACAGGCGGGATGGTCGCAGATGGCGTCGATGGCCTCCTCCGCCGTCTGCACGCTCCGCCCCAGGAACTCCACCGGCTCGTTCAGCGCGCTGTCGGGGTCGAACACCACCTCGTCGTCGTGGTCGCCGTCGAGCCACCACCCGGCGAACGCCTTCGCCCCGGCGCGCACGTCGAGCTCCGTGTAGGCCCCGCTGGCGCGGCCGAGGGCGAACAGCTCCATCACCTCGCGGGCGTAGTTCTCGTTGGGCGCCTC
>JBPOIX010000195.1:0-4558 GCA_052034175.1 Actinomycetota bacterium
GCGGGCGTTTCGCGCCGCGGGCTTGGACGTTGCCGACTGCCTGGAGCCGCAGTTCGCCGACGTGCAGGCCACGAGCACGCCGTCGTACATGTTCTACCCGGAGGCCTCCCTCGCGGCCAGCGCCGGCCTGCCCGGCCGGTGGGTGTGGGTGCTGCGCCGGCCGGGGTGATCCGGTGTCAGCCGAGTCCGGGGTCTGCTGCGGGGTCCGCCGTGTACGACGTCCAGCCGACGGCACCGTACAGGTCGACCAGGTCGTCCTCGCTCGGCGCGGAGCCGTGGGCGAACTCCACGCTCACACCGCCAGCTCCGGGCGTTCGCGGTACTGCGCCAGCGCCTCGGGGTTGGCCAGCGCTTCGGTGTTGCGCACCTCGCGGCCGTTCACCACGTCGGCCACCGCGAGCTCGCTGATCTTGTTGCTGCGGGTGCGCGGCACGTCGGTGACTGCGGCGATGCGGGCCGGCACATGGCGCGGCGAGGCGTTGCGGCGCAAGCGGGCGCGGATCTCCGCCTGCAGTTCGTCGGTCAGCTCGGCCCCCGGCGCGAGCTTCACGAACAGCACGATGCGCGTGTCGCCGTCCCACTCCTGGCCGACGGCGACGGCCTCCACCACCCCCGGCACCTGCTCCACCGCGGCGGAGATCTCGGCGGTGCCGAAGCGCACACCGCCGGCGTTGAGGGTCGCGTCGCTGCGGCCGTGGATCACCATCCCACCGCGCTCGGTCCACGAGGCGAAGTCGCCGTGCGCCCACACGCCGGGGAAGCGATCGAAGTAGGCGGCGCGGAACTTCGTCTGCGCCGCATCGTCGCCCCAGAAGCCGACGGGCACGTTGGGGAACGGCGCGGTGCACACCAGCTCGCCCTTCACGTCGGGTTCGGTGACCGGGTTCCCGTCGGCGTCGAACACACCGACTGCCATGCCGAGCATCGGCCCTTGGATCTCACCCGCGTACACCGGGCGGGTCGGGTCGCCGCCGACGAAGCAGCCGCACAGGTCGGTGCCGCCGCTGATCGAGGCGAGGTGCACGTCCGGACGCATCGCGTCGTACACCCATCGGAAGCCGTCGCTGCTCAGCGGCGAGCCGGTGCTGCACAGGGTGCGCAGGTGCGAGAGGTCGTGCGTGTCGCGCGGGCGCAGGCCGGCCTTGTCCACCGAGTCGATGTACTTGGCGGACACGCCGAGCAGCGTCACGGCTTCCGCGGCCGCGATGTCGAACAGCGACGACGGCGACGGCTCGAACGGGCTGCCGTCGAACAGCACGATCGTGGCGCCACTGCACAGGCCGCTGACGAGCCAGTTCCACATCATCCAGCCGCAGGTGGTGAAGTACAGCACCCGGTCGCCGGCGCGCACGTCGCAGTGCAACTGGTGTTCCTTGAGGTGCATGAGGAGCACCCCGAGGGCGCGATGGGTGATGCACTTCGGCTTCCCCGTGGTGCCGCTCGAGTAGAGGATGTAGACGGGGTGGTCGCCCGGCAGGCGCAGGCAATCCAGCGGCGTGCCCCGGTGGGGCGCGAGGTGGTCGGCCCAGCGGACAGCGCCGGGGATGGCGCTCACGTCGGGTTCCGGCGCGAGCACGCCGACCACGATCGTGCGCCGCACGGAGGGCAGCTGGCCGACGATGTCCGCGAGACGGCCGAGGCAGTCGAACGCCTTGCCGCCGTAGTGGTAGCCGTCGGCGGCGACGAGCACGGTGGGCGTGGTCTGGCCGAAGCGGTCGACCACGCCGGCCGTCCCGAAGTCGGCGCTCGTCGACGTGAAGGTGGCGCCGACCGCGTTCGCCGCGAGGAAGGCGACGACGGTCTCGATGACGTGTGGCATGTAGGCGGCCACCCGGTCGCCCGGCTGCACACCGTCGGCACGGAGCGCGGCAGCGAGGGCGGCCACCTCGGCCCGGAGCTCGTCCCAGGTGAGGCTGCGGCGGTCGCCGGCCTCGGTGAAGGCGACGATCGCTTCCTCGCCCGCACCGTCGCGGTGGGCCAGCGCGTTCTCCGCGTACGACACGGTGGCGCCGGGGAAGAACCGTCCGCCGAGCACGGAGCCGTCGCCCGGGTCGAAGGCGACGAACTCGTGGTCACCGATCACGCCACACGCGTGCCACACCTCGGCCCAGAACGCACCTGGCTCGCGCACCGACCAGGCGTGCAGTGCCACCGTGTCCACGAGGTGGGGGTAGTCGGCCGCGAGGTTGCTGCGGAAGCGTTCGATCCGAGTTCCTGCGACCCGCTCGGCGGAGGGTGTCCACAACGGTTCCATCGGCCCCGGAGCCTACGAGGTCCCTCCCCACGCCCACCCCGTCCCCACCCCTCGCCCGCCCCGTCCCCACCCCTCGCCCCCTCTCCACGCCTCGCCCCCTCCCCACGCCCGGCCCGTCCCGTCCGCGTCGTCCCCGTACGCGCCGATTCGACGCGTACGGGGGTGACATGGTCGCAACGGAGGTGGGGGATGGGGCGGCGCACGCAGCCGTCCCTGTCGCGCCTCGACCTGGGGCGATGGTGGGGCGGGGCCGCGACACGAGACGGGGGAAGCTCGGATCGGCGGGTGAGGCGTACGATCGGGGTATGGAACTGGGACTGGCAGGACGACGGGCGTTGGTGACGGGCGGGTCGAGCGGGCTCGGGCTGGGGTGCGCGCAGGCGCTGGCCGCGGAGGGTGCCGCCGTCACCCTCGTGGCGCGCTCGGCGGAGAAGCTGGCCGCGGCGCTGGCCACACTTCCCGGGGAGGGTCATCACGCTCTGGTCGGCGACGTCAGCGACCTCGACACGGTGCCCGGCCTGGTGGCCGCGGCCGAGGCGGCGATGGGTGGCATCGACATCGTGGTGGCCAACGCCGGCGGCCCGCCGCCCGGCAACTTCGCCTCCACCCCGCTGGACGCCTACGAGCCCGCACTGCGGCTGTCCATGCTGTCGACCGTGGCGCTGTGCAAGGCCACGGTGCCGGCGATGCAGGAGCGCCGCTGGGGCAGGGTGGTGGCCATCACGTCGCTCTCGGTGCGCCAGCCGATGGCCACGCTCATCCTCTCCAACGCCGCTCGCGCCGGGCTCACCGGGTTCCTCAAGACGGTGGCGCTGGAGGTGGCGGCGGACGGAGTGACGGTGAACTCGCTGCAGCCCGGGCTGCACACCACCGACCGCCTGAAGGCCCTCTACGGCGGCGACCCCGCCGCCGCGGCGCAGGGCGTGCCCTCGCGCACCCTGGGCGACCCGGCGGACTTCGGTCGGTTGTGCGCCATGCTCTGCAGCGACTCGGCGGCGTTCGTCACCGGGGCCGCCATTCCTGTCGACGGCGGCGCCTACGCCGGGCTGCAGTAGCGGTCGAGGAGCACCCGATGATCCGCCATGTGGCGATGTTCAAGTGGAACGACGACGAACTGCCTTCGCATGCGGTGGCGACCGGGACGGCGCTCGAGGGGCTGACCGAGGTGATCACTTCGATCGTCGCCTTCCGCCACGGGCCCGACCTCGGCGTCAGCCCCGGCACGTTCGACTACTCGGTCACCGCGGACTTCCACGACGTCGAGGGGTACCTCGCGTACCGCGACCATCCGGCCCATCAGGCGTTCCTCACCGGCTTCATCGTCGGCCATGTGGCGCAGCGGGTGGCGGTTCAGTTCGAGTGGCACGCCTGACTCGCGGGGTGGCTGCCAGCACTTCGCGCAGCTCCTCCGCAGTGACGGCCAGGTGCTGCTCCATCGCCGTCGCCGCCGCGGCGCCGTCGCGGTCGGCCACCGCGTCGTAGATGGCCTGGTGGGCGGCGATGGACGTTTCCACGTGCGCCTCGAAGCCCAGCTCATCCGTCGGTGAGAACAGCCTGCCGCGGGCGTCGGCCACGGCGTCGGCCAGCAGGGGGTTGCCGGCGGCCTCGGCGAGCGCACTGTGGAAGGCCGAGTCCGCGCCGCGAAAGCCCTGCGGAGTGGTGGCCTTCTCCATCGCCAGGATCGCTCTCTTCATGCGCCGGAGTGCCGCGGCCGTGCGCCGGTGCGCGGCGAGCATGGCCACCTGCCGCTCCAGCGCGACGCGCAGCTCGAGGACTGCCGTCAGCGTGGCGGCGTCGGCTGCCATCTTCCGTTGCCAGCGCCCGTAGGGCATGGCGAGCGCGGTGACGAACCGGCCTCCCGCCGCGCCCCGCCGCACTTCCAGATACCCCTCGACCTGGAGGACTGCCAGCGCGCCGCGGGCCGTCACCCGCGCCACGCCGAGCTGCATCGCGAGGTCCCGTTCGGCGGGAAGGCGGTCGCCGGTGGACAGCTCGCCGCGGTGGATGCGGCCGCGCAAGAGTTCGGCCACCTCGTCCACCGTCGTGCGCCGCAGGTCGTTCACCGGGGTGCGCTCACATCGGCCCGTGCGGGTCGTCCACGCCGACGATGCGGCTGCCGCGGAACAGCTCGAACACCTCGACGTCGCCATGGCCACCGATGCCGCTCGTGCCCCAGAAGCTCTGCGTCGACGCGTCGCACAGGTCGAACAGGCCGGTGCCGTTGATACGGATCTCCCCGCCGCGCAGGCGGGCGCCGAGCGCGAACGCGGCGTCGAGGTCGGCGGTGAACACGAACCCGGCCAG
>JBPOIX010000114.1:0-10458 GCA_052034175.1 Actinomycetota bacterium
GATCCAGCGCGACCGCATGCTGCGCCGCTACGACACGATCATCATCGACGAAGCCCACGAGCGCAGCCTGAACATCGACGTCCTCCTCGGCTACCTGTGCCGCCTGCTTCCCCAACGGCCGGACCTCAAGGTCATCGTCACCTCGGCCACCATCGACACGGAGCGATTCGCCGCCCACTTCTCCCGGGCGGACGGGTCGCCGGCACCGATCGTCGAGGTCAGCGGCCGCACCTACCCCGTCGAGGTCCGCTACCGGCCCTACGGCGCGGCCGCGGAAGGTGCGGACGACGGCGAGGACGAAGGGCCCCGGCCCGTCGGGCGCGGCACCCGGGTGGTGGACGAACGGGACCAGGTGCAGGCCGTGGTGGACGCCGTCGAGGAGCTGGCGGCCGAGGGGCCGGGCGACGTGCTGGTGTTCCTCAGCGGCGAACGCGAGATCCACGACACCGCCGATGCGCTGCGCCGCGACGCCGCGGACCACAACCGCCAGTTGGAGGTGCTGCCGCTCTACGCCCGCCTCTCCGCGCCGGAGCAGCACCGCATCTTCCAACCCCACCGCGGCCGGCGGGTGGTGCTCTCGACGAACGTTGCCGAGACGTCGCTGACCGTCCCCGGCGTGCGCTACGTGGTGGATGCCGGCACCGCCCGTATCAGCCGATACAGCCACCGGCTGAAGGTGCAGCGGCTGCCGATCGAGCCCGTCTCGCAGGCGTCGGCGAATCAACGCGCCGGGCGGTGCGGGCGCGTGGCACCCGGTGTCTGCATCCGGCTGTTCGACGAGGAGGACTTCGGCGATCGGCCCGAGTTCACCGAACCGGAGATCCTGCGCACCAACCTGGCCTCGGTCATCCTGCAGATGACGGCGCTCGGCCTGGGCGATGTGGCGGCCTTCCCCTTCCTCGACCCGCCGGACTCGCGGGCGGTACGGGACGGCTACGGCCTGCTGGAGGAGCTCGGCGCGATCGAACCTCAGGCACCGGACGCCACCTCGGCCGGCCGGGAGCTGACGGCCGTGGGCCGGCGCCTGGCCCGACTCCCCGTGGACCCCCGCCTCGGGCGGATGGTGCTGGAGGCCGACCGCCTCGGGTGCGTGCGCGAGGTCCTGATCATCACCGCCGCGCTCAGCATCCAGGACGTGCGCGAACGGCCGGCGGAGCACAAGGGCACCGCCGACGAGATGCACCGCCGCTTCGAGGTACCGGGCAGCGACTTCCTCGGGCTCGTGCAGCTGTGGGACTACCTGCGCGAGCAACAGCAGGCGCTCAGTGGCAACCAGTTCCGCAAGCTGTGCAAGGCCGAGTTCCTCCACTACCTGCGGGTGCGCGAGTGGACCGACCTCTACAGCCAGCTGCGCCAGGTGGCCGGCCAGATCGGTGTGCGCGCGGCGAAGGGTGGCCGGCACGGGGTGAGCGCCCACCCGGACCATGTGCACCAGGCCCTGCTCTGCGGCCTGCTGAGCCACCTCGGCACCCGCGAAGGCACCACCCGCGAGTACCGCGGGGCGCACGGGTCGCGGTTCATGGTGGCGCCCGGTTCGGTGAACGCCAAGGCACTGCCGAAGTGGGTGATGGCGGCCGAGCTGGTGGAGACGTCCCGCCTGTGGGCGCGCATGGTGGCCGCGGTGCAGCCGGAGTGGGCGGAGAAGGTGGCGCCCCACCTGGTGCGGCGCTCGTTCGGCGAGCCATGGTGGGACGAACGGCGGATCGGTGCGGTGTGCCGCGAGACCGTCACCCTGTTCGGCCTGCCGATCGTCACCAGAGTGGTCGGCTACGACCGCGTCGACCCTGTCGAGGCCCGGGCGATGTTCATCCGCACGGCGCTCGTGGAAGGCGACTGGCAGACGCACCACCGCTTCCTCCCCGCCAACCAGGAGTTCCTGCGCGAGTTGGTGGCGCTGGCGGAACGCACCCGCCGTGGCGACGTGGTGGACGACGCCGCGGTGTTCGCGTTCTACGACGCACGAGTGGGCGATGCCGTGGTGAGCGGCCGCCACTTCGACCGTTGGTGGAAGGACGCCCGCGGCGCCCAGCCCGACCTGCTGACGATGAAGTGGGAGCACTTCGTCGGCAGTCGCGGTTCCATCGACCCGGACGGCTTCCCTACCGTCTGGCAGCAGGGCTCGTTGGCGCTCGCCATTACCTATCGCTTCGACCCGGCCTCGGCGCTGGACGGGGCCACCGTCCACATCCCCCTCGCGGCCCTCAACCAGGTGGACGAGGTCGGCTTCGACTGGGGTGTGCCCGGCTTCCGCACCGACCTCGTCGACGCGCTGGTGCGGTCGCTGCCCAAGGAGCACCGCCGCGAACTGACCCCGATGAACGAGGTCACCGCCGAGGTGGGCCGGCGGATCGGGCGCCCCGAGGCGTGGGAGGCCGACACCACGATCGCCGCCGCGCTGGCCACCGTGGTGCAGGAAGTCACCGGTGTCGCGGTGCCCGCCGACGGCTTCGACGCCGAGAAGGTCCCGCCCCACCTGCGGCTGACGTTCTCGGTGGACGACGAAGGCGGCCGGTCGCTCGGGTTCGGCAAGGACCTCGCGGCGCTGCAGGCGGAGCTCACCCCCCGGGTGCGGGCAGCCATCGCCCGCGCCATGCCGATCGAGGAGCGCACCGGCATCACCAGCTGGGATGTCGGCGACTTGCCGCGCGTGGTGGAGACCGAGCGTGACGGGGTGGTGGTGCGCGGGTATCCGGCCCTGCTGGACGACGGCGACAGCGTGCGCATCCGCGTGCTCACCAACGACGCGCTGCAGCTGAGGGTGCAGCACGGAGGCGTGCGCCGCCTGATTCTGCTGGCAGTGCCAGTGGGCAAGCGGGCCATCGAGGCGGACATCACCAACCAGCGGTCGCTGGCCGTGGCGCGCAGCGGGTTCGCGATGGCCGACCTGCACGCCGACTGCCTGCTGGCCGCCGCGGACCGCATCGTCACCAACGCCGACGAGCCGCCGTTCACCGCGGACGGCTTCGCCGCACTCGTCGCCGCGGCCCGGGGCGAGCTGCCGGTGCGCGCCGCCCGAGCATTGCGGTTGGCGGCCGACGTGCTGGCTGCGGCAGCGGCGGCACGGGCGCGGCTGGACCGCCTGGTAGCCCCCGCGGTTGCCGCGTCGGCGGACGACGCCATGGCGCACCGGGAGCGTCTGGTGCGTCCCGGCTTCGTGGCCGCCACCGGCACCGCACGGATGGCGGACCTCGTCCGCTACGTGCAGGGCATCGACCATCGCCTGGCCAAGCTGCCGGAAGACCCCCACCGGGACGCCGCCCGTCTGCGCGAGGTGGCGGCGCTGGAGGCCCGCTACGTGGCCACGCTGCGGCGCTACGGCCGGGCCGTGCCGTCGGAGGCCGCCGACGTCGGCTGGCTGCTGGAGGAGCTCCGCGTCAGCGTGTTCGCGCAGCAGTTGGGCGCGGCCAAGGGCATCAGCGCCACCAAGGTCGCCAAAGCCATCGCCGCCCTCCCCTGACCCAAGCCGTTCCCCTTGGTCCCTCTGAGGGGGCTGGCGGGTGTGGTGGGTCAGGCGGGGGTGTGGAGCTTGGCCAGGGCGACGGCGTTCATGCAGTAGCGCAGGCCGGACGGCGGCGGGCCGTCGGGGAAGACGTGGCCGAGATGGGCGTCGCACACATTGCAGGTGGTCTCGACGCGCACCATGCCGTGGCTGCGATCCACGTGGTAGGCGACGACGTCGTCGGCCAGGGGCTGGGTGAACGACGGCCAGCCGGTGCCCGATTCAAACTTCTCCGTGGCGTCGAAGAGCACCGTGCCACAGCACACGCACCCGTACCGACCGGGGGTGAACAGCCCGCACATGTCGCTGCTGAACGGCCGTTCGGTGGCCGCATGACGGGTGACGGCGAAGGCGGCAGGCTCGAGCACGGCCCGCCACTCCGCCTCGGTGCGGTCGTCGCGACGTGGTGGGGTGGGGTTGCCGTCGCTGCCGCGGGCAAGGATGTCGTTCCAGGTGATCATCGTGTTCCTCCACGAACCGAGGCGAGGGGTGGCCGTTCGGCCAGGTTGAGCGGCACCTCGCTGCCGTCAGGCCGGCGCAACAGGTGCGGCCCCGGGCCGAGCACCCCACCGGGAGAGCCCGCAGGTACTCGCCCGAGCATGGTGGCCATCACCTCGGCGGCCTGCACGGACAGGGTGTGCAGCGCGTGGTGCCGGTGCTCGCGCACACCGAGGTCCACCTGGGCGATGGAGTGCGCGCCGTACTCCCGGGCGATGTCGATGAGCAGGGCAATCTCCACTCCCCAGCCTTCGGGGAAGGACATCTGCTCGGCCACGGCGCGGCGCACGGCGTACTCGCCGGTGAGCGGTTGCTCCAGGCCGGCCAGCTCGGGGAAGTACAGCGACAACAGGGGGCGGGCCACCAGTTCGGTGGTGCGGCCGCCGCCGCCGAGCTGGGTGGGCCGGTGGTACAGCGCCTTCACCAGCGCCACCTCGTCGTCGTCGAGCAGGGGTGCCAGCAGGCGGCCGATCCAGTCCGGCTGGAAGCTGGTGACGTCGCCGTCCACCCACACCACGAAGTCGCCCTTGCTGGCGGCCAGGCTGGCCCACAACACGTTGCCCTTGCCGTGGCCCACGCCGTGGAGGAGGTGGACGTCGTTGATGTCCACCACGGTGGCGCCGGCGCTGGCAGCCACGACCGCGGTGTCGTCGGTGCTGCGATCGTCAATGACGATCAGCTCGTCCACCAGCGGAACACGCTGCATCAGCGCGTGACGGATCATGCTGACCAGGGGGCCGATCGTGGCCGCCTCGTCGCGGCAGGGCAGGCAGACGGACACGGTTCGCCCGGCCTTCGCCGCCACCAACGCGTCGAGCGGGCAGTTGTCGATCTCGAAGCGCCGCACGCCCCTCATCGCCGCCCTCCCGCATAGCATCCAGGCCCATGTTCCTGTACGGCGTGATCAATGCCAGCCCCGACTCGCTGAACACCGACTCCATCGCCCGCACGCCCGTGGACGCGCTGGCGCGAGCGCGGCGACTGCTGGCCGACGGTGCCGACGGGTTCGACCTCGGCGGGCAGGGCAGCACCGACATGGCCGAAGTGGTGCCGTGGGAGGCCGAGTGGGAACGCCTGCGCGAGATCGTGCCGGCGCTGGCCGCACTGGGCCGCCCGTTGAGCGTGGACACCTGGCGCCCCGAAGTGCTGCGCCGCTCCCTGCAGGCCGGCGCCACCGTGATCAACGCCGCGGACGGGATGCAGGCCGACGCGATGTGGGAGGTGGCGGCGGACTTCGACGTGCCGATCGTCGTGCCGTTCCTCAGTGGCCCCAACCCGCGGGCGATGGAGATGGTGGACCGCGACCCCGTGGACGCGATCGTCGAGTTCTTCGATGCCCGCCTGCGGGATGCGGACCGGTACGGCCTGCGCCACCGGTGCGTGCTCGACCCTGGCACCGGCTTCGCCCCGCCGAACTGGCCGTGGGAGGAGCGCTACCTCTACCAGAAGCGGGTGTACACCAACCTCGAGGCGATGCGCGTGTTCGGCCTGCCGCTGTACATCGCGCTGCCGTGGAAGGAGACCGCGCAGCACGACGAGTTGTTGGAGATCGTGGTGCGCGCCCAACCGGAGTACGGCCGGGTGCACTACCCGGCGAAGGTGCGGCGCTACGAGCAGGCGGTCGCCCACGGGGTCAGTCCTCGGGGAAGCTGAGCGGCCCGCGAGGCAGCACGGCGGCCGGAGGCAGGGTGTCGTCCCACCCGGCCGGGCAGAACTCGGGGGCCACTTCGCTGAGCGGGGCGAGCACGAAGCGACGCTCGAAGATGCGCGGGTGCGGCAGCTTCAACGCCTCGCTGTCGATCGCCATGTCGTCGTAGAACAGGACGTCGACATCCAGGGTGCGGGGGCCCCAGTGCACGATCCGCTGGCGCAGCGCGTTGGCCTCGATGCGCTGGCAACGGCGGAGCAGGGCGAACGGGTCCAGCGCGGTCTCCACGGCGACCACCATGTTGAGGAACGCCCCTTGGCCGTCCGGCCCGCCGATCGGTTCGGTCTCCCAGACCTGCGACATCGCGGTGACCGTGCCGAGCTCCTCCACCGCGAACCGCAGGTAGCGCTCGCGGTCGCCGAGGTTGGAGCCCAGCGCCACCAGGGCGCGGTGCGCCACCAGCGGCGGCGCGGCGGCTTCCTTGCGGGTGCGCACGAGGCGCACCGCGGTGCTCTGCACTTCCTCCGGAATCGGCGGGCGCAGCTTGGTGAGGGTGACGTCGACCTCTTCCACGAGGTCGAACTCCAACACCACATCGGCCACCTTGGCGGCCAGGCGCTCCAGCAGGATGTCCTTGCTCTCGCGGCACACGGTGGACACCCGTTCGCAGACCAGGCCGTAGTGCACCGTGTCCGCCAGCTCGTCGCTGCGGCCGGCCTCGTGAAGGTCCACCCCGAGCGACAGGTCGATGCGAATCGGTTGCGCAATCTCCCGCTCGTGGGGCAGCGCACCGATGACGGTGAGGACCCGCAGGTCGTCGATGAGGATGCGATCCATTGCGCCACGCTACCCACGCCTGCCCTGCGTGTCGCCGCGTGCTCGCACTACGTTGGCGGCATGCCCGACTACCAGGCGCTCTTCCCGAGCCTCTCCTTCGATCGGCCGGCGGACCATGTGCTGCGCATCACACTCGATGCACCCGGTCTGAACTCGGTCTCGCCGGAGTGCCATGCACATCTCGCCGACGTCTGGCTCACCGTCGACCGCGACCCGGATGTGCGGGTGGCCATCATCCAGGGTGCGGGAAAGGCGTTCAGCGCCGGCGGCAGCTTCGAGCTGCTGGACGAGTTGACGAACGACTACGCCGCACGCACCCGGGCGCTGCGCGAGGCGCGGGACATCGTCAACAACGTCATCAACTGCTCCAAGCCGATCATCTCCGCGATTCATGGCCCGGCCGTGGGGGCAGGCCTGGTGTGCGCCCTGCTGGCCGACGTCAGCATTGCCGCCCGCACCGCCCGGATCATCGACGGCCACACCCGCCTCGGTGTGGCCGCGGGCGATCACGCCGCCATCTGCTGGCCACTGCTGTGCGGGATGGCCAAGGCCAAGTACTACCTGCTCACGTGCGAGACGTTGAGCGGCGAGGAAGCCGAGCGCATCGGCCTGGTCAGCCTGTGCGTCGACGACGGCGAGGAGCAGGCGAAGGCGCTGGAGGTGGCCGTGCAGTTGGCGGGGATGGCGCAGTCCGGCATTCGCTGGACGAAGCACACCCTGAACCACTGGTACCGCCAGGCCGGGCCGGTGTTCGACGCCAGCCTGGCCTACGAGTTCTACGGTTTCGGCGGGCCCGACGCCGCCGAGGGCCTGGCCTCCCACCGCGAGAAGCGGCCGGCCGTGTTCACCGGGCCGACCAGCGAATGAGGGCCCGACGCGGAACCTTGCTGGCTGCTGCTGCGGCCGCGGTGCTCTGTGCACCGATGTCACCGGCCGCGCTCGCCGCGGCTCCGGCTCTCGCTGCGGCTCCGGCTCCGGAGCGTGTGGCCGACGTCGTGGCCCTGGGGGATTCGTACGCCTCCGGGGAAGGCGCGGCGGACTTCACTCAGCTGGCAGAGGTGACGGAGTGCCATCGCTCGCCCGCCAGCGTCTCCGCGGTCGCCGTCGCCACCGTCGACCCGTCGTGGGTGCGCACGGACGCCACGTGCAGCGGCGCGCTCACCGGCGACCTGTCGGCGCCGATGCGGGTGAACGACGCGCCAGGGGGCAGCGTGCCGCCCCAGCTGGACGCGCTGGCCACCCTCGACCCCGCTGGCGCGCGCATGGTCACACTGAGCATCGGCGGCAACGACGCCGGCTTCGCCGACGTCCTTGCCAGATGCGTGCTGGCCGGGGTGCTCGGCGGCAGCGACGCCGACACCGAAACCGGCAAGGACTGTGAAGCACGCAACCCGGAGGTCGGTCCGTTCCTCGCCGACGGCTTCGACGACGTGCTGGCGGCCACCTACGACTCGCTGATCGTGCGGCTCGGCAGGGTCGCCGGCGCCTGGGACGGCGCCGACGCCACTCGCCCGATCGTGATCTTCGTGACCGACTATCCGCTGATCTTCCCCGCCGCGCCACCGGACACCGGCTGCCAACAGCTGACCCCCACCGACCTCGCATGGCTCAACGGCATGTGGAAGGCCGCCAACGAGGCCATCGCCACCCAGGTGGCTGCGGCCGACCAGCGGGCCCGCGCCACGGACCTGCCGGTGCCGGTGCGCTTCCAGCATGTACCCCTCGGCGATGCGCTCGACGGCCACCGCTTGTGCGAGGCACCGCCGGCAGAGCCGTCCACCCAGGGCGACGACAGCAGCGAGTGGGTGAACGGCCTCAACCTGATGAGCATGCTGAGCTCCACGACGCGCCCGTACGCCTTCCATCCGAACGCCGCCGGCCATCAGGCCATGGGCGCCCGCCTGGCCGAGGCGATGCGCAACCCGCCGACTGCCGACGGCGCCACGCCGACGCCGATCACCCCGAACAGCAGCGGCTCGCGCACCTTGCTGCTGGCGGCGTTGGCAGCCGTGGCCGCGGGCGTCGCGGGCGGTGGCGCCGTCTGGTTCGTCAGCCGCCGGCGAGCCACGCGGCCGTAACCCGGGCCACACCGTCGGCGCCGGCCGAGCGCGCTACGGAACGACAAAGGCCCCTCCCGAAGGAGAGGCCTTTGCTTTCCGGGTGGAGGTGAGGGGAATTGAACCCCTGGCCTCAACAGTGCGATTGTTGCGCTCTGCCAACTGAGCTACACCCCCGTTGGACGCCCCGAGTGTAGCGGCGCAGGGCCGCACTCACCCACGCCGTTTCGGCGCTGCAGGGAGATCAGGCGGCGTTGAACCAGCTGTGCTCGCCGTAGGTGCGATCGGTCTCGAAGCTGCGGATCTGCACCAGCTTGTAGCAGTACCCGCACAGGGAGACGAACGACAGGGCGAAGCCGTAGATCATCAGCGACGCGTGCGTGGTAGCCGCAAGGAAGCCGGTGATGGCGACCGTGAGCACCAGCACGAAGAGCACATTGGCCCGACGGCGGCGCACCTGTTCGCGGCGGCTGACGCGGTGCATGTGCATCTGCCGGTGGCCGTGATCCGGCTCCTGCCGGGCGGCGGGCTGGCTGCGCTGCGGACGGTCGTAGCCGTCGTCGTAGCCGCGGTCCGCCTGGAAGCCACGGTCGAGGCTGGCGCCGAGGTGCTGGCGGCTGCCCGCCTGCGGGAAGCCCTGCGCACGGCGCATCTGCCCGGGGTGGCCCTGCAGGCCGGGGCGCTGCTGGGGTGCCTGGGTGAGCGGGCGGGCCATGCCCCGCATCGGCACCATCGTGCGGGTGGGCACGGCGCGCTGCAGAGTGGAGAGCTGACGACGGAAGTCCGTCACCGACGAGTTCGGCCGGTTCTCCGACCGCGACCGCAGCAGCGGCGGGAGGATGACGGCCGCCCACACGGCGGCGATGGCAACGATGACGACGTTCTGCATGGTCAGTGCACCTCTCGGGTGGTCTGGCCGTGCGGCTCGTGTGCGATGTGTTCTGGGGGCATCATGTTCACGCGATCTCCGGGTGCCGTGCTGATGAACAGCGGGTACTGGACCGACATCCGTTTCATTACGGTTCTACTACGTTCGTAACAACGGATGCAATGTTAGCGGGTCGTCGGTACGTCCCCGACCTGCCGCCCGTTTTCTCCCACAGGGCGATCTCACCGATCACCATTGCCTTGTCGGCGGACTTGCACATGTCGTAGATCGTGAGGCACGCCACGCTGCATGCGTGCAGGGCCTCCATCTCCACACCGGTGCGGTCCACCGTTTCCACCTGCACGTCCACCTCGATGAAGTCGTCGCCGATCTCGAAGTTCACGGAGACGGCCCCGATGAGGAGGGGGTGGCACAGGGGGATCATGTCGCTCGTGCGCTTTGCCGCCTGGATGGCAGCCACACGGGCCACAGCGAGCACGTCGCCCTTCTTCACCTCGCGATTGGCGATGGCCGTGGTGGTCTCCGGGCGCATGCTGACGCGGCCACGGGCGACGGCCCTGCGGTGGGTGGGCTCTTTCGGGGTCACGTCGACCATGCGAGCCCGACCCATCGGGTCGAGGTGGGTGAAGGTCAGGTCACTCATCCGTCACGGAACTGTAGTGCGCCGGACACGTCCGGTTGGGTGATCCGCCGTGACGACATTCACACTCGCCGTGGCGCGCGTTCAGGACGTGATCGTCGGCCCCATGTCCACCACTTCGAACGCGGCCCCGGAGATGGCCTTCAACTGGTTCAGGTCGTCGTCGTTCCAGCCGGGGCTGGGTGCCCCCTGGAAGAACCAGTTGCTGCCGTTGTCGGCCACGATCAACCCGTACGTCTGCATCGCCTCGGCGATCACCCTGGCCTGGCCGGTGAGCCCGCTGATGTCGTAGTCCGCCCGCAGGCGCAGCCGCAGCCCCATCGGCGGGGCGTTCTGGTCCGTGACGCTGGACGCCCAGTGGGTGGCCGGAAGCACATAGCCGCGGCGGGT
>JBPOIX010000105.1:0-6620 GCA_052034175.1 Actinomycetota bacterium
ACCGGACGTGTAGACGAGGAGCACAGGATCGTCCGCGGTCACTGCCCGCACCACCTCGGCCAACTCCCCCGCAGCGACCATCTGTCCGGAAGCGACGAACTCGGCCCATGGCGTGCAGCCGTCGACGGGCTCGTCGAACGTCGCCACCACCGAGGTGTCACCGAGCACGTGCAGCCGCAGCCACACCAGGTCGGGGCCGAACTCGCGACCGTCGATCGCGGCGAAGGACAACACAGCCGCCGGAGCGGCGCTCGACAGCACGACCGCCAACTCCTCTCGCGTGTGCCTCGGGTTGAGGCCCATCCACACGGCCCCGATGCGGGCAGCCGCCATGAACGAGACGAGGTGGTCGCGGCTCGGCGGCGCGAGCACCGCCACGCGGTCTCCGCGGCGCACGCCTGCCGCCAGCAGCGCATGAGCGACGAGGTCGATCGACGCCACGAACTCGCGGTAGGACATGGACCCGACCGCGTCGACCACGGCGTCGGCGGCCGGGGTGAGCGACGCGAAGTGGAAGGGGTAGTCGCCGATCCGGGCGAAGGTGGGCGTCCGGTGGAACTCGGCGGCCTCCGCCCCCATCACGACGAACCGGTGCCGTGCCCGGCGCCCGACTGGAGCCCCAGCAACTCGGCTGCGTTCGCGCCCATCAGGGCTGCTCGCGTTCTTGGCTTCATCTCCATCGCGGCCCACTCGTCGATGGCACGCCGGTGATCGAACACCGGCCAGTCCGTGGCGAACAGCGCCTGGCCCGAGAGCAGGTTGTCCATCAGCGACACCAACGGCGCCCAGCCGCCGCCGGGCCGTGCGAGGTACCGCGGCGCCATGCCACCGAAGTCGAAGTACACCGTCGGGTGGCGCCGGGCCACCGCTGCCAACTCCGCGGTCCACGGCCAGGCCGCGTGGCAGGCCACCAGGCGCAACTCGGGGAACGCCACGGCCACCCGGTCGAGCATGAGGGGGTGTTCGCTTTCCATCGGGCTGTTGCGGTCGTAGTTGACGCCGGTGTGCACCGCCACCACCAGCCCCAGCTCGTTGCAGGCGCCATACACGGCGAACAACTCGTGGGCATCGATGCGCGACCCGAAGAACGCCGGTTGCACATTGACGCCCCGCAGGCCCAGCGCCGCACAGCGCCGCACCTGGGCCACCATGCGCGCGGCGTTGGGCTGGCCGAGCGACACGGTGCCGAAGCCCGTTCGCCGTTCGCGAGCCTCGGCCACGAATTCGGCGACGGCTTCGTTCAGTTCGTCCGCAATGTCGCCGAACTCGTGCTCGGCGTGGATGACGGCATGGGCCACGCCGGCTCCGGCGAGTTCGGCATCGAGGTCCGCCGCCGTGCGCTGCACGGAGGCCGCAACACCGAGCACCTCGTCGTACCGTTCGTAGTGCTCGCTGTAGCCGTCGCGGATGCGTTGCGGCCACCGCTCCAGCGGAAGGCGGACGCGGAAGTCGACGATCATGCCCCCCTCCTCGATGCAGCCTTCGCACCGACCATCCCGTAACCGCCGCGCCGCTCGTACGCGGCGATGAACGGGCCGACGGCCGGCCCCTCGAGATCGGCGACCGTGAGCGGCACCCCGCGGTGCCCGGCACGGAGCAGCGAGAGGGTCATCTGCGCGAACTCCAGACCCAGGGCCTCCGGGGTCAACGGCCCCTTGGGACGGAACCATGTGGCCACCTCGGTGCACATGCCGAGCAGGGCCAGGGTGGCCAGCCGTGCGTCGGCCACACCGAAGTCGCCCGCCTCGATTCCGGCGCTCACCACGCCACGCCACACACCTTCGTACTCGTCGCGCATCGCCCCGATGCGCTTGCGGGTGGCCGGGGGAAGCTGCTCGATCTCGCGGTCGACGACCTTGGCCTCCAGCCGATGGCGCGCGTGCACTGCCACATGCAACTGCACCAGGCTCACAAGACGTTGGGGCGGCTGCTCCGTCGCCGCCACCACCGCTGCCGCGGCCTCCAGCAGCCCGGTCATTCCCCCGAGCATCACCTGTTCCAGCAGGTCGTCCTTCGAGCCCATGTAGTGGTACAGGGACCCCGCGGTGAGCCCGGAGGCGTCGGCGATCTCGCGTGTGCTCGTTCCGGCAAAGCCTTGCCGAGCGAACAGGGCGAGGGCGGCGAGCCAGATTCGATCTTCGGTCGGCATCGGGCTCATGAGGGGCTCCAGAGTGAAGGGGGCGGGCCGGCGGGTGCGCTCGGTTCGGCACCGGTGAGCACCCGAGCAGGGTTGCAGACGAGCAGCCGACGCACGTCGTCGTCGCTCATCCCCATCCGCCGCATCAGCGGCACCGCGCGGTGCAGCAGGTGGTGCAGGCCTTCGCCGCCATAGCGAGTGAGGTGGACGCAGGTGCAGATGTTCTGGCTGACCAGCAGCTGGTCGGCATGCCCTGCGCTGATGAGCGCATCGAGGAACCGCACACGGCCGGCGTCGTTGGGCATGCCGGTGAAGCTCGGCACGAAGTAGTAGCTGGACTCCTGCCCGAAGAGGTCGAACTCCAGCATGCAGCCGGTGGCCGCGAGGGCGAGCATCTCGTCGATGTCGGTGAGGGTGCGCTCGACATGGCAGATGATCGTGCGTGTCGGGTCGGCGCCGAACCGGCGCACGGCCTCCATCGCCAGGAACGGGGACTCCGGGTGCCGACCAGGGTGGATCTGCAGGGCAACGCCCGTGCGCTGCTGGGCGATGCAGGCCGCCTGCAAGGAGCGCTCTTCGAGCGGGTGGTGAGGCCACGACAGGCCCACCTCACCGATCATGCCGGCACGAACGCCACTGTCGCCCACACCCTCCAGAAGGTCGGCGACGATCTCCTCCGCGAGCGACTCCACCGACCTCTCGGCGAAGCCGGCGTTCATCGACTCGACGACATACCAGCCGGAGCCCATCACCACGTTCACGCCGGTGGCCTCCGAGACCGCACGCAGCGCCTGCGGGTTGCGCCCGATCCCGATGCTGGTGGCGTCGACGACGGTACGGCCGCCGGCAAGAGCGAAGCCTGCGACCTCATGCACTGCGGTGTCGCTGTCGTTGACGCTGAGCACCTCGACGTTCAACAGCCGCGTCTTCATCTCGTACAGGTTCCCCATACACACGGACTGGTGGCGGAACGGGTCCGCCTCGCCCTCGGGCGGGAGGTACATCGTGAAGTCGGAGATCAGGTGCTCGTGCATCTGGGTGACGCCGAGGTCGTCGGCGGTGCACGGCCCCGTCACGGTCTGGACGACACTCACCGGCCATCCCCCTTCGTCGAGGCGCTCTCCACACCTTCCCACGCCATCGCCGGCACACGTGTGCGCCACGGTGCCGCCCGCTCGACCTGACCGGCCAACTGCAGCAACGCCCAGTCGGCGCGTGGGCCGCCGACGAACTGCACCCCTTGCGGCAGGCCGTCGCTGCGCATGTGGAGCGGCAGGGAGATGGCGGGCAGCCCGAACATGTTGAACGGCGCAGTGAAGCCCGCGTGGTGGTACGCCCGGCGGAGCACCGACATCGGGTCGGCGTCCACTTCCTCGAACAACCAGCCGATGGGCGGTGGACCGGTGGGTGTGGTCGGCGTGATCACGACATCCACCGTGCCGGAGACCCACGGCTGCACACACTGCGCCGTCAACCGCTGCATCCCGTCGAGCACGGCCCACACGGTGGCGGGTGGCAGCTCCTGGGCCCGGCGGTGCAGTTCGCGAGCCAACGGCTCCACCAGCTCGAGGTCCACCCCTGGCAAGGTGCCGTGCGACGCCACCCACGTCGTGATGAACAGGTACTCGAACAGCTCCTGGTCGCACCCCAGGTCGATCTCGACGACATGGTGCCCCAGCGACTCCAGCAGCCGGCCAGCCGCGTCGACGGCTGCCAGCGACTCGGTGTCGGCCTCGACCGGGAAGCCCGGCCGCCGCACCACACCGATGCGCAATGGCGCCGGGTCGGTGTCGAGCGCGCGCAGGAACGGTGCCGGAGGCGGCGGGGTGACGTACCAGCGACGTTCGTCGATGACCGCCTGGATGTCCAGGGTTGCCGCAGCGTCGGCCACCGTGCGGCACACGGTGCCCTCGGTGGAGAAGCCAGGCCACGGTGTGAACTCATCGCTGACACGGCCGCGGCTGGGCTTGAGGCCGACCAGCCCGGTGAACGACGCCGGCCCACGGATCGAGCCGCCACCGTCGCTGCCGTAGGCGATCGGGGCCGCCCCTACGGCGAGGGTGGCAACGCCACCACCCGTCGAGCCGCCGGGTGAGCGATCGAGGTTCCACGGGTTCCGGGTCGCGCCGCACAGGGCGGATTCGGTGACCGAGACCGAGCCGAACTCCGGGGCGGTGGTGAGGCCCGTGAACACGAACCCGGCCGCACGGAAGCGAGCGACGTAGGCATCGTCGTCCGCTGCAGGCGTGTCCGGGACCCCGAGCGAGCAGTAACGGTTCGGCCAGCCGCGGACGTCGTTGAGGCCCTTCACCGGCATCGGCACACCGAAGAACTCGGGCAGGTCGTCGCGCCCGGCCGCAAGCTCGTCGTCCATCGCTCTCGCGGTGGCGCGTGCCTCGTCGTCCTTGCGCAGGACGTACGTGTTCAAGCGGTCCTCGAAGCGGTCGATGCGTGCCAGGTACAGCTCCAGCACCTCGGAAGGGCTGACGGCCCGGGCGCGGATCGCCGCAGCCCACTCGATCGCCGACGTGAACGGCCCGAGGTCCATCAGGAGCTCCGCCGCGCCGGGTTCTTCGACAGCACGCCCGCAGTGAGCACGGCTTCGACCAGGCTCTTGACCATCGGGTTCGCCTTCGCCGGCGACCCGGAGTCGGTGGGTGGGCAGGGGTCGTACTCCAGCGACAGCTGGACGGCCTCGGCCATCTGCTGGCCGAACTGCAACAAGGTCATCGTCAAGGCCATGTCGATCCCGGCCGTCACACCGGCCGACGTGATGACATTGCCCGCCACCACCACGCGATCGTCGCTGACGTCCACACCCATCCCCCGCAGTTCATCACGGAACGCCCAGTGAGTGGTGGCTTGCTTGCCATGGAGCAGCCCTGCCCGTGCGAGCACCGCGGCACCGGTGCACACCGACCCGAACCACTTCACCGTCGGCGCAAGACGCTGCAGCCAGGCGATTGCCGCGACATCGTCCATTGCCGCATACGGGTTGGAGCCGCCGGGAATCACCACCACGTCCGCACCGGTGATGTCGTCGAAGCCGAACGGCACGTTGACCTCCATGCCGGTGTCGCAGCGAACCATGCCCGGCTGCGCCCCGACGAGGCGGAGCGAGGAGACGCCGGGCCACCTGGCGAACACCTCCCACGGGCCGACGAAGTCCTGGGCCGTGGGTTCCGGTGGAACGAGCAGAGCGATGTGCATCGAGTTTCTCCTGTGTGAGCGCCCGTGTTCAGCGGGCGGGTGCGCCGTCGTGGGGCACGAGAGGGTGATGGCACGCGACCACGTGGGTAGCGGCAAGAGGACGGGTGGGGATGGGGGCGACCGTGCGGCAGTCGCCGCTGACGAATGGGCACCGTGGCGCGAACTGGCAGCCGGCCGCGGCGCGGGTGCCGAGGTCGCCGACCAGCGGGAGTGGCTCCGTGCGCCGGTGGTGGAGGCTCGGCCGGGCAGCGAGAAGCGCAGCCGTATACGGGTGAAGGGGGCGGTTGAGCACGTCGGCGGCTGGACCCTGCTCGACGATCTCGCCGAGGTACATCACGGCCACGGAGTCGGCGATCCACTCCACGGTCCGCAAGTCGTGGGTGATCAACAGCACGCCCACACGGCGCTCGTTCGCCAGCCGCCGCAGCACCGAGACAACCCCCGCCGCGACGGTGGCGTCGAGCGCCGCGGTCACCTCGTCCGCCAACAGGTAGCGCGGCTGGGCGGCGAGGGCGCGGGCTATTGCCACGCGCTGGCACTGCCCGCCGGACATCTGATGAGGAAGCCGATCCAGCAGGCCGACGGGGAGCGACACCGCAGCCAACAGGTGCTCCGCGGTCTCGGTGCCGCGCCCACCTGCCCGGGCCGGCGAGGCCGCCAACGCTTCCGTCAGCGCCTGGCGCACGGTCCGCCGCGGGTTGAGGGATGCCCGAGGGTTCTGGAACACCATCTGTACGAGCCGGCGCTGGGAACGCGGCGCCGACGGCCCGAGGACGGTGTCGTCGAGCTGCATCACTCCTGCGGTCACCGGCGCCAAGCCCACCAGCGCCCGGGCAACAGAGGACTTGCCGCTGCCGGACTCACCCACCAGACCCACGACCTCGCCGGCGTTCACGCGCAGGGTGGCGTTCCGAACGGCAAGCACGCGGCTGCGCCAGCCGGCGCCGCGGTACTCCACGCTCAGTTGCTCTGCCGTCAGTGCACCGCCGCCGCTGGTCATGAGGCGTCCCACAACACGGACGGGCGGGCATCGTGCACGCATGAGCTGCCGGATCGAACCGCGGCGGCGTCCACCCAGGGGATGGCGCCGTCGCAATCGGATGACGCCTCCGCGCACCGATGGCGGAACGGGCAGACGCTCGGCCCAGCCCCGGCGGCCTCCGGCGCCCTCAGCTCGCGCCCGGTCCGATAGGCGTCGAGCAGGGCCGCGCTGTACGGGTGGCGCGGGCGGTGGAGCACCTCGGTGGTCGGCCCCGTCTCCAGCACACGGCCG
>JBPOIX010000344.1:0-1759 GCA_052034175.1 Actinomycetota bacterium
CACTCGGAACCCGGCCGCCACACTCGGAACCCGGCCGCCTCACTCGGAACCCGGTCCGGCCACTCGGAACCCGGCCGCCACACTCGGAACCCGGCCGCCTCACTCGGAACCCGGCCTGGCCTCGCCGCACGCCGTTGGCACCTGGGGTCCGGGAGGGAGCACGTCGGGGTGGGTACACTCGCCGCGTGTTCGGCCGCCTCCTCGCCACGCTCGCGCGCATCCCACGGGTGGCATGGTGGGTCGCCATCCTCGTGGTGGTCACCGCCGCCGCGGCGCTCGCCGTGCAGCGGCCGCATATGGACTACGGCGACGACTACGCGCTCTACCTGCGCCAGTCCGCAGCCCTGCTGGACGGCGACATGGACCGGGTCGTGGCGGACACCGCCTTCCTCGACGACAGCCGCGGGGAGGCCACCGACGAGTTCACCCCGGTCGCCTACCCATGGGTCACGTCACTGCTGGCCGTGCCCTTCGTCCGTGCCTTCGGGCCAACGGCGTGGGACCGCTTGAAGCTGTTCGAGGTGTGCGTGCTCTCGACATGGGCGGTGGCCTTCGCACTGCTCATGCGCCGTCGAGTCGGCGACACCGCAGCGCTCCTGCTCACCGCCGCCGTCTCCCTCAGCGCGTGGTTCACGCGCTCCACCAACTCGGTGATGTCCGAGCTGCCCTACCTGCTCGTGGCCACCCTCTTCCTCCTCCACCTCGATCACCTGCAGCGCCGCCATCGGCCGCTGGCCCTCCCCTGGCCCGCGGCGTGGCAGTTCGCAGCCATGGGCGCAGTGGTGTTCAACACCCGACGTGAGGGAATGGCAGTCGTGGCGGCGATGGCCACATGGCAGGCCGTTGCCGCGTGGAACGGGCGCCAGGCACGCCGCTCCCCCGCGGCCGCGGAGGGCCAGGCCGTGCCCCGCCCAGGACTCGCGCTGGTCGCCCGGCCGTACCTCGCCCTGCTCGGCGCCTGCCTGGCCTTCCAACTGCTGCTGCCCAGCACCCTGTTTCCGCGCTACAAGGGCTCCGGGCTCGGCGCATCGCTCCGCCATCTGGCCGGGCCCTATCGCCGCGAGTTGGGCACCCTGCTCGGCATCGGGCACGGCGCCACGGTGGTGGTGGGCGCCCTGCTGGCACTGGCAGTGGTGGGCGCGATCGCCCTCCTGCGGGCGCACAAGGACGAGCCGTTGATCGTGTTCGTCGTCGTCTCCACCGTGCTCGCTGCCAGCCATCGAGCCGTGAACACCCGCTACCTCATGCTCGCCGTGCCCTTCCTGCTCTTCTTCGCCTTCCATGGCTGGACATGGCTGCTCGGCCGTTGGCGGGCGCAGCCGTGGCACCGCTGGGCGCTGCTGGTGCCGCTGGTGCTCGGCCTCGGCCACGCGGTCCGCGACACCGCGTACGCGGCTCGCGATGCGCAGCGCTACGCGGACGCCGGCATGACGCTGCTCGGCCCCGGCACACCCGCGGAGGACGCCGGCTTCGACGCGGTCCGCCAGTACACGGCCACCGACGATGTCGTCGCGTTCTTCAAAGGCCGGCTGTTGTCGCTGATGACGGACCGGCGTGCCGTCCAGAGCCGCGAACCCGAGGTCATCCTGCGCGAGGCGGACTGGTACCTGCAGCGCTACGACTTGTTCGAACCGAACGACGGCACCTACTCCCCCTTCCTCGGGGTGCCTCAGTTCAGCGACGACGAGGCCGCCGCGCTCGGGCTGGTCGAGGTGTGGCGCAATGACCGTTGGATCCTGTGGCGCATACCGGACGAGAT
>JBPOIX010000207.1:0-6347 GCA_052034175.1 Actinomycetota bacterium
GCCACTGACGCCGACCTGCTGCACGAGGCCGAACAGCACATCGCCCGCTACAAGCTGCCCAAGGCGTTCGTGTACGTGGACGACGTGGTGCGCTCGCCGAGCGGCAAGGCCGACTACCGCTGGGCCAAGCAGATGGCCACCGGAGGCTGACCGCCCCGAGGTTCACGCACGCGGGTCGATGGGGGTGAGCACGCCGAGCGCCTGCTCGATCATCTCCGCCACCGTGAGGCAGGTGAGGTCGGCGAACCGGCGGCCGACCACCTGCGCACCGACCGGTAGCCCGGCGGCCATTCCGACAGGAACCACCGCGGCGGGAATACCGAGGAGGTTCATCGGCACCACGGAACGGATCTGCTGCAGCACACCCATGGCGTTGTCGAACGAGCTGATGTCGTGGCCCAACTCGAAGGCCGGCTGCGCCCACGTCGGGCAGAGGAGCACGTGGAAGTCCGTGAGGAACTCGTGCCATGCCTGGTCGATACCGCTGCGCTCCGCATGCAGGGGCAGGTACGCCGTGGTGTCCAGCTGCGGATATTGCTGCAACGCGTAGTCGAGGAACTTCACCCCACCCTCGCCCATGATCAGGCCCGCCAGCGGGCGCTGCCAGCGGATGTCCTCCACCAGCAACTGCGCCCACAGTTCCACCGCACGCTCGAAGCTCGGTGGCGTGGCGTAGGTGACCTCGGCACCCATGTCGCTGAGCGCGTCGGCGGCGCGCACGATGGCGCCGGAGATCTCGCCGTGGGTGTCGCCACCGGGTGGGTCGGCGAGCACGGCCACCCGGAGGCGACCGCCTTCGGCCAGGCGATCGTGCAGGGTGAGGGGAATGGAACGGACGTCGCGGTCGTCGGCCCCGGCGATGGCCATCAAGCCCGCACGCACGTCCGCCACGTGACGGGCCATCGGGCCGTCGGTGAGCATGATCTGACCGGACAACATCATCTCCGTGGGCGGGATGACGGTGGCGCTGGGCACCACGCCGCTCGTCGGCTTGATGGAAGTGATCCCGCAGCAGTGGGCCGGGTTGCGCAGCGAGCCACCGATGTCGTTGCCCAGGCCGAGCGGGCTCATGCCGGTGGCCAACGCGGCGGCCTCGCCACCGCTGCTGCCGCCCGCGGTACGGGTGGAGTTCCACGGGTTTCGGGTGTCGCCGTGGAGAGAGGACTCGGTGGTGACGCGCAGGCCGAGGTCCGGGAGGTTGGTACGCGCCATCGGGATCGCGCCGGCCAGGCGCATGCGCGCCACGATCGGAGCGTCGATCGGCGCCACCGCTTCCGCCAGTGCCACCACGGCCTGTGTGGTCGGTGTGCCGGCCAGGTCGATGTTCTCCTTCACTGTGATCGGCACACCGTGGAGGGGGCCGTAGGACTCACCAGCCGCGAGCGCCGCGTCGGCAGCGTCGGCCGCGGCCAGCGCCTCGCCATCCATCCGGCGCACGATGGCGTTCACCGCGGGGTTCACCGCGTCGATGCGATCCAGGTGCGCTTGCACGACCTCCCGACTCGAGACCTCCTTGCGGGCGATCATCCCCGCCAACTCGAGTGCTCCGTTACGCCACAGCTCGTTGCTCATTCCCGAATCGTGGCACACGGCAGCGTCGACCCTCGCCGTGGAGAGCCCCGGTTGGGCACCTGGCGTCGTAGCCTGGCGGCGATGACGGCCGAGACCACCCCCGCCGCTCCTGCCTCCGCCCCCACGGCCACCAGGAGTTGGGACACCGAGCAGCTTCCGCAGGGCGACGCCAAGGTGGCCGCCGTCCGCGAGATGTTCGACACCATCGCCCCGCGGTACGACCTCGTGAACCGGATCATGACGTTCCGCCTGGACGTTCGCTGGCGCCGCACGGCCGTCCGTCGTTTGGCGCTGCCCCCGGCCAGTACCGTCATCGACCTTGCCTCCGGCACGGGCGACCTCTGCATCGATCTGGAACGTGCCGGGCTGCAGCCCCTGTCGTTCGACCTCAGCTTCGGCATGCTGGCCGCGGACCGCAGCGGCGCGCCGCGGTGCCAGGCGGACATCCTCCGCCTTCCCCTGGCCGACGGCTCCGTGGATGGTGCCACCTGCGGGTTCGCGCTCCGCAACCTGGTCGACCTGCCGTCGTTCTTCGCCGAACTGGCCCGTGTCGTGCGCCCGGGGGGCCGCATCGCGCTGCTCGATGTCGGGGTGCCGCACAACCCGGTCATCCGCTGGGGCAACAACATCTACTTCGGCAAGGTCGTGCCGCGCATCGGGGCGCTGCTCAGCGACGGCGCCGCCTATCGCTACCTGCCCAAGAGCGTGTCCTACCTGCCGGCGCGAGCCGAGCTCGTGGCGCTCCTGCGGGCCGCGGGCTTCGGCGACGCGGAGCACCACCAGCTCTCGGGCGGCCTCACCCAGCTGATGGTCGGCACCCGCGACTGACATGCGCGCCGTCACACGCCCCCTGGCCGAGGTCTGCGACGGCGACCCCGACCTCAACGGCATCGCTGCCGGCGACGGGTCGCTGTTCGTGCGCGACGGGGTCGGCTTCGCCGCCCGCGGGGTGGCCGCCAGGGTGCCCCTGGCCGCCGTTCCGGCCCTGCTCGGGGCCATCGCGCACGACGACCGCGTCGGCGGGGTGCACCCCATCGCCTTCGGAGTCGTGCCCTTCGAGCCGCACCTTTCGTGCGAGGTCGTCATTCCGTCGCTGCTGGTCGGCAAGGCCGCCGACGGCCGGCGCTGGGTCACCACCATCGACGACACCGCGCCGGACATCGCCGTCACCCCACCGCCGCAACCCTCCGCGCAGGCCTTCACCGTCACCCCGCGCACCCCCACCGACCACTACCTCGCCGCTGTCGCCACGGCGCGCGACGCGGTTCGCTCCGGGTCGCTCACCAAGGCGGTCATCGCCCGCGAGATCGACGTTCGCAGCGAGCACCCGATCGACGTGCACTCGGTGCTCCTGCGGCTGAAGGCGATGTTCGGCCGCAGCTACCGCTACAGCATGGACGGCTTCATTGGTGCATCGCCCGAGCTGCTGGTGGCGGTGGACGGCAACCGGGTGCGTTCGCACCCGCTGGCAGGCACCACCCCTCGCACGGGCGACCCGGAGGCCGATGCCAGGGCGGCAGCCGAACTGCTGGCCAGCGAGAAGAACCAGATCGAGCACCGTGTGGTCATCGACATGATTCACGACACCCTGCTTCCCTGGTGCAGTTACCTGGACTGGGAGCCCGAGCCGAGCATCGTCACCGTCGCCAACGTCCAACACCTCGGCACGGCGATGGAGGGCCACCTCAGCGACCCCCGCCCGAATGTGCTCGAACTCGTCCGCGCCCTCTGCCCCACGCCGGCGCTCGGCGGGTTCCCCCGCGCAGAGGCCCTGCGGTTGATCGCCGAGGCCGAAGGGTTCGTCCGCGGTCGCTACGGCGGCGCAGTCGGATGGGTGGACGCCGCCGGCGACGGCACCTGGGCGGTCGCCATTCGCTGTGCCGAACTGTCGGCGGACCGCCGTCAGGCCCGGTTGGTGGCCGGCGGCGGCATCGTCGCCGAGAGCGACCCCATGGCCGAACTCGCCGAAACGCAGGCCAAGTTCCAGGCCATGCTCAGCGCCATCGTCAGGCCGTAGAGCCTGCCAGCGCCACCGCCACTGCCTCGTAGAGAGCGTCGTGGTGGCCGACGTTGGCGTCGCGGGAGCTGACGACGCGCACCACCCGGCATTCGCGATCTCCGACTGCGGCGACGAGGTCGGCCGCCGTTTCCACGGTGCGGGCGCCCAGGCCATGTGCCCGCGCAAGGCCGATGATGTCCGTCCCGTGCGGGGTGCCGAAGAGCTGCTCGAACCGCTCGGTGCTCAAGGCCGTCGCTTGCGGGAGGAACGAGAAGATGCCACCGCCGTCGTTGTCCACCACGACGATGGTCAGCGGCAACTGGCGCGCCGCCAATGCAGTGAGCGCAGACTGATCGTGGCAGAACGCCACGTCACCGAGGAGGCAGACCGTGGGCTCGTCGGTGCCCGCCGCCACACCGACTGCAGTGGCGATGACCCCGTCGATGCCGTTGGCACCCCGGTTGGAGTCGACGCGGGTGAACCCCGCAGCGCCGAACCACTCCACGTCCCGCACCGGCATCGAGGACGAGACCACCAGGTGGGCTGCCACGGTGCTCAGCAGGCGGGCGACGGCGGGTTCGGTGAGCGCCGGCTGGGCCGCAACCCATGCCCCGATCGCCCGCTGCGCCGCGAGCTCTGCGCGCTGCCACCGCGCCAGCCACCCCGTGTCGCGTGCCGCCTGGACGTGGGGTAGCAACACGTCGCACACGTCGCCAGGAAGGCCGAAGACCCTCTCGGTGATGATCTGCAACGGGTCGATCGTGCGGCGCTGCGAATGGACCTGCACGTGCACGGCTCCCGAGGCCGCCAGCCACTGCCCGAGCACCTTGGAGGCCGGCGGCTCGCCGAGGTGGAGCACAGTGGTCGGCCGCTGGCCCTCGGCGAACGGCGCGTGCCGCAGCACGGGGTCGAAGGCGCAGATCGCCTGCGGGAGATGGCGGCAGCGCGAGCGGGGGTCGGCCAGGATGGGCCAGCCGAGCGCCTCCGCAAGGGCACCGACCGCCTCCGGGCGATCCACTCCGCGCCCGGCCACGATCACACCGTGGGGCACGGCCAGCAGCTCGGCCAGCGCCTCTGGTTCCAAGCGACTGAGGAACCAGCCCTCCGCAGCAGGCGTGGCGACGGGCACCGGGTTCGGCAGCGGGCCCGCCTGCCCCACGAGGGGCTCGCGGAAGGGCAGGTTCACATGCACCGGGCCGGGGTCGTCGCCAGTGGCCGCCAGCCACCACTGGGCGGCCATCGCCCTCCATTCGTCGGCACCCTCACCCGACGGCACCCCAGGGTCGGCGTAGAGGCGCACCACGTCGCCGTAGAGCTCCGCCTGGTCGATGGTCTGCGGGGACCCGATTCCGTGCAGCTCCGCCGGGCGATCCGCGGTGAGCACCACCATCGGCACACCGGAGAGGTCCGCCTCGACCACCGCGGCGTGGAAATGGGTCGCGGCCGTGCCGCTCGTGCACAGCAACGCTGCCGGTGTTCCTGTCGCCAACCCGATTCCGAGGGCCAGGAAGGCTGCGGCCCGTTCGTCGTGCACCATGTGCACTGCCACGTCGTGGCGCGCCGCCAGGGCCAACGCCATCGGGGTGCTGCGCGACCCCGGGGAAACCACGGCGTGGCGCATTCCCATGCGGATCCACTGATCGGTGAGGGTGGCGCAGAAGGTGACCTGCACGTCGGCCGGCGTCATACGGGTCACGATACGGGCGTAGCCTCCCACCATGCGTGCTGCACCGCCTCCCACCATGCAAGTGGAGATCTGGTCCGACGTCGTCTGCCCCTGGTGCTACATCGGCAAGCGACGATTCGAGAAGGCCGCCGCCGAACTGGCGGGCGAGGTCGATCTCCAGGTCGTCTACCGCGCCTACCAGCTCGACCCCACGGCATCGCCCGGCGCAGCCACACCTGTCATCCAGGCCTACGCCAAGAAGTTCGGCGGCCCCGAGCGTGCGGCACAGATCATCGAGCACGTCTCCACGGTCGCCGCCGGCGAAGGCCTGGAGTTCCGGATGGATCGTGCCCTGCGTGCGAACACGCTCCTCGCCCACCGCCTGCTGTGGGTCGCCGAGGGGCTGGGCGCCCAGGTCGCCCTGAAGGAACGGCTGCTGCGGGCCTACTTCTGCGACGGCCTCGACGTCGGCGACCCGGAAGTGCTCGCGGCGTGCGCGGCCGACGTCGGCATGCCCACCGACCGGGTGCGGGCATTCCTCGACAGCGACGACGGAACCGTGCAGGTCCTGGAGCAACTGCGCGCCGCGGCCGATGCGGAGATCACCGCCGTGCCCACCTTCGTGCTCGACGGCAAGTGGGCCATCCCTGGCGCCCAGGACCCGGAGACCTTCGTCACCGTCATCCGCCGCCTGCTGGCGAAGCGGGCCGCGGAGGCCGACGCCGGGGCCGAGGCCGACGCCACCGCTCACGGTTCCGCCGGTGCTGCCTGCCGCGACGAGGCGTGCGATGTCTGAGCCCGACGGGTCTGCCCCCCGTTGGCACCCTCTCGCCGGGCCGCTGGCCGCCGAACAGTGCGGCCCCGACGGCGCTGAGCGCCTGGTGTTCCTGCACGGATTCACCCAGACCGGCGACTCGATGAAGCCGCTGGCCGAGCGATTTGCGGCCGACGGCTACCAGGTCGTGATCCTCGATCTCCCTGGGCACGGCAACTCGAGCGGGGTGCGCGCCGATCTGCGGCGCATCGCGGATCTGGTGGCCGCAGTCGGCGGCCCAGCCAGCTACCTCGGGTACAGCCTCGGCGGCCGAGTGTGCCTGCACCTGGCGCTGA
>JBPOIX010000135.1:0-4247 GCA_052034175.1 Actinomycetota bacterium
GGCGTGGCCCACAGGAACGAACAGCCCTTCGGCGCGTTGAGCCACTTGTGCAGCGCCCCGGTGTACACGTCGCAGCCGAGCGTGGCCAGATCGAGCGGGAGGTGGTTCGGTACGTGCGCACCATCGATGATCGTGAGAATCCCAGCTTCACGCGCCCGGCGGCACAGCTCCTGCACAGGGAAGACGAGCGCGGAGGCGCTGGTGAGGTGGCTCAGAAACAGCACCCGTGTCCGCGGCGTGACCGCGGCCCACACGCGCTCGACGAAGTCCTCGTGAGTGGTCACCGGCAGCGGAATGTGAACCGGCACCCAGTGCGCCCCGGCCTCCGCACACCACTTGCGCCAGGTCCGCACCATCGCCCCGTATTCGTGGTCGGTGGTGAGCACCTCGGCGCCAGGCTCCAGGTGGAGCGAGCGCACCACCATGTTCACCGCGGTGGTCGGGTTGGGAAAGAACACCAGGTCGTCGGCGCAGGCACCCACGAAGGCTGCGAGCCGTGCACGCGCCGCGCCGAGCAACTCGTCGCTGCGCCGCCCGAGCCACTCCACCGGGTTGCGTTCCATCGCCTGCTGCAGCGCCTGGTACTCCGCCTGGACGACCGCGGGGACTGCACCGAACGAGCCATGGTTGAGGAAGACGAGGTCGGGGTCGAGCTGGAAGTCGGCTCGGGTGGGCACGGGGAGGGGCACGAGGTGCCACGGTAACCCGTGTACCGTGCGGCCATGGTGCTCCCTCAACACGGCATGAGCCACGACGACGTGCTCACCACCCTCCAGGGCTACAAGGCGGGCGATGTTCGCTGGCACGACGGGCGGGCCTTCACCCTCGCCTACCACGCCGGCGACGACGTGCTCGCCGTGGCGCAGGAGGCCTACCAGGGCTTCGGCGTGGAGAACGGGTTGAACACCGATGCCTTCCCCAGCCTGCGGCGCATCCAGGCGGAGGTGTGCGACGTGGTGGCAGGCTGGTTGCAGGCCGGGCCGGAGGCGGCGGGTTTTCTCACCACTGGCGGCACGGAAAGCCTGTTGATGGCGGTGAAGGCCGCCCGCGAGCGCGGCCGCAAGGAGAAAGGCATCGACCGGCCGAACGTGGTGCTGCCCGCCAGCGCCCATGCCGCCTTCGAGAAGGGCTGCTACTACTTCGGGCTGGAGAGCCGGCGCATCCCCGTCCGTGCAGACTGGCGGGCCGACCCTGCCGCGATGGCTGACGCAGTGGACGAGAACACGGTGCTGCTCGTCGGCTCCGCGCCCCAGTACCCGCAAGGCGTGGTGGACCCGATCGAGGAGATCGCCGCACTGGCCGCCGAGCGGGACATCAACTGCCATGTGGATGCCTGCATGGGCGGCGTGACGCTGACCTACCTCGAGCGCCTCGGCCACGCCATTCCCCCGTGGAACTTCGCCGTGCCGGGCGTGACGAGCATGTCCGTCGACCTGCACAAGTACGGGTACACCGCCAAGGGTGCCTCGGTCATCCTGCACCGCGACAAGCGCCTGCGCGCCTACCAGACCTATGTCACGGACAACTGGCTCGGTGGCGTCTACGGCTCCCCTGCGGTGCTGGGCACGAAGAGCGGTGGCCCGTG
This sequence comes from Actinomycetota bacterium, assembly GCA_052034175.1. Lineage (GTDB taxonomy): Bacteria > Actinomycetota > Acidimicrobiia > Acidimicrobiales > Ilumatobacteraceae > UBA668. The sequence goes on from JBPOIX010000135.1 coordinate 1,586, forward strand.
GGCGGCGGCGTGGGCTGTGCTCCACTACCTCGGCGACGACGGCTACCTGCGGGTCACCGCTGCGGCGCGGCGAGCGTGTGAGGAGTTGGTGGGGGTCATCCGCTCCATCCCGCAGCTGGCCCTACGCGCCGAGCCGGACACCACGCTGGTGGCGTTCGGTGCAGCCGACCCCGCCCGCTTCGACGTGTACGCCGTGGCCGACGAATTGTGGCGCCGTGGTTGGTACGTGGACCGCCAAGGCCCTCCCCCATCGCTGCACTGCACCGTCAACGCCGTGCACGACGGCCTGATTCCAGCCTTCGCCGCCGACCTTCGCGCCGCCGTCGAGCAGGTGGAAGCGGCCGCTGCAACGGGCGAGGTCGGCGCCTACGGCACCGTCGAGTAGCACGGTTCACCGGCCGCGGCACATGCTCACGGCCGGCGAACCGCACCCGTCAGCGCGCTCCCGTCACGCCTTGACGGCGACCAGGTGGGGTCGGAGCCCACGCCTGGTCGAGGTCCCGCCGGGTTCGTTCAGACCGGTGTCACCCAGTCGATCCACAGCTCGTTGGGGTTGGCGGGGTTGACCTTGACCTTCAGCCGCTGGCCGGGCTGGCACTTGGCGAGATGCAACTGCATCACCATCTCCTGGCGGGTCACCGGCATCGGCACGCCGCTCGGCATCATCACCATCAGCTCCAGCTGGACGACCGGGTTGTAGTTCATCATCGCCCCGGTCTGCTGGGCCGAGGTCACGGTGGCCACCGCGTCGGTGCCATTGGTGACGGCCATGGTCGCGCCCATCGAACCTGCAGCCATGCTGGCCATCATCTGGTTCGCCGCCGCCATGCTGACCTGGGCGTTCGCCAGCTGCTGCTGCACGGGGTACTGCTCGCGAATGTCCTTGCTCTGGTCGTTGAGCTTCTTGAGGTCCTTGAAGAACCCCATGTCACACGCTCCGGTAGACGTCCGAAAACGCCTTGGCCACACCCGGCTCGCCCTGGATGCGGGCGTTCCAGCCGTCGTGCGCGGCCTGCCACGAGGCGGCATCGATGCCGTGCGACGCGGCGATGCCCGGCAGGAGGGACTGGTCGTAGTTGAGCGGGGCGATTGCCTTCACGATGCGGGCGTAGGTGGTGATGTCCACGCCGGCGATCGGCTCGAGGTTGCCGCCTGGCGCCACCATCGACGGGTTGACGCCCGGCTGTGCGCCGGCCTGCTGCATCATCGCCTGCTGCTGGGCCATCATCTGGGCCTGCATCGCCTGCGCGTTGGCGGCCATCTGGTTGGCCTGATTGATCATGCCGGGTGCGGCGGCAACCGTGTCCTTCATGTCCTTCATCTGCTTGAACAAACCCATGGTGAGCCTCCTCGGTCGGTGTCCTGGCATCGTGCGCCAGCCGTCCGGCCGTGTCATGAGTAGACCGCTACTCAATTCGGCGCGCCATCTCCTAGGCCCGCTGCCACAACGGGTAAGGTCGAGAGCGCCACAACGAACACCCGGTCGGGAGAGCCCGCCGTGCCGCCAGCACGGAAGCGCCGAAGGAGCAACCTCCCCGGAATCTCTCAGGCCAACGGACCGCCCGGGTGGGCACGCTGGAAAGAAGCCGGCCTCGACCGGCTCGCCGACGGGGAAACCCGCCCACGGGCGGAGAAGCTCTCAGGCAACAGGACAGCGGGGGAACCCCAACCGAACGCGCCCTGTCGCATGGAGGTCGTCCCGTGTCCGCTCGCCCCACCCTCGCCGAACTCGAGGCCACCGACGACTTCGTCGGTCGTCACCTCGGCCCCACCCCACCCGACGCCGTGCACATGTTGCAGGTCATCGGTGTGGACTCGATGGACCAACTGCTGGCGGAGACCGTGCCGGCGTCGATCCTCCTCGGCGAACGGCTGGGGCTGCCGGGGCCGCGCACTGTGGACGACGTGTTGGGCGAGCTGCGCGGGCTGGCAGCGAAGAACCGCCACCGAACGAGCCTGATCGGGCAGGGCTACTACGGCACCGTCACTCCCCCGGTGATCCTGCGCAATGTGCTGGAGAACCCGGCCTGGTACACGGCCTACACGCCATACCAGCCGGAGATCAGCCAGGGCAGGTTGGAGGCACTGCTCAACTACCAGACGATGGTGGCCGAGCTCACTGGCTTCCCGCTGGCCAACGCATCCCTGCTCGACGAGGCCACCGCAGCCGCCGAGGCGATGGCGATGGCCCGCCGTACCTCGAAGGTGGTGGGCAACACCTTCCTCGTGCACCACGACACCCACCCGCAGACGATCAACGTCCTACGGACCCGTGCGGAGCCGATGGGCTGGGAGGTCGCTGTCGGCGACGTCGAGGCGCTCGCCGACAGCTCCGGCTCCGCAGCCTGCTTCGGCGTGCTGCTCAGCTTGCCGACCTCTACCGGCGCCGTGCCGGACTGGCGAGCCACCATCGCCCGGGCCAAGGATCTCGGCGTGGTGGTGGTCGTTGCCACCGACCTGCTGGCCTGCGTGGCCATCACCCCGCCCGGCGAATTGGGGGCGGACATCGCCATCGGCTCGGCACAACGCTTCGGTGTGCCGATGGGCTTCGGTGGCCCGCACGCGGCGTTCATGGCCACCCACGAGGGTCTGGCGCGCACCATGCCCGGCCGCCTGGTAGGTGTCAGCACGGACACCGAGGGCCGCCCAGCGCTCCGCCTGG